>NZ_QYUP01000080.1 GCF_003590855.1 Massilia cavernae
ACCACGGCGTCGCCCTTCAGGTAGGCCCCCTCCTTCCGGAAGGTGAAGCGCTGCGGCGCGCGCCCCAGGCGTTCTACGGTAACGTCGACGCGCGACGCAGCGGGGTCGAGCGGCTTGGCGTCCTGGTAGGTGTAGACCCGGAACTCCGGCTCCGCATCCTGTTCATAGATCGTCAGCTCGACCCCGTAGCCCCCCTGTTCAAACAGCTTGCCGCCATGCGGCCCCCGCTTGTAGGCAGCGGCTGGCTTCTCGTCATGCTCGTCGGGCTCGCCGTGGCCGGGGCCCTCGTGCGATTCCTCCTCCGCATGCTCGCCATGGCCCGCCTCTTCGCCGCCCGGCGTTGCGCGGCCCTGGGTGAGGATCAGCGCTGCCAGCAGCGCGGTCACGATCAGCACCATCGCGATGGCGATGGACTGTTTCTTGTCTGGTTTTTGCATTCGGTACTCCTGGTACTTTAGGATGTTGGTGCGGATGGCATCTTGTAAGCGGATCGGCCCAGCAGGCGCTCGATGTCGGCGCCGGCGCGATGCAATTCCGCGAGGGACCGCACATATTGCGTCCGGGCCTGGAACAGGGTGCGCTGCGCGTCGAGGACGTCGAGGAAGCTGAACTTGCCAAGCTCAAAGCCCTTGACCGCGACGTCGTGTGCGCTTTGCGCGGCGGGCAGGATCTCGCCACGGATGATGTTCAGTTCAGTCTCCGCCGAGGCGAGCCGCAGCGAAGCCTGGGCGACATCGAGCGCCAGCCGGTTCTCGAGCGCCGCCAGTTCGTCGCGGGCCTTGTCGGTACGGCGCAAGGCGCTGGCCATGTTGCCCTGGTTCCGGTCGAACAAGGGAATCGGCAGGGACACGCCGACCACGGCCTGACGCTGCCCGAATTGTTCGTCCCGCTTCGAGCCCAGGCTGAGGGTCAGGTCGGGCACCCGGCGGCGGCGCTCCAGGTCGGCGCGCGCCTGCTGGCGATCCACCTCAAGGCGCGCCAGGACCAGCTGTGGCGCCTGCGCCAGCATGCCGGCAAGTTCCCCGGCTGATGGGCGGGCGGGCGCCGTCGATGCCGACGCTTCCACCGCGCCGAACGACGGAGCCCCACTGCCCCAGGTAGCAGCCAGCTGGCGCCGCGCGGCTTCCAGCTCGCTGCCGGCCTGGTTCAGTTCGATCTTGCTGTTTGCTTCGGCAACGCGGGCGCGGGTTTCCTCGACCGGAGAAATCCGTCCGGCGGCGACCCGGCGCGCCGCCGCGCCGGTGGCACGCTGGGCCAGCTCCCTCGATGCCTCGGCCAGCTTCATCCGCTCCTGGGCGGCAAGGACGTCGAAGAAGGCTGTCATGACCTCGGCCCGCACCTTGCCGCGCGCAGCAGCCAGTTCCGCCGACGCGGCCGCGCCGTCGAGCTCCGCCACGGCGACGCGCGCACCGCGCTTGCCACCGAGTTCGATGACCTGGTTGACCATCACGGTCGTGGTGCGGCCCTCCCTTTCAAAGCCTTCCCTCAGGAAGGACATTTCGGGGTTGGGGATTGCAGCGGCCTGGTCGCGCTGGCCGGCGGCGATATGGACTTCGTGGGTCGCGGCCGTCAGTACGGGGTTGTGTTGAAGCGCCAGGCCGAGCGCGGCGTCCAGCGTGAGCGGCGCAGGCGCGGCAGCCGGCTCCGCGGCGAGTGCCGGATGAGCCAATAGCAAAGCCAGCGCAAGGGGCGCAAAAATGTAAGGCATCGAATTCTCCAAAGATTGACGAGGAAAATCCGGCGGCGCCTGCGCGTCTACGTAACGAAGAAAGAAATCGAAGGTAACGGGAGGACGGTCGCCGAACTAGGCGGCGGCGCGCCACTGGGGGCGTTCGGGCGACCCGAGATAGGGCGCGGGCTGCTCGCGCAGCGGGGAAGCGTGTGCGTAGTTCGACGGAGAGGGGTGGGCCACTTCGAGGGTCCATGCAAACGCGGCCATGGGACCGTGGGTGCAGGTGGCGCAATCCGGATGCGACGCTGCTTTCTTGGACGGCGACGGCTGGTCGTCATCCGCCGAAGCGGTGGTGCATTTGTGCGTGTGCTGGTGGTGCCCGAAATGTTCGCTGGCCTGCCCTGACTCATGCATGCAATAGGCGCTCACCATACCCCAGCTGAGCTGGAGCGTGAATGCGAGTGCTATCAACATGAGGCAGCGTTTGAACATCGTTTGATTATAGCGTGAATCATGCGCGGGGCAAGGACTGCCCCGCGCTACAACTTATTGCGGCGTGAAGGTCGCGGCGACCTTCGTCTTCTTGTCGGCCATGACGAGCACCGTCACCACCTTCGCGCCCTTCGGCACCACCGCACCCGCCGCTTCCAGCTTGTTGCCGCCGGCCGGTTTCAGCGTGTATTCGGACTTCTTCGCACCGTCGACGACGGTGACCTTGCCCGACATCGGCGCGCTGTCCATCGCCTCGCCGTCGTCTTCCACGTACAGTTCGACCGCGCCGGATTTCGCCACCAGCTCGAGCCAGGTTTCGCCGACCGCCTGCACCACGCCGCCGTGGTTCGGGGTCGGGGTGCCGTGGGCGTGGGCAGCGCCCATGCCGAGCGTGGCGGAACACATCACCAATACAGCTATTACCTTCTTCATGCGGATCTCCTTGTTATTCCGGCGCGTGCGCCAGCACGAACGACAGCGACGCCAGGTGTTCGATCTTGTTGTACTTGCTTGGCTCTTCGGTGCCCGAATCGAACACCGCGACGATCACGTTCAGCCCCTGGTTGCGCACTTTCAGCGTCACGGTGCCGTCGGCGCCGCTCAGGACCGGCGTACCGTCCGGATCGTTGATGAAGTCATGCAGCACCTTGGCGCCGGCAACCGGCTGGCCCTTGTACAGGACGCGCAGCTTGATCGGCTGGCCGATCAAGGCCGGCAAGGCGGCATCGACCGGAACCACCTGCAGGGTCTGGCCCGGCAAGGCGCCCAGCGGCTGCGCAAGCGGTGCGCGCAGGTGCACCCCGTACTTGATGGTCCGTTCACTGATCACCGCGGTCGGCACTTCGTCCTTTCCCTTCTTGTGCCACTTGCCGTCCGGCGTCTTGCTCCAGGTGCCGTTGTCGAGCACCGCAGCCACCACCGCCGGCTGGTTCTCGGTATTCACCAGCAGCAGGCGGCCATCGGCCTGCAGCGAAGTCGGCACCTGCTTGCCGGCAGCGTCGTATCCGGCGATGCTGGTCACCATCGACTGGCGCTTGACGATATCGAGATCATCGGCGCCGACGCCGTACAGCAGTCCAAGCTGGGTGGCACGCTGCGCAAACCAGATGCCATGGGCGTGGGCCGCGGTTGCCGACAGCAGGCTGCCCGCCACGGCTGCCAGCACCGCCAGTTTCATTGCTTTCTTCATACTTTCCTCCTCCAGGGTATGCACTGCTTAGAATTTGTACTGCGCGTTGAAGACGACGGTGCGTGCTGTACCGGGCGCGATCCACACCTGGCTGTACGAACTTGCGTAGTACTCCTTGTCGAACAGGTTGTCGACGTTCAGCGACAGGCGCAGCTTTTTGGTCGGCGAGTACGACGAGATCAGGCGCGCGGTCGTGTAGCCAGGCAGGCGGAAGCTGGTGGTAGCCGCAACGTCGCCAAGCCGTTCGCCGACGTAGATGAAGCCGCCGCCGAGCGAGGCGCTGGCGTCACCGATCTTGAACATCCTGGTGACCACGGCGCTGCCGCTGTGTTTCGGCACGTTTGGGAACTGGGCGCCGGTCTTGATGGTGTTGTCGCCTTTCGTCACCGTGGCATCGGTGTAGGCATAGGCCGCCGACATCCGCACGTTTTTCCAGATTTCGCCCGATACGTCCAGTTCGACGCCCTTGCTGCCTACTTCGCCCGCCGAGATCGAGAAGTCGGTATTCACCGGATTGGTCGTCAGCACGTTCTCTTTCGAGATCTTGTAGACCGCCAGCGTGCCGATGATCTTGCCGTCGGCGGTTTCGAGCTTGCCGCCGACTTCGTAGGACTTGCTTTCCTCGGCCGGGAAGGCCTTGTTGTCGATGCTGATGCCGCTGTTCGGGCGGAAGCCCTTGGCCGCGGTCACGTACAGCGAAATCTCCTTGGTCGGCTGGTAGACCACGCCGACGCGGGGGCTGGTGGCCGACAGCGACTGGGAATTCGACACGGCGAAGCGGCGGTTGGTGACGGTCTGGTCGTAGCTGTCGTAGCGCACGCCCACCATCGCCTTCCACTGCTCGGACAGGTCGATCTGGTCCTGGGCATAGAAGCCGTGCGAGGTCTGTTCCTCGACCGTGTTGATCGACACCGCCAGCGGGTCGGCGACGCCGCCGTACACCGGGTTGTAGATGTTAATCGAGTACGGGTTGGTGGCCGAAGGATTGCGGCGCAGCTGCAGGCGGGTGTCGTCGAACTTGTAGCCGTCCACGCCGAACAGCACGCTGTGCGCCATCGACGCGATGCTGAACTTGCCCAGCACTTCCAGGCGGCCGGACATGTCGGTGGCCGAGAAATCGCGGTGGCGGCGCTGGCGGCGCAGGGTCTGGCCGTCCGCCAGCAGGTTGTTCGCTTCGGTCGAGAAGCCCTCCATCGAGCTGTCGCGGTAGGACACGCCGGTCTGCACTTTCCAGTCGTCGTTCAACTGGTGTTCGATGAACAGCTGCTGCCCGAGCGATTCGATGGTGATCGGACCGTCGCCCGGCTCGCCCAGGAAGCGCGAATTCGGGACCAGGCCCAGTACGCCGTTCACCGCCACCACGCCGCGGTCGAACGGAGTTTCCTGCTTCGATGCCTCGACTTCGTAGGAAATCGTGGTCGAGTCGCCCAGCAGCCAGACGAACGACGGCGAGATGAACGAACGCTTGTAGTGCAGCGTGTCGCGGAAGCTGTCGCCCTGCTCGTGGGCGGCATTCAGGCGGTAGGCGATGGTGTCGGTCACCGGGCCGGTCAGGTCGACCGCGCCGCGCCGCATGTTGTGGCTGCCGACGGAGCCTTCGATCGAATACTCCGGCTTGAAGCGCGGCTTCTTGGTGGTGATGTTGACGGTGCCGCCAGGCTCGCCGCGGCCATACAGGGCCGATGCCGGTCCTTTCAGCACTTCGACGCTCTGGGTGCTGGCCGAATCGCGCAGGCCGTTATAGCCGCGGCTGGAGCTGAAGCCGTTGACCATGTAGTCGGAGCCGAAGTTAGGGTCGCCGGTGAAGCCGCGCATCGCATAGCTGTCCCACAGGCCGCCCAGGTTGCTCTGGCGCGAGATGCCGCTCGACAGGTCGAGGGCGCCGGCCAGGTCGATCACGCCGACGTCCTTCAACAGGTCGCTGGTCAGCACGCGCACGCTTTGCGGCAGGTCCTTGAGCAAGGTGTCGGTCTTGGTGGCGCCGGTGGCCGACAGTGCGCGGTAGTTCTGGCGCGCCGCCTTGATCTCGACGACGTCCTTCTTCGGCACTGGCGCGTCGCCGGCGGCAGCCGCCGCCTCGCCGGCCACGGCGGTGGCGGCTACCGCGGTTGCGGCGCCCCCCTCGGGCTCCGCAGAATAGGCGGCCAGGGGGTAGGTAGCTGCGAGGAACAGCGCCAGGGTGCAGTGGCGAGACGGATGCATGGAAAACTCCTATAGGTCTTTTGTAAGTCGATCAGAAGTGCTGCAGAACCTGGCGACGATGCGAAACTTGCTGCGTTTCATCGTCGTCTCTGGTATTGATTACAACATAGGCACTTGGCGTATTTATCCTGTAATACTCCTGTCACAAAACACAAACGGTGGTTTTCAGGCATCCAAACCGCATAGCTTGCTCCCCCCGTCCACTGCGCACGGCGCCGGTGCGGGCCGCACCGCCGCCGTGCGCGAATGCCCCTTATTGGTCGCGCGCGAAGTCCACCAGCACGCTCTTGAAACGCAAGTTCGCTTCGTAGGCCTGGCGGCCCAGGTCCTTGCCCATGCCCGAGCGCTTGAAGCCTCCGGTCGGGATCACGAAGTCGGCGGTGCGGCCGTAGCGGTTGATCCAGACCGTGCCCGCCTCGATGCGGCGCATGCAGCGCAGCGCGCGCCCGATATCAGCGGTGTGCACGCCGGCCGCAAGGCCGTAGGAAGGATGGTCGGCCAGCGACAGCGCCTCGTCCTCGCTGTCGAAGGCCTGCACCGTCAGAACCGGCCCGAATATCTCGTCGCGCACCGCTTCCATCTCGCTGTGCACGCCGGACAGGATGGTCGGCTGGTAGAAGCCGCCCTCTCCTTCCACCTGTGCCAGGCCGCCGCCCGCCACCAGCTTCGCGCCCGCCTCCACGGCGCGTTGTACCACGCCGTCGATGCGGTGGGCGTCGGCCGGGCGGATGATCGGTCCCAGTGTGTTGCCGGCCTGCCAAGTCGGCCCGGCCTTGAGCGCGGCGAAGGCGCTGGCGATGCCGTCCATCAGGCGTTCGGCGACCGGGCGCTCGACGATCAGGCGCGAGCCGGCCACGCAGACCTGCCCGGCGTTGCCGGCGATGGCCGCGGCGATCTTGCGCGCGGTCTTGTCGAGGTCGGGGGCGTCGGCGAACACCAGCTGCGGGCTCTTGCCGCCCAGTTCCAGCGTCACCGGTTTGGTGCCCGACTGCGCGCAGGCGGCCATGATGGCAGCGCCGGTGCGGGTCGAACCGGTAAACGTCACCTTGGACACGCGCGGATGGCGCACCAGCGCGTCGCCGGTCACCTGGCCGTCGCCCTGTACGACATTGAAGATGCCGGGCGGCATGCCGGCCTCGATCGCCAGTTCGGCCAGCCGCAGCACCGAGTACGGGGTCAGCTCGGAAGGCTTGAGCACCACCGCGTTGCCGGCGGCGAGGGCCGGCGCGATCTTCCATGAGGCCATCACGAGCGGGAAGTTCCACGGCGCGATGGCGGCGATCACGCCATACGGTTCGGCTACCGTCATGCCCAGGGTGTCGATGCCGGTGGCGGCCACCTCGCCGCCCACCTTGTCGGCGAATTCGGCGAAAAAGCGGATACCTTCGGCGGTGAACGGTACGTCCCAGGCGGCAGCGTCGCGGATCGGGCGGGTCGAGCCGACCGCTTCCAGCGGCGCCAGGTGGGCCACGTCCGTTTCGATCAGCTCCGCCCAGCGGCGCAGCACGCGGGCGCGGTCGCGCGGCGCCTGGCGCGCCCAGTTGCTGTTCCTGAACGCAGCCCAGGAATCCTGCACCGCACGGTCGACCATCTCCGCATCTGCCACCGGCAGACCGCCGTAGGTGCGGTTGTCGGACGGGCGCCGCACATCCATCTGGTGTTGGTCTTCAACAAGGCGGCCGCCAATAAAATGCGCGCCGCGGGCGTTCACTGCATCCGGGTTCAAACCGTCCATCGATTGCTCCTTTATTGTATAAATCGGATGTATCGATACTACGTCCGGCAGCGCAGCATAAAATGTGGTCATAGGTGGCCATAATGGCGCAAGCTGGTGTACTTTGGGACTGGGCGACAGATAGTGCTTACTCGCGCATAGAGGGGAAACCAGGGGCGGCGCGGGGGTACGGGGCGCCCGCAGGAGGCGCAGCAAGGTGTGCTGAATGACAACGCAAAAACCGTCGTTTCTGTCTCGGCCGCACAGCAAAACAGGATAATTCGGCGTACCGGGCGTGTTGTAATGACTCTCAGAAAACGAGCTCCGGAACGCCATCGCGGCGGGAGCCACGATTCACACTTTTTCCGCGCCCCGCATGCTGCCGGGTTCACCGACGACCAGAGGAACAAACACAATGAGCACCCTGAGGCCCAAGTACATCACCTTCGACTGCTACGGCACCCTGACCCGCTTCCGCATGGCGGACATGGCGCGCGAAATGTTCGCCGACCGCGTGCCCGCCGACCGCATGGCCGAGTTCATCCTGCACTTCGCCGCCTACCGCCTGGACGAAGTCCTGGATCCATGGAAGCCGTACAAGGAAGTTGTCATGAATGCAGTGGAGCGCACCTGCAAGAAGTGGGGCATCCCTTATATCGAAGCCGAAGGCCAGGCATTCTACGACGCAG
>NZ_QYUP01000009.1 GCF_003590855.1 Massilia cavernae
GCCGATCATCGCCAACGGCCTGCGCGCCTACATGATCGTGATGATCGGCCACACCAGCGGCATGAAGCTGGCGGTCGGCGTCGACCACCTGATCTACGGCTGGGTGTTCTTCGGCATCGTCATGTTCTTGATGTTCTGGATCGGCAGCTTTTGGCGCGAAGACGGCGACAAGGCGGCCGCGCCAATGCCGGCCGCGGCCCAGGTCGGCACCGGCCATGCACAACTGCTGAAAATAGCCGCCGCCGTGGTGGCGGTCAGCGCGGTGTGGCCGCTGCTGGCCTGGACCATCGACCGCGCCAGCATCAACCCGGCGCCGGTCAGGCTGGACCAGGTCGCCTCCTCGTGGGCGCCGGGCGTGCCGTTCTCCGGATGGGAGCCGCGCTACATGGCGCCGGACGCGCGCCTGGACACCGTCTACCGCGGCGCCGACGGGCATGACGTCGCCCTCGACGTGCTGTACTACCGCAACCAGGAAAACGCCAAGGCCCTGATCAGCTCCGTGAACATCATGGCGGGCGAGAAGGATCCGGCCCACGAAGTAAGCGCGGGACGCCGCAGCGTCGACCTCGGGACCCGCCAGCTGGAAGTGCGCGAACACCTGATGCGCGGCGCCCGCGGCAATTTCCTGGTCTGGCACTGGATGTCGATCGACGGCCAGCCGGTGCTCAACGGCTATGTGGGCAAGCTGATGCAGGCGAAGATGAAGCTGATGCTGCGCGGCGACGATGGCGCCGTGGTGATGGTGTCCGCGCCATATGGCGAGCAGCCGGACGAAGCGCGCGCCGCGATGCGCGCCTTCCTTGCCACGCACATTGGCGCGATCGATGCCGCGCTGGATGCGGCGAAGCGGTGAGGCGCCCCTGAGCGGTACAGAAGCCATGAACGACATTCCGCTGGTTGTGCACCTGATCTACCGCCTCGATTTCGGCGGACTGGAGACGCTGCTGGTCGAGCGCATCAACCGCATGCCGGCCGAGCGCTACCGCCATGCGGTGGTGTGCCTGACCGGCTATACCGACTTTGCGAACAAGATTACGAAGGCCGGGGTGGAACTGCACGCGCTGGGCAAGCAGCCCGGCATGTCCCTTGGCACCCACCTGGCGCTGTGGAAGCTGCTGCGCAAGCTGCAACCGACGATCGTCCATACCTACAACCTGGCGGCGGTGGAATATGCGCCGGCGGCGCTGCTGGCCCGTGTGCCGGTGCGCGTCAACGGCATGCACGGGCGCGATGCAAGCGACCCTGACGGCAGCAACCGCAAGCACAAGCTGCTGCGCCGCCTGATGGTGCCGTTCTACGACTGCTGCTACGCCAATTCGGCCGACATGCTGGCCTGGAGCCGGCGCGTGGTCGGGGTCCCGGAAAACAAGAGCTGCCTGCTGGCCAACGGCATCGACGCCGACCGCTTCAACCGCGAGGGCGCCGCCACCAGCCCGTTCGCTGACGATGCGATCGTGATCGGCACCGTCGGCCGGGTCCAGGACGTCAAGGACCACGCCACCCTGGTGCGCGCTTTCGTCGCGCTGCGCGAACGCATGCCGGAGCTGCAAGGCCGGCTGCGGCTGGCCATCGTCGGCGCCGGCCCGCTGCTGGAGGCGGTGCGGGCCCAGGCCGCGCAGGCCGGAATCGCCGACCTGGTGTGGCTGCCGGGCGCGCGCACCGACGTCGCCGACATCCTGCGCGGCTTCGACATTTTCGTGCTGTCCTCGATCGCGGAAGGCACGCCCGGTTCGGCGCTGGAAGCGATGGCCAGCAGCCTGCCGGTGGTGGGCACCCGCGTCGGCGGCATTCCCGAGGTGGTCGACGACGGCGTGACCGGCACGGTGGTGCCGCCGTCCGACCCGCAAGCGTTGGCCGCGGCCATCGCGCGCTACGCCGCGTCGCCGGAACTGGCGCGCGAGCACGGCAGGGCAGGGCGCGAACGCCTGCAGCGCCATTACAATATGACGGCCATGGTGGCCGCCTACCAGTCGCTTTACGACACGCTGTGCGAACGTAAAAAACAATACAGGAAGGTCGTGAAATCATGTGTGGAATAGTCGGCATTCTTGATACGCGCGGTTCGCGCGAGATCGACCCGGAGCTGGTGAGGCGCATGAACGAGACCCAGCACCACCGCGGCCCGGACGAAGGCGACGTGTACACCGAGCCGGGCGTGGGCTTCGGCCACCGCCGCCTGTCGGTGATCGACATCCTCTCCGGCCAGCAGCCGATGTTCAATGCCGAGGGCGACGTCGGGGTGGTGTTCAATGGCGAGATCTACAACTTCCCCGAGCTGACCGGGGAACTGCAGCAGCTCGGCTATGTGTTCCGCACCAAGAGCGATACCGAAACCATCGTGCATGCCTGGGAAGCCTGGGGCGAGGAATGCGTGCACCGCCTGCGCGGGATGTTCGCCATCGCCGTGTGGGACCGCACGAAGCAGACCATGTTCATGGCGCGCGACCGCCTCGGCGTCAAGCCGTTCTACTACGCGCTGCTGCCGGACGGTATGTTCATCTTCGGCTCAGAGCTGAAGTCGCTGCGCGCCCACCCGGGCCTGCCGCGCGACATCGACCCGCGCGCGGTCGAGGACTATTTCGCCTACGGCTACGTGCCGGAACCGAAGACCATCTACACCAGCGCCTTCAAGCTGGCGCCGGGCTTCTGCCTGACCATCAAAGTCGGCCAGCCGATTCCGCAGCCGCGCCAGTTCTGGGACGTGCCGTTCAAGCTGCACGAGAAGATGACCCAGCGCGACGCGGAAGGGGAGCTGATAGTGCGCCTGCGCGAAGCGGTCAGGATCCGCCTCAAGGCCGAAGTGCCGCTCGGCGCCTTCCTGTCGGGCGGGGTCGACTCGTCGGCGGTCGTGGCGATGATGGCGGGCCTGATGAAGGAGCCGGTCAACACCTGCTCGATCGCCTTCAACCACAAGGACTTCGACGAATCGGAGTATGCGGAAAAGGTGGCGCGCCAGTACCAGACCCACCACCACACCGACACCGTCGACACCGACGACTATGCGCTGCTCGACATCCTGGCCGACCTGTACGACGAGCCGTATGCCGACAGCTCGGCGATCCCGACTTATCGCGTGTGCCAGCTGGCGCGCAAGCGCGTGACGGTGGCGCTGTCGGGCGACGGCGGCGACGAAAACCTGGCCGGCTACCGCCGCTACCGCTATGCGATGGCGGAAGACAGCGTGCGCTCGCGCGTGCCGGTTGCGCTGCGCAAGATGGTGTTCGGCCCGCTCGGCAAGTACTATCCGAAGGCCGACTGGGCGCCGCGCGTGTTCCGCGCCAAGACCACCTTCGAAGCGCTGGCGCGCGACCTGGTCGAGGGCTACTTCCATGGCGTGTCGATCATGTCGGACGCGATGCGCGCCCGCCTGTTCTCGGATTCCTTCCGCACCCGCCTGCAGGGCTATCGCGCGATCGAGGTGATGCAGGGCCATGCTGCAAAGTCGCCGACCGACGCGCCGCTGTCGATGATCCAGTACCTCGACATGAAAACCTACCTGCCGGGCGACATCCTGACCAAGGTAGACCGCGCCAGCATGGCGCATGCGCTGGAAGTGCGGGTGCCGCTGCTGGACCACAAGCTGGTCGAATGGATTTCCGGCCTGCCGCCGGAGATGAAGCTGAACGGGGGCGAAGGCAAATATGTGTTCAAGAAGAGCCTCGAACCTTACCTGCCGGACGATATCCTGTATCGCAAGAAGATGGGCTTCGCGGTGCCGCTCGCGGCCTGGTTCCGCGGCCCGCTGCGCCAGCGCGTGCGCGATTCGCTGCTGGGGCCAAACCTGGCCGCCACCGGGATCTTCAACCTGTCCTTCCTGAAGGAGATGGTCGAACAGCACGAGTCCGGCCGGCGCGACTACAGCTCGCCGATCTGGACGGTGCTGATGTTCGAAGCCTTCCTGCGCAAGGAAATGGAAGGAGCCGCGGCATGAACGCGATCGCCGACCGCCTGCCCTCAGCGCCGCCATTGCGCGTGCTTCACGTGCTGGACCACTCGATCCCGCTGCACAGCGGCTACACCTTCCGCACGCGCGCCATCCTGCAGCAGCAGCGTGCGCTGGGCTGGCAGACCTTCCACGTTACGGGTTCGAAGCAGGGCGTCTCGAACGCGCCTTACGAAATGGTCGACGGCCTCGGTTTCTTCCGCACCGCTGCATCGAGGGGCGTGCTGGCAGGCCTGCCGGTGTTCGACCAGCTGGCGGTGATCGATACGCTGGCCAGGCGCCTGCATGAAGTGGCGCTGGAAGTGAAGCCGGACGTGATCCATGCGCACTCGCCGGTGCTCAATGCGATGGCGGCGCTGCGCGTCGGCAAACGCCTCGGTATTCCGGTGGTGTACGAGATCCGCGCATTCTGGGAAGACGCGGCGGTGGACCACGGCACCAGCCGCGAATGGGGCCTGCGCTACCGGCTGACCCGCGCGATGGAAACCCATGCCCTGAAGCGTGTGAATGCCGCCACCACCATCTGCGAGGGCCTGCGCGCCGAGATCGTCGGGCGCGGCATTCCCGCATCCAAGGTAACGGTGATCCCGAACGCGGTCGACGTCGCCGACTTCCAGGCCGGCGGCGCGCGCGACGAGGCGCTGGCCGCGCAGCTTGGCCTGCAAGGCAAGCAGGTGCTGGGCTTCATCGGCTCGTTCTACGCCTACGAGGGCCTGAACATCCTGCTCGACGCGCTGCCCGCCATGCTGGCGACGAACCCGGGCATCCGCCTGCTGCTGGTCGGCGGCGGCGTGCAGGACGCCGCTCTGAAGGCGCAGGCGCAGCGGCTGGGCGTGGCCGACAAGGTGGTCTTCACCGGCCGCGTGCCGCATGGCGACGTGCAGCGCTACTACGACCTGGTCGACGTGCTGGTCTACCCGCGCATGAAGATGCGGCTGACCGACCTGGTGACGCCGCTCAAGCCGCTCGAAGCGATGGCCCAGGGCCGCCTGCTGGCGGCGTCCGACGTCGGCGGCCACAAGGAACTGATCGACGATGGCCAGACCGGCATCCTGTTCGGCGCCGGCGACCCGAAGGCGCTGGCGCACAAGGTGCTGGCGCTGTTGGCCGCGCCCGAGCGCTGGCAGCAGCTGCGCGACAACGGCCGCGCCTTCGTCGAAAGCGAGCGCAACTGGGCCGCCAGCGTGGAACGTTACAAGGCGGTGTACGCATCGCTGCCACGGACGCAATGAAGATACTGACTTTCACGACCCTGTTCCCGAACGCGGTCAAGCCCAACCACGCGATCTTCGTCGAGACGCGCCTGCGCCACCTGGTCGGCAGCGGCGCGGTCGAATCGCGGGTGGTGGCGCCGGTACCCTGGTTCCCGTTCAGCGCCAAGCGCTTCGGCCAGTACGGCGACTTCGCGCGGGTGCCGGCGGCCGAGCAGCGCTTCGGCCTCGACGTCCTGCATCCGCGCTATCCGGTGATACCGAAGGTCGGCATGAATGCGGCGCCGATGCTGCTGGCACGCGCGGCGCGCGCCACCGTCGGCCGCCTGCTGGACGAGGGCTTCGACTTCGACCTGATCGACGCCCACTATTTCTATCCCGACGGCGTGGCCGCGGTGCGGCTGGGGCAGCATTTCAACAAGCCGGTGGTGGTGACCGCGCGCGGCTCGGACATCAGCCTGATCCCGCAGTACAAGGAGCCGCGCAAGATGATCCAGTGGGCCGCCAGCAATGCTGCGGCCGTGATCACCGTGTGCGATGCGCTGAAGACGGAACTGGTGCAGCTGGGAGCCGACCCGGCCAAGATCACGCCGCTGCGCAACGGGGTCGACCTGCAGCGCTTCCGGCCGGGCGACCGCCAGGCGCTGCGCGGCGAACTGGGGATAGACGGTTTTACGCTGCTGTCGGTTGGGAACCTGGTCACCCTCAAGGGCCACGACCTGACCATCGGCGCGCTGGCGCTGCTGCCCGGTGTGAGCCTGCTGATCGCCGGCAGCGGCGCCGAGCGCCAGCGGCTTGAAGCGCTTGCGCGCGAATTGAAGGTGGCCGATCGGGTACGCTTCCTCGGCGCCGTGCCGCAGGCGGAACTGGGCCGCTACTACGGCGCCGCCGACGCCATGGTGCTGGCGTCCAGCCGCGAGGGCTGGGCCAATGTGCTGCTCGAATCGATGGCCTGCGGCACGCCTGTGGTCGCCAGCAATGTGTGGGGTACGCCGGAAGTGGTGGCGGCGCCCGCGGCCGGCGTGCTGATGAAGGAGCGCAGCGCGCGCGGCGTGGCCGATGCGGTGACGGCGCTGCGCGCCGATTACCCGGATCGCGCAGCGACCCGCCGCTACGCGGAACAGTTCGGATGGGATGCGACCACCGAAGGACAGCTGCGCCTGTTCGGCGGCGTGATCCAGCGCCACGGGAGGCGCCAGTGAACACGCCGCTCGTTTCCGTCATCATTCCCTGCTATAACGCCGAGCGCTACATCGGCGCGACCATCGCGTCGGTGCTGGCGCAGGGCCAGGCCGGCATGGAAATCATCGTGGTCGACGACGGTTCGTCGGACGGCTCGGTGGCGTTGGTGCGGCGCGAATTTCCGCAAGTGCGGGTGGAACAGCAGGTCAACGCCGGCGTGGCGGCGGCGCGCAACCGCGGGCTCGGCATGGCGCGCGGCGAGTGGGTCGCCTTCGTCGACGCCGACGACATTTGGTTGCCCGGCAAGCTCGCGGCCCAGTTCGCGCAAATGGACGCCGTGCCAGGCTGCCGCATGAGCTATACCGCGTGGCAGGTGTGGCCGAGCGCCGCGCCGCTGCCGACCAGCGAACAGCTGGAGCAGCTGGCCGCGATCGCCGGCGACAGCGCGCGCTGGGGCGGCGCCAGCGGCTGGATCTATCCCGACCTGCTGCTCGACTGCGTGGTCTGGACCTCGACCGTGCTGGCCAGGCGCTCGCTGTTCGAGGAAATCGGCGGCTTCGATCCCACGCTGCGCATCGGCGAGGACTACGACCTGTGGCTGCGCGCCTCGCGGGTGACGCCGATCCACCGGGTAGCCCATCCGTACGCGCTATACCGGATCCACCCCGCCAGTATCACCAAGTCCATGCCGACCGACAATTACCGGGCCAAGGTCATCGGGCGCGCGCTGGCCAGCTGGGGCATGCGTTCGCCGGACGGGCGCGAGGCCGACAAGGCCTCGGTGCGCCGCCTGCTGTCGAAGAGCTGGAGCGACTACGCCGGGGCCCACCTGCAGGGCGGCAGCCTGGCGCAGGCGCGGCGCGGCGGCTGGGCCGCGCTGCGTACCGATCCCGGCCACGCGCCGGGATGGAAAGTCCTGATCAAGTCCTATGTCCAGGCGCTGGCGCCATCGAAGGAGAAGAAATGAGCTTAAAAATCGGAATTGTGGCGCGCTGCCTGAATACGGAACACATCCGTGGCATTGGGCGATATGTCTTCGAACTGGTCAGCCATAGCAAGAAACATCCCGACATGCACTGGCGCCTGTTCGGCGACGATCCGCGCTACGGCATGGTGACCCCGGAAGGCGCCAGCTTCGATACGGAGATCTTCAGTTTCCGTGGCGATCGCTTCCAGGCCTGGGAACAGCTGGGTTTGCCCTTGCGCGTGCGACAGCGCGATGTCGACCTGGTGCACTGCACCGAGGGAGCGCTGTCGCTGTGGCAGCCGAAACCGACGGTGGTGTCGGTGCACGACACGCTGGCATGGGAAGAACGCGCAGACACGCTTGGTGCGTACACCTACTGGGAAAAACTGATGCCGGCCGCGCTGAAGAAAAGCGCCGCGGTGGTCACGATCAGCGAATGTTCGCGCACCGATATCCTGAAGCGCTGGCCGTGGCTGGACCCGAAGCTGAGTGTGATCCCGCTCGGCATCGACATGGCATTCTTCAACGACGAGCAGGACAGCGTTCCGCCCGGCCTCGAGCAGCAGATCGGCGGTGCGCGTTACGCGGTCTACCTCGGCGGGCCGCTGAAACGCAAGCGCGCCGACTGGGCCATGGAAGTGCTTGCGGCCAGCAGCCAGAAAGACCTGAAACTTGTCATGTGCGGCTTCGGCAGCGCCGCGCGCCGCAGCGCGGAAGCGGACATGCCGCCGCACCTGCGCGGACGCGTCATTTTTTCCGAATTCCTGTCGGACGCGCAGTTGAGGGCCCTGTACCGGGGCGCGCAGGCGGTGCTGTATCCAACCTTGTACGAAGGCTTCGGGTTTCCCGCGGTGGAAGCGCAGGCGGCCGGGGTACCGGTCATCTTCAGTCCGGTGGGCAGCCTGACCGAGCTGATCGGTCCGCTGGCGATCGTGATGCCGCCGCATGACCGCGAGGCATGGGTAGCCGCCCTCGATGGCACCGCCAACATGGGCGAACAGTTCGCCGAACGCAAGCGCGCCGCTGCGCAATTTGCACGCAAGTTCGCCTGGTCGGAGTGCTTCGACCGGCATAATGAGATTTACCGGAAAGTGGGCGCAGCACAGTCATGAACAGCATCGCGGTGATTATTTGTACGTGGAACCGCAGGGAGTCCTTATGCAAGACCCTGTTGTCCCTGCAGCAGCAGGCGGCGCCGCCCGGCGTGGAAGTCGAGGTCATCGTTGTCGACAACAATTCCACCGACGGGACCGCCGGCGCGGTCGACGGCCTGCGCCCTGGCTGGCGCCTCGGCAGTTTGCGCTATGTGTTCGAACGGCGGCAGGGCAAGCAGTTTGCGCTGAATGCCGGTATCGCGGTCTCCAGCGCGGACGTGCTCGCGTTTACCGACGACGACATCCTGTTCCCGCAGGGCTGGATCGCGGGAATCTGCAACACGTTCGCCGATTTCCGCTTCGACCTGGTGGGCGGCAAGACCTTGCTGGACTGGCCGCCGGGGGGCGCTCCGCGCTGGTATGCCGACAGCATGGCTGCCATCCTCGGCGGTGTCGACCTGGGCGGCGAGCTGCTGGGGTCGCCGCCGGCCGGGTATGCACCGGCAGGCGCCAACCTGATTGCCCGGCGCAGCTTGTTCGACAGGATAGGGCGGTTCTCCGAAGCGCATTTCCGGCACATGGACTACGAGTTCGGGATGCGTTGTGTCCAGTCGAAGCGGGCGGTTGCCTACGACCCGGCGCTGGTGGTGCTGGCGCCGGTCGATCCCCAGATGCTGAGCAAGCGCTACTTCAGGCGCTGGTCGTTCAAGGCCGGCATTTCCGGTCCCGAAGAGGACGCCGCCGGCGTCGCGAAACTGCTGGGCGTGCCGCGCTGGGTGTTCCGCCAGCTGGCCGCCGACCTGCTGGGCTACCCGCTGAACGTGTTCCGGTCGCCGCGCGACGCGTTCGCCCGGGAACTGCGCCTGTGGCGCGCCGCCGGAACGGTTGCCAGCCGCTGGTATGTGCGGCTGTGGCCGGAAAAGTACCCGCAATGGGTCGAATATTATTCACAGAAGAAGAAGAACCTGTATTGATCCATTTCCGAAGCACCGCCCCTGCCGTCCCCCGCCGTCCACCAACTGATGCGCCGGAAAGAGAGATGCATTCATGACGCTCGTACGGAGGGCAATCGTGTTCTCGTTCATCGAGAGCTACCTCGGAATCGCACTGAACCTGGTGTCGTTCTTCGTGCTGGCACGCCTGCTGACCCCGAAGCAGGTCGGCCTGTTTTCCGTCGCCCTCGCCATCATCAGCATTACGCAGGTGATCCGCGACTTCGGCCTGGTGAGCTTCCTGATCCAGAAGAAGGACCTGACCAGCGAGTACATTGCCACGGCCTGGGGCATGGCAATGATCCTCGGACTGGGCCTGTTCCTGATCATCCAGGGGATTGCTCCCTTGCTGGGAAATTTCTACGGCGACCAGAGCCTGGCCAGCATCTCGCGCATCGTGGCGCTCAACTTCCTGATCCTCCCTTTTAATTCAGTCTGCCTGGCATTGATGCGCAGGGAAATGAATTTCAAGGCGGTCATGCGGATCAACCTGGCGGGGGCTTTCCTGTCGACCCTGGCAACCATCGCCATGGCATGGGTAGGTGCGGGCGCCTACGCACTGGCCTGGGGTTCTGTGCTCAACAACGCGATCATCGCAGTTGGCATCTTGCTGGCCGGCGCCTCGGCCCGGCTGCTGAAGCCCCGGCTGGGAAAGTGGCGCGAAATACTGGCCTTCGGCGGTCCGCTGACATTTGCCAATGTGATTACGTCGATCACGACGGATATCAACGACCTTGCGGTCGGCAAGATCATGAGTTTCGACGCGGTGGCGATCTGGAGCCGGGCCCAGGGCCTGATGAACCTGTTCCACCGGGATTTCATGGGGGCAGTGCGCAACGTTGCCTACCCGGCATTTTCAAAGGCCGTCCGCAGCCATGATGCGGTCGAGGCGAAGTTTGTCGCCAGCGTCACCAACGTGACTGCGATCGCCTGGACCTTCTATGGTTTCGCCGGCATCTTCCCGCTGGAAGTGCTGAGGCTGACGTTTGGCCCGCAGTGGGACCTGTCGGCCCCCCTGGTCCCCTTGTTCTGCGTGGCCGGCTCGGCCGCCGCGATTATCAGCCTGGCGCCGACGGTCATGATGGCTGGAGGACACCCGAAGCTGATTGCGACTGCGGAACTAATCATGCAGCCGCTGAAAGCGGCCGCATTGTGCCTTGTCGTATACCTGTATCGCGACCTGCAGCTGTTCGCACTGGCCTACACGCTGGTGGCGGTCATCAGCGTTCCCTACTGGTTCGGCTTCAAGCAGCGCTGCATGCCGACCGATTTCGGCGCGCTCGGCCGGGGGCTGTTGCGCAGCGCCGTGGTGGCGGGCCTGAGCCTGGCGCCCTCGATCGGCGTCACCGTCCTGATGCGCCAGCCGGGCATGGCCTTGCCGCATCCGCTGTTCTTCGGCTGCGCCGCAGCCACCTGCGTCGGCTGGGTATTCTTCATGTGGATACTCAGGCATCCCCTGTATTTCGAGGTGGTGTCGACCCTGGGCGCCCGCTTCGCGCCACGCCGTCTCACCTAAAAACGCTCACTTGTCTGGGGCCACCAGCTTGTGGCCGGACAAGTCCACCGCTGCCTCGCCGGCCGGAGCGGCGGGCTCCGCGGCGGCGGACCTGGGCGCGCGCAGGTGGCGCATGGCCTTGCGGAATGGCGTGATATACAGGGCCGCGACCGAGGAGTAGTCCTTGGGATCGGTACCGGCCAGGCCAAACTGCAGCGATTCGCGCTGGCGCGGAACATAGAGCGAGCGGAACAGCAGATCCCAGATCGCCAGTACATAGCCAAAATTCTTGTCATAGTGCCTGGGGTCGACACTGTGGTGGATCTGGTGCTGTGCCGGGCTGATCAGGATGTGGCTGAGGAAGGTCCCGTACGACAGCCAGATGTGGGAGTGGCGCAGGTGGATGCCGAACACGCGGAAGTAAAAGACAAAGATGTCGATCCCGATCACCGTGAGCGGATCGACCTTGTGGCCGGCGATGGCGGCGTAGGCGGCCGCGCCCAGGCCGCCCAGGAAGGCGCCGACCGCGGAATTGAAGATCTTCTCGACCGGATGCACGCGCAAGACAGTGACCGGGGTCATGACTTCGGCGGAATGATGGACCTCGTGGAAATACCATAGCACCGGGAACCTGTGCATGAGGTAATGCGAAAAGAAGGTCGCGAAATCGATAACGATGAAGGTAATGACCGTCAGGATCAGGGCGTCGGCCAGGGGATTGAGCGACGCGCCGGCGCTGGCCGCGGCCCCGCCGCTCAGGCTCAGCGCGAGTTTGTAGCTTAGCCAGGTGCAGCCGGCAATCACCGGGACATACACGACGCCCTGCAGGGTCAGGTCGATCAGGACATATTTGTAGTCGACGATCGCGGAGCGATGCCGGTAAACCTCGCGCGGGAAGGCGAATGCCCTGAACGAACGGGGCGAGGCTCCCGGCTGGCGCCTCGCCAGCAGATACAGCAAATAGGCGATCGCCATGCTCGACAGGAGGTAGGGCCAGGCGCTGATGGTCCCTATATTGAGCAGCGCATCCGGCACCCCGCCGATCGCCGCCAGGAAGCTGTTCCAGGAGGCGAAAGGGACGGCAAAGTAACTCGCCACCTTGTCGAATAACGCTACGATCTGCTCTTGCATGGTCCCAGCCTCCCTGATGCCGCCATTCCCGTTTTGGTGCACGCAAGATGCGTACCGCGTTTTATATTCTGATGTAAATCAAATGCTTGCGCCGACCGGCATGGCGCCGTCGGCGGCCACTGTCAATTCCACCGACAACGGCGGCGCTAAGTCCGGCCGAGGCCGTCAAGCTGGTCGAGGTAGAGCGCCAGCGGTGTATACCATTGCGTGGACGCACTGAACCTGCGGCTGACCAGGCTGAAGATCGAGCGCGGCATGGCAAACCGCATGCGGATCATCCGGGACGACGGCCGCGACAGCAGCCGCCACGCTACCTTGCGGCCGAAATGCGCGTGCAAATTCAAGGCATTCGGGGCAGCCGACGTCTTGTCCTCGAACGGCAGGTGGGCGTAGCCAGGATAGGCGCGGGCAATGGCGTCGCTGTGGAAGGTATGGTCGAGCAGCATTTCCGCAGGCAAGCCAACCAGGAAGTCGTACAGGTCGTGGTCGAGGTAGGGAGCGAAAACCGTGGGCACCTTGCCAAGCAGGCCATAGGGGACGAGGGCGATTTCGCGCCGCGTCCGGTTCCAGAAATGGAAGGAACCGATGGCGTTCGGGCTGTCCAGGTGACACGCCAGTTCCGGCGCGAGGCGCTCCAGCGCACACTCGAGGCTGGTACGCCTGTACAGGCCGGGCGACAACAGCTGCCTGAGTTTTGCCTCCTCATGCCCGAGCAGGTGGTGTCCGATGGACCTGGTCGATCCCGCGTCGAACAGCTTCAGGCGCGCTTCGTTCAGGAACAAGCCCGCCGATAACACGTCGCCGGCGATCCCGTCGTAGACACGCGCTCGCTGGACTGAAGCCTGCGGC
>NZ_QYUP01000081.1 GCF_003590855.1 Massilia cavernae
GATTGAACATCTAATCCTGCGCGAAGTTCTGGATCAAGAACAGGTTGCCACAAGTATTCGAGGACGGGCACTTCAGTTCTATGAAGATCATGAGGATTTACTTGGCTGGAGTTCTAGATACTGGGACCAACGAGCCTTGCTGGAATATCGGCAAGAAGGAAATTTCCCTAAGGCATATTCTTATTCTCAAAAGGCACTTTCCTTGGAAAGGCATGCATTTGCATACACTAGTTTAGGGACAATCTGCATGCGTCATTGTGTTCGACTTGTTGAAAAGAATCACGCTGAAGCAATGAAATTCTTTCATGAAGGAGAAGAGGCATTGACACAAGCATTTGAATTGAATGCGGGCGGAGAAAAACTGCACGAACATCCGTTCATCACTTTCTTTGCATCGGCAGCTCAAATGCTTCGCAAGCTGTCCCCAGTTGAGCCAGAATTTGAGGCGGTGTTAGAACTCCACAAAATTTGGATTCAGCGGGCAGACGAGTCGCCGGCATTCTCCACCTACTTCCAAAAGAAGCGCCTGAGAGACATCAAGGCTACTCAGCTAAAAGAGCAACTTCGGATGCAACGGAACCGCGCTGGCTCGTGAATAGAAGTAAGACGTATGTGCAGAGGATGAGTTCGCGTCCGTCACGCTACAGGAAGTCGCGTGACAGACGCTGAGCAAACCACGCTGTTCAGGGCGCTTGCCCCGGACGGTAGGGCGGGGACGGCCAATTCTGTTTGAGCCATTCATGAGTTGAATTAGGTGGGGTCGAGATGCCATTGGCATAGACTTGGGCTACGAAACGTGCGTAGCCCGAGCGAGCGGGGACGCACGCAGGCGGATGCGGCTGCGCCTTATCCGCCCTGCTTCCTTAAGTCGTCAGATGGCCGTCAGGCCTCCATCGACAGCCAGCTGGTGGCCGGTGACAAACGATGCATGCTCCGAGCACAGCCACATCGCCGCCTCGGCGATTTCCGCGGCCTGCCCGATGCGGCCGATCGGGCTGGTTTCGAGCATCCTCTCTTCGCGCCCCGGCTCGCGCTTGAACGAACGCGCCAGCATCGGCGTATCCACCAGCCCCGGGCAGACGCTGTTGATGCGGATGCCCTGGCGACCGTATTCCAGCGCCGCGGTCTTGGTCATGCCCACCACCGCGTGCTTGCTGGCGGCGTAGATCGCGCGCATCGGCGCACCGGCCAGCCCCGCCACCGACGCGGTGTTGACGATCGCGCCGCCGCCCTGCTTGAGCATCTGGCGGATCTCGTACTTCATGCACAGCCAGGCGCCCTTGACGTTGACCGCCATGATCTTGTCGTACAGGGCTTCGTCGGCCTCGGCCAGCGGCTGGTGCTCGTCCTCGACGCCGGCGTTGTTGAAGGCGCAGTCGAGCTTGCCGTAGTAGGACACCGTCTTGTCGATCAGCGCCTCCACCTCGTTTTCGCGCGTGACGTTGCATTGCACGAACAGGGCCTTGCCGCCGGCCTCGACGATCATCGCAGCAGTCGCATGGCCGCCGTCGACCGAGGTGTCGGCAACGACGACGCAGGCGCCCGCGCGGCCGAAGGCCAGTGCGGCCGCCCTGCCGATGCCGCCGGCCGCGCCTGTGACCAGCACCACCTTGCCCGCAAACGAAATGCCCCCAATCCTGCTGCTGCCGTTCATGCTTACTCCTGGTTACCTTGGACGTGACGCAATAGTGCAATAAGGCAACATAATAGCCCCTACTGGCCAAAGCTTCAATGCCTCGTTTGTAATTGTGGGGCTGCTGCTACCGGGTTTCGCCGGGAAGCGGCAGGAAGCAGGCGTCGACTACCTGCAGGTCGTTGTCCTTGGCGAAATTGACGACAAAGTGGTAGGCCAGGGCGTCGAGTTTCTTGAGGTCGTTGTTGACCACCACGGACTTGACGCCGTTCAGCATGGTCGGACGCACGTAGGGGGAATACTTCAGGTGGGCATGGCGGCCGCCGGAACCTTCCGGCTGGAAGCAGGACATGACCCCGCACAGCCGCTCCGCCCAGTCGCTGGGACGGAACTGCCTGCCATCGCTGGTCAGGCCGAGAATGAAGAACTCGTCAGCAAGTTCTTTCCTGGTTTGCGGTAACTCGGCCATAGGGATGCTTGGACATGAGTGCTGCGTGGATGATCCCCGGCGCTCGTCAGCCGGGTCTGGAACCGAACGGCAGTATTATATCTTATAGAAGAGTGGCTGCCGAGATTTACGTCACCAAAGGGGCGCGCAGCCCCCCATCCGTCCGGGTCAGCCCAGCCAGGCCGCGCTGGAGGCCAGCAACAGCAGCAGCATCCATAATAACAGGGCGCGCCAGACCAGCCCCACCGTGCTTTGTAGCGCGCGCAGGCCAGGCTCTTCGCCCGGCAGGATCTCGTCCTCGGCGTCCAGCACGTCCACCGTGGTGGCGTCCAGCGGCAGCGGCTTGGATGCGTTCTCGTTCGGCGTGCCGAGGCGCACACCCATCGCGCCGCCGCCGGCCGACAGGATAATGCCCAGCGCTTCATCGGCCCAGCGGTGGGCGAAGTTGCGCCACGCGTAGATCGCGTCCTCGAAGTTGCCGACCACGGCAAACGCGATCGCGGTCAGGCGCACCGGCGCCCAGTCGATCCAGTAGAAGGCCTTGGTGGCGAACTGTCCGAAGGCTTCGTTGCGCATGTGCTCGGGCTCGTTCCAGGCGCGCGCCAGGTATTCCGACACGCGGTACATCACCGCGCCGGCGGGACCGAGCGGCATCAGGAACCAGAAGAACACGCCGAACACGTTGCGGTGGGTGGTCACCAGCGCCTTTTCGACGGCGATGCGGACGATTTCCGACGAATCCATGCCCACCGTGTCGATGCGCGCCCATTCGGCCAGCAGTGTGCGCGCGGTGGCTTCGTCGCCCGAATTGAGGGCCAGCTGGATCGAGGTGAAATAGTGGCTGTAGTGACGGAAGCCCAGCGTCAGGTAGACGATCAGCACGTTCCAGGCAAAGGCGGCGAAGATCAGGTCGTAGCGCATCAGGGCCCAGTAAATGACCGCCGTCGGCACCATCAGCGCGGCCATCATCAGGAACCAGCCCAGGCGGCCATGGCTGGCGTCGCCCGCATTGAACCAGCGCTCGACGCGCATGGCGAAGCTCTTGATCTCCGCATAGATCATGTTATCTGCGCGTAAAGGCTTCAGTTGCTCGATGAGCAGGGCGCACAGAATGGAAAGAAATGTCATCAAACGTCCTTTTTGTGATGAAGCAATACAACAATGCCCGCTACGATAGCGCAGAGCAGTGCCGGAATCAAACTTATTGCTTTCTTAAGCGCGCAGCAGATGGAAGAGATTGCGCAACATGCCGGCAGTGGCGCCCCAGATGAAGTGGCGGCCATACGCCATCGCGTAGAAGTGGCGCCGCCCCGCGCCCTCCGGCAGTTCGACCGACAGGCGCTGGTGGTTCATGCCATCCATCAGGAAGGGCAGCGGCACTTCGAACACGTCGGCCACCTCGTTGGGATCGGGCGCCAGCTCGAACGGCGGCGTCACCAGGCCCACCACCGGCGTCACGCGGTAGCCGCTGCCGGTGACGTAATCGGGCAGCGCGCCAAGGATGTCGATGTGGCTGCGTCCGAGGCCGATTTCCTCCTCGGTTTCGCGCAGGGCGGTGTCGATTGCCGATGCGTCGCCCTCTTCCGCGCGGCCGCCGGGAAAGCTGATCTGGCCCGCATGCGAGCTGAGGTGGTCGGTACGCTGGGTCAGCAGCAGGCTCAGGCCTTCGGGGCGCTGCACCAGCGGGATCAGCACCGAAGCGGCGGTGATCTTCGGCCGTGCCAGCCAGGCCATTTCGGATGCTTCCGGTTCCCAGGTGGGCGGATTGGCGAAGCGTTGGCGCAGCCATTCGGCGACCATGCGTTCATGGCCAAGCGCGGACTCGCCGGCAATGGCGTCGACCGGTAGGGATTGAGGATCAAACAAGGGTTTGGCAGCAGACATTTCAGAGACTATAAATCGGCATAGGGGGCAGCTAATGATAGCTGCTCCCCTGCCACACCACCCGGCATGCGGGTCCGCACCGGGCGATTCGAGTAGTTGAGGTCAAGACAGGCGGGGTACGCCCAGTCGATCGAAGTACGCAATAGTGAGTACGCTGTTAAGCAGTTTATCGCTATTGCGCCACCAGCGACGGCTGTTGGCCGCCACTCGCTTTGCCACCGACGGCGCAGCTCCCAATTTGAGCAGTTCCCGATACATGGTGGTTCCGCGTTTCCAGTGCTTTAGCTGGATAGCCCGCAGCCTGTGACGCAGCCATTCATCGAGTTTGCGCCATACGTTAGGGGTTTGCGCCAACTGGAAGTATCCCTTCCATCCCAGCATATAAGAACGCAGTCGTGTCACTACGTCCGGCATGCTGCGCCCGCCAGAACGGCAGGTCAGCTCCCGGATGCGTTGCTTAAACGTTTTCAGAGGCTTCTCAGCCACCTTGCGTTTGACTTCACCCCCACGCGCCACCCACAGACTGTAACCGAGGAACTTGCGGCCAAAGACGCTAGCCACCGCGCTTTTGCTTTCGTTGACCATGAGGTGCAACTTGGCATAACAGCGCCGCAGTAGCGCCATCACCCGCTGGCCCGCCCGCACGCTGCGCACATACACGTTCGCATCGTCGGCGTAGCGCGCAAAGCGATGGCCGCGCCATTCCAGTTCCTTGTCCACCTCGTCGAGCATCACGTTGGCCAGTAACGGACTGAGAGGCCCACCTTGCGGCGTTCCCTCATCGCGCGACTGCACCATGCCGTTGTCCATGATGCCGCTGTTCAGATATGCACGAGTTAGCCGGATTATCCCAGCGTCATCGATGCGTTTCCGCAGGCGGTCAATCAGGATGTCATGGTTGACCCGGTCAAAGAATTTCGACAGGTCGACATCGACCACGACTCTCCACCCTGACTGAACGTACGACTGAGCGGCTAACACCGCATCCTGTGCACGCCTGCCCGGACGAAAGCCGTAGCTATGCTCACTAAAGGTGGGATCAAGTATCGGTTGCAGCGCCTGTAGCAGTGCTTGCTGGATCAGGCGATCCGTCACCGTCGGAATGCCAAGCTCGCGCTCGCCACCGTCGGGCTTCGAGATCGTCACCCGACGCACCGGACTGGGCCGGTACGTCCCTGCCAGCAGTTGCTCTCGTATATGCGGCCATGCGGTTGCCAGATGACGCGATGTCTGGTTGATATCCAGCCCATCCACGCCAGCAGCTCCCTTGTTGGCACGCACACGCTTGAACGCCCGCCGCAGGTTCTCTGTCGTCAGCGCCGCTTGCAGCAGCACTGACCCCGTGTCTCCGGTTGCATGTCGCGGGCAGAACGCTTCGTCGCTGAAAGCATCGGGCATGGCTTCACCTTGCCCTACGGCTTCCCGCCCCGCGTTAGCAAGCATCTGACGCTGTGCTTTCTGCATCGACATATCGGATTCACTCCTACTCGTTCAGTCCTTCGTCGGCGGAGTCGAGCCTTCCCGGCGCTACCACCAACTACTATGACCTCTGCTGAGACCCCGCTCCGGTTTTCACCGTCGCCCTTTCAGGCACAAGGCGGGGCGTCCCCAGGTAAGGGCCGCACTCCTTCATCACACAACCGCCGCATTTACGCCACCGATCCTTGACCACAAGAGCTTCGCGGTTTCATGCCCGCTCGCCCTGATCGGTAACGCCTTCTATGCGATTCTTGTCCATCGGCTCATGATTTATGCTCCACGCTTCCTTCCCACACTCAGTTACCCTCATGCAGTTGCGCTTCACTTCGCTCACTGTGGTCAGCTCGCGGCGGGACTTTCACCCACAGGAGTGCGCCCATGCTGGGCGCACATGAAAAAAAGGCATCCTGCGAAGGATGCCTTTCTTAACGAACAGCCGCTCAGTATTACTTGGCAGCAGCCGCGGATGCGCGACGGTTTGGCAGTTTTTCTTTGATACGTGCCGACTTGCCCGAACGCTCACGGAGGTAGTACAGCTTGGCGCGGCGTACATCGCCACGACGCTTGACTTCGATCGACGCGATCAGCGGCGAGTACAGCTGGAAAGTACGCTCGACGCCTTCGCCGGACGAGATCTTGCGAACGATGAAGTTCGAGTTCAGGCCACGATTACGACGGGAGATCACAACGCCTTCGTATGCCTGGGCGCGCTTGCGGGTGCCTTCGACTACGTTGACATTGACGATGACGGTATCGCCAGGTGCGAAATCAGGAATATTCTTGCCGATGCGGGCAATTTCTTCTTGCTCAAGTTGTTGAATCAGGTTCATTTTTATAACTCCAATAACCATCGTGCTGGCGCTTTCGCCGGAACGGCACTAATGTCTTTCGACACTTCTGTTCCGGTGTGCCCAGTAGAGGATGGGGTTAGACGACAGGCGACATGCCCGCGTCAGGTACTACGACAGGTTTTTTTAAACCTGACAAAAACTTTTCATCGGCTTTGCTCAGCAGGCCGGCGCTACGCGCCTGGTCCAGCAAGTCTGGCCGCTTGTTCAGGGTGACTTCAAGCATGCGCTCGCGCCGCCATTTGGTAATCTCTGCGTGGTTGCCGCCCATCAGCACCGGCGGCACTTCCATGCCCTCGTACGATTCCGGACGGGTGTAATGCGGCGAATCGAGCAGGCCGTTGACAAAGCTGTCCTCGACCGCCGAAGCATCGTCGCCCAGCACGCCGGGCAATTGCCGCACCACGGCATCCATCAGCACCATCGCCGGCAGTTCGCCGCCCGACAGCACGAAATCGCCGAGGCTGATTTCCTCGTCCACGCAGCGGTCCAGCAGGCGCTGGTCGACCCCTTCATAGCGGCCGCACAGCAATACCAGTCCCGGTTCGTCCTTCAGCTGCATGACCTTTTCATGGGTCAGGCGCTTGCCTTGCGGCGAAAGGAACACCACGCGCGGGGCCGGCAATCCAAGCTCGACCTGCCGCTGCTTTGCCGCCTTGATTGCCGCTTCCAGGGGTTTGGCCAGCATCACCATGCCGGGGCCGCCGCCATACGGGCGGTCATCCACGGTGCGGTGCCTGTCGGTGGTGAAATCGCGCGGATTCCAGAGCGTCAGGCCCCAGCGCTGCTGCTCGTGTCCGCGCCGGGTCACACCCGACTGCGTCAACGCGGCAAACATCTCGGGAAACAAGCTCACGACGTCAAATTGCATCGGGCTCTCGCTTCGACCAGGCCCTAATAATCCAGGCCCCAGTCAACAGTAATTTTCCTGGACTTCAACTCGACGGTCTTGACGAACTGGTCCACAAACGGGATCAGGCGCTCAGGCGCCTTGGTGTCGCTGCCGGCTTCAACAACCGGGGCGATGCGCAAGATCGATTGCGCGCCGTTGTGCATCAGGTCGGTCACCGTGCCGAGGGCTTCGCCCTGCAGGTTCACGACGTCAAGGCCGATCAGGTCGGACCAGTAGTATTCATCGGCCGGCAGTTCGGGGAATTCGGCACGCGATACCGAGACAGCGGCGCCCTTCAGCGCCTCCGCGGCATCCCGCCCGATGGTTCCAACCAACTGGGCCACGACGTCGCCGCCGTGCATTTTCGCGGTCCGTACCGAAACGGAGCGCAGGCCGGGTTTATCCAGCCACCAGGTTTTCACGTTCAGCAGGGCATCCGCTTCGGGCGAAAACGGTGTGACCCGTATCGAACCCGTGACGCCGAAGGCGCCTGAAACGTACCCGACTTGCGTCAGGTCGTTGGGGATTTGCACCCCGGATGCCGCTGGACCGCTCAAAACTGGATATAACTTAGGCTGCTGGCTGGCTTGCGACCAGGCGAGCTACGGTTGGCGACAGTTGTGCGCCAACGCCTTGCCAGTAAGCCAGGCGGTCTGCGGTGATGCGCAGGCCAACTTCCTGACCCGATGCCATCGGGTTGTAGAAACCGATGCGCTCGATGAAGCGGCCATCGCGGCGATTACGCGAGTCCGTAGCAACGATGTTGAAGAACGGGCGCTTTTTTGCGCCTCCACGAGCTAAACGAATAACGACCATAATAATTCCAAAAAGTTGTGCTGGGCGGAAAAAGCCGACAATTATAGCGCGCAATGCCGCACAGCAGCAAGCGTTAATGACAACAGGCGCGCAGTTCGGGCCAATTGAGCATTATCCTCGATTTTGGTCGATGCCGCTACCTGCTGTGTGGGTCGGGAAGGATTCAACGACGGATCAAGCTCTCGGCAGATTCCAAAAGTGAATGCAAGGGCCGCGAATATGACCGATACTTCCACCTTTCCCGATTTCAAGATTGCACGAGATGAACAAGCCGCACAAAAACAAGACCATCGCCACCTTCCTCGCGATGCTGCTGGGCGGGTTCGGCGTCCACCGCTTCTACCTGCGCGGCAGCCTCGACCGCCTCGGCCTGCTGCACCTGACCAGCGTGCCGATCGCCGGCATGGTCTACGGGCTGGCGCCGGAAGCGGACTGGTTCTTCAAGGCGCTGCCGATCGTCACCTCCTACTGCGTCGGCTTCATCGAGGCGCTGGTCATCGGCCTGACGCCGGACGAAAAGTTCGACGCAAAATTCAACGCCGGCTCCGGACAGACCTCGTCGTCCAGCTGGATCCTGGCCGTGCTGCTGGTCGCCACGATGATGTTCGGCGCCGTCACCCTGATCGGCACCATCGCCCGCGTATTCGACCTGCTCTACACAGGCGGCGCATACGGATAACCCCTTTGGAACGCCAAGGAGCATCCGCTTGCAAGCGGATACCGTTCCGCAGGCGAATCGCAATGCGATTCGAAACCCCTGCTACACCCTACGGATAACACCCAACGACTGATTAGTGGCGCGGCTTCCGGAAGTCGTCGCGCAGGCGCTCGGCGCGCTGCTCTTCGCTCACCATCCGGCGCGCTGACAGGCCCGACGTAGCCGATCCTGCAGTCAGCACAAGATTGCCATCCCAGCTGACGCCTGGCCTCATCATGATCGGCGCCGGCAGTGCATCCACCGCCGACGGGTCGATCCACGGCGCGATCCGCTGCAGCACCAGCTTGATGCGCGGCTTGACCGCGGGATCCGCTATCCTGCCGCGCTGTCCCCACGCCACCAGCACCTGGCTGGCCGGCATACCCTCGCTAAACAGGTTGGTGAAGCCGATGTCGTATTGGATGTTGTGGCGGTAGCTCATCATGAACTCCTCGAACAGCATGGCCAGGTCTTCGCGCGAATTGTTGGCGCCGGTGACCGAATACGCATAGTCGTCGGACGCCCGGTCCGAGCCGAAGAAGCGCCCCACGTCGGCCGCGGTGTAGCGCTTCTGCTCCTCGGTGGGGGTGGTCCCCTGGAACAGCACCTGCCCCAGCCCGAACATCTCGGCCGAGGTCAGTGGATACTGGTTGGCCAGCACATCCGACGACAGCGTCGCGGCGCCGATACGGGGCGACACGTTGGCCCAGATCGACAGCGACGGATTCAGCGCGCGTTGCGATGGCCCGAAGAAGTCGGAAGAGTGCCCCAGTTCGTGGTACAGCAGGCGGCCCAGCACCATCACCAGTTCGTCCACCGAACGCGTCATCCTTTCGGTCGACGGGAAGGTGCGGCGCGCGTAGTCGTTGTTTTTCACCTGGCGCCCGAAGGTGCTGTAGTTCAGCGCATCGTCGAAGGCGAGGCGGTAGTCCGGCACTTCTGTCACCACGTCGCGCTGCTCCGCGTTCAACCACAGGTTGTTGGCGTCGAGGTAGATGGCGCCGGTGGCCGCCATGTAGAAGCTCGGGCGCACGTGCGACCCCAGCACGATGGCGGTGGTACCCGCCAGCAGGCGGCGGAAGTCGCCGTGCGGGTCCTGGGTGCGCAGGAAGTGCTCGAAATTCGCGCCCAGGAAGTCGTGCGACACCAGCACCCGGCCCATCACCTGCTCCACCGTCGGCACGGCGCCCGCGCCGGCCTCTTCCTGCAGCAGCGGGAGCACTTGAGCCTTGCAGAAGTTGTTGCGGGCGTTGTCCAGGTAGTACAGTGCGATGTCGTAGGTGCAGCCGCGCAGCACGGCGGCATGGCGCGACGCCGCCACGTAAGGATGGACACGCGCCGTCATGTCGAACAGCGAACCCTCGGCCGGCACCTGGCGTTCGATGGCGACGAACACGTCGTCCGCGTCCTGGCGACCGGCGCTGGTGGTCATCGTTGCGCGGAACTTCAGCACGGTGTCGGCGGCGACGGCGGGCGCGTTGAACATCAGCAGCCGCTGGTCGTCGGTGTTCACCTTGACCGTCGGGCCGGACAGCTGGGTCCAGACGATGCTGGACACAGTCTCGCCGCTGGCCAGGGTCGGCCACGCGCGCAGCGAGGTGTCGGTACCGGGGCGTACCGAATGATCGGCGCGTACGGTCACGAAACTGGTTGCCGGGCGCGCGGTGACGGTGACCTCGGTGGTCAGCGATTCGGCGGTGCCGCCGGCCAGGCGCACGTCGGCGCGCAAGCGCACCACGCCGGTTTCCTGTGGCTCGAAAGTGACAGTCGGGCTGTGCGCAGACAGCAGCGTGACGGCCGGGCCGCTCACCTGCGACCAGCTGACCTCGCCCATGGTGCGGTTGGCGCAGGCCAGCACGCTGGCGCCTGCGGCCTTGCCGGCGCCGATGGTGGAATCGGCAACCATTTGTACCGCGCAGGTCGGCCCCGGTGTGGGAACCGGCTCGGGCGCCGGCACCGGTGCGGTGACGATGGGCGCCGAGCCGCCGCCGCCTCCTCCGCCACAGGCCGCGAGCAGCGCGGCAAGAAGTACAGCTGGCACAACGCGGGCTGCATTGGCGCTAATAGTAGGAATGAAACGAAGCAAGGCGCAATCCAGTTCAGGCAAAAGCCAGCTACCGCTGGGGTCGCCGCCGATTATAAACGCGAATATTCTTCGCGTGCTCGAATGGATGTACAGCCAATATTGCTACGGATCATTGGGATGAGAGTTTGACTTTGGAAACCGGCAACGGTCAAATACTGCCGCTCCAGGAACGGAAGGGGCGCCAACGAACGTCGGCGCCCTTTTTACTTAGAACTGCCCGACATCCAGCGCCATCACGCCCGCGCTGCCATCCACAATCGCCGTGCGCAGCGAACCTGCCTGCGACAGGACATGGTCGGCAAAGAAGCGCGCCGTGGCGATCTTGGCCTTGTAGAACTGCGCATCGCCCTCGCCCGCATCCAGCTTGCGCTGCGCAACCAGCGCCGCGCGCGCCATCTGCCAGCCGCCCAGCACGATGCCGGCCAGGCGCAGGTACAGCACGCTGCCCGAAAACACCGCCTTGATGTCGCCCTTGATGTTGGCGACCACGAAGTCCACCACCGCCTCCAGCGCCGCGCTGCCCTGTTCCAGCTCGCGGCGGATCGCCGCGAAGTCCGCATTGTCCACGCCCGCCAGTTCGGCTTCGGTGGCGCGCACCTGAGCGACCAGGCTCTTCGCCACGGCGCCGCCGTCGCGCACCGTCTTGCGGCCGACCAGGTCGTTCGCCTGGATCGCGGTGGTGCCTTCATAGATCGACAGGATCTTCGCGTCGCGGTAGTGCTGCGCCGCGCCGGTTTCTTCGATGAAGCCCATGCCGCCATGTACCTGTACGCCGTCGCGGGTGACAGTCTCCGACATTTCGGTCGACCAGCCCTTGATGACCGGCACCAGGTACTCGTACAGCGCCAGGTTGGCTGCGCGCGCATCCGCGTCGGGGTGCGAGTGCGCCATGTCGCCGACGCCGGCGCCCACATAGGCCAGCGCACGCGCCGCCTCGACCTGCGAACGCATCGACATCAGCATGCGGCGCACGTCAGGGTGGTTGATGATGGCCACCGGGCCCGGCGAGCCGGCCAGGTCGCGCGACTGCACGCGGTCCTTGGCGAAGGCCGCGGCCTGCTGGTACGCGCGATCGGCCACGGCGATGCCCTGCATGCCGACCGCGAAGCGCGCGGCGTTCATCATGATGAACATGTATTCGAGGCCGCGGTTCTCTTCGCCCACCAGCGTGCCGATCGCGCCGCCGTGGTCGCCGAACTGCAGCACCGCGGTCGGACTGGCCTTGATGCCCAGCTTGTGTTCGATCGAGACGCAGTGCGCGTCGTTGCGCGCGCCCAGCGTACCGTCGGCGTTGACCAGAAATTTCGGGACGATGAACAGCGAGATCCCCTTCACGCCCGGAGGCGCGTCCGGCGTGCGCGCCAGGACCAGGTGGATGATGTTCTCGGCCATGTCGTGTTCGCCGTAGGTGATAAAGATCTTGGTGCCGAACACCTTGTAGGTACCGTCGCCCTGCGGCTCGGCGCGGGTGCGCACGGCTGCCAGGTCGGAACCCGCCTGCGGCTCGGTCAGGTTCATGGTGCCGGTCCACTTGCCCGTGATGAGCGGCTCGAGGTAGGTGGCTTTCTGTTCGCTTGATCCCGCGGTCAGCAGCGCTTCGATCGCGCCGTCGGTCAGCAGCGGGCACAGTGCGAACGACAGGCTGGCCGCGTGCAGCATTTCGATGCATGGGGCGGCCACCAGTTTCGGCAGGCCCTGGCCTCCGAATTCGGTCGGGTGCTGGATGCCCTGCCAGCCGGCTTCGCCGAAGCCCTTGAAGGCTTCCTTGAAACCCTTGGAGGTGGTTACGTGGCCGCCGTGCCAGAAGCTCGGCTCCTTGTCGCTCGGGTGGTTCAACGGAGCGATGACGCCGCCGCAGAACTTCGCGCTTTCCTCGAGCACGGCCTGGACGGTGTCGTGGGTCGCATCCTCGCAACCCGGCAGCTGGCTGATGACCGGCAGGCCGGCCAGTTCGTTCATTACGAACAGCATGTCTTTCAGGGGGGCGTTGTAACTCACCTGTATCTCCTTTTATGTGCTTTCAATGGGAACGTAGGGTGGAAAAGCGTATTCACAGTCCGCCATTCAACGTGTGAATGGCGGAATGCGCTGCGCTTTTCCACCCTACGGACCCGGGTAGATCTTTTTTTCTGAATTAGCCGAGTTCTTTGACCAGTGCGGGAACCACTTCGAACAGGTCGCCAACGATGCCGTAGTCGGCTACCGAGAAGATCGGCGCCTCGGGATCCTTGTTGATCGCGACGATGGTCTTCGAGTCCTTCATGCCGGCCAGGTGCTGGATCGCGCCGGAGATGCCGACCGCGATGTACAGCGTAGGCGCGACGATCTTGCCGGTCTGGCCAACCTGCCAGTCGTTCGGCACGAAGCCCGCATCGACTGCCGCGCGCGATGCGCCCATGGCCGCGCCGAGGCGGTCGGCCAGCGGCTCGAGCAGCTTGAAGTTGTCGCCCGATCCCATGCCGCGGCCGCCGGAGACGATGACTTTTGCAGCGGTCAGTTCAGGACGGTCCGACTTGGCCAGTTCGCGGCCGACGAAGCTCGATTTGCCCGAATCGCCGACCGGGGTCACGGTTTCAGTCGCAGCCGAACCGCCGGTGGAGGCAGCCGAATCGAAGCCGGTGGTGCGGACGGTGATGACCTTGACCTTGTCGCTCGATTGCACGATGGCGATCGCGTTACCGCGTAGATCGGGCGCTCGAAAGTATCCGGCGCATCGACCTTGGTGATTTCGGAGATCTGCGCGACGTCCAGCTTTGCAGCTACGCGCGCAGGATGTTCTTGCCGTAGGCGGTAGCCGGGGCCAGGATGTGCGAGTAGGACGACGCCAGCGCCAGCACCTGCTCCGCCACGTTTTCGGCCAGGCCGTCGGCGAAGTGCGGCGCGTCGGCGACCAGCACTTTCGATACGCCGGCGATCTGCGCGGCTTCCGCTGCGACTGCGGCGGCGTTGCTGCCGGCGACCAGGATGTGCACGTCGCCGCCGCACTGCGCTGCAGCGGTGACGGTGTGGTGGGTGCTTCCCTTCAGGGAGGCGTTGTCGTGTTCAGCAATAACTAATGCGACCATGATGATTCCTAATTTTTTGTGTGAGGACGGCAGGGCCGCGATCAGATAACTTTGGCTTCGTTGCGCAGCTTTGCCACCAGGGTCGCCACGTCAGGCACCTTGACGCCGGCCGAACGCTTGGCCGGCTCGGAAACCTTCAGCGTCTTCAGGCGCGGGGTGACGTCGACGCCCAGGTCTTCCGGCTTGACGGTGTCGAGCGGCTTCTTCTTCGCCTTCATGATGTTCGGCAGCGTCACGTAGCGCGGCTCGTTCAGGCGCAGGTCGGTGGTGATGATCGCAGGGAGGGTCAGCGCCAGCGTTTCCAGGCCGCCGTCCACTTCGCGGGTCACGGTGACCTTGCCGTCTTCCAGCACGACTTTCGATGCGAAGGTCGCCTGTGGCCAGCCCAGCAGGGCTGCCAGCATCTGGCCGGTCTGGTTCGAGTCGTCGTCGATCGCCTGCTTGCCGAGGATGATCAGCTGCGGCTGTTCCTTGTCGGCCAGCGCCTTGAGCAGCTTGGCCACGGCCAGCGGTTCCAGTTCGGCGCTGGTCTCGACCAGGATGCCGCGGTCGGCGCCGATCGCCATGCCGGTACGCAGGGTTTCCTGGCACTGGGCCACGCCGCACGATACCGCCACCACTTCCGCTACCTTGCCCGCTTCCTTGAGGCGCATCGCTTCTTCAAGCGCGATCTCGTCGAAAGGGTTCATCGACATTTTGACATTGGCGATATCGACGCCGCTGCCGTCGGATTTCACACGCACTTTGACGTTGTAGTCGACCACGCGTTTGACGGGTACCAGGACTTTCATAGGTCTGCCTTTGGGAAAATAGAAATTGGGTGTCTTGTGACTAAAGTGGCCTAGATTATATGAGAAAAAGCTCTTCAGGTCTGAATTAAAGCACGATCGTGCGATTTTTGGCTAGAGGATGTCGACTAAAACCACGCCTTCTCCCTTACAGCGCCTCGCGCGCGTCCGCTTCGGCCAACGCCCAAGTGCCTGCCAGCTTGTCACGGGCCGATTTTGCTTCGGCCTGCTTGCCCTGGCCCGCGAGCGCCTTCTCCAGCCCCTGCAACGCCCAGCCGCTCGACGGATGCACGGCGAGGCTGGCGCGGAAGGTTTGCTCCGCGTCGACGTAACGCTTCGCACGCAGCTGCATGCCGCCCAGCCGCAGGCGCGGGCCGCTGGCCAGCATCGGCGGCTCGGTGCGGTCGGCCGCGGCGGCGGCTTCGGCCGCCTGCGCCTGTAGCTTCAACGCGTCGCCGGTGCGTTGTTCCGCGAAGGCGATTTCGGCCGCCAGCTGCGCTTCCGCACTGACCGCAATGCCACGCATCATGCGGTCGAAGCGGCCTTCGCTGGCATGGCGCGCGGAGATCGCAGCTGTTTTCGGCTTCACCGCCGCAAGGGCGCCACGTGCCTCATCCAGCTTGCCGGTGCGCGCCAGCGCGATGCCGCGTCCCATCTCGTGCAACATGGCAGCCATGTCCTTGCCGCCGGCCGGCAGCGGCTCCTTCAGCAGCTCGTCCCAGCGCTGCAAGTGAAGCATGGTCAGCACCGGCACGCTGCGCATGTAGTCCGCCCACACGTTGTCGCCCTCGGCAAGGGCGGCGGTGGCGCGCGCCGATTCCAGCGCCAGGGCGCTGCGCCCTTCCATCAGCGCGCCGTACCACTGGAAATGCGTGTTGTGGTCGCGCCAGTCCATGCTGACCGTGAAGCCCTGCTTTTTCAGCTCGGCGAAGAAGGCCTCGTCGGCCGCCACCGCCTGCTGGTTGACGCGGGTGGCATCGGCGTAGCGGCCGACGTTGGCGTAGGTATGCGAGGGCATGTGCAGCAGGTGGGCCGACTTCGGCGCCAGCGCGCCCAGGCGGTCGGCGGCCGCAACCGCGCGCGAAGCCACCGGCACCGCGTCCACGGAGTGGATCATGTAGTGGTTCAGGCCCACGTGGTTCGGTTGCTTCGCCAGCGCCGCCTCCACCATGTCGGCCACTTCGCCGACGCGGCCATTGGGCTTGCCGGTTTCCTCGTCCCACCAGCCGCCCCTGGTGGCGACCAGCTCGGCCTCGGCATAGAAGCTCAGCACGTCGGGATCAAGCGGATAACGCGCAGCGATTTCGCGCATGTGGGCAGCGTAGGCGATGTCGAGCGGGTCGGCCTTTGGGCCATCACCCGGCGAGCAGATGGCGGCGTACGGCAAGGCGATCGCGCGCGCCGATTTGTGCCCGTAGCGCAGCGCCAGCGCGGAGATCAGGTCGCGGTCGCGCGCCGAGGCCCCGGCGCTGTGCCGCACCGCGTAGTCGGCGTACTTGATCGCTTCGGTCAGGTCGCCCCGGCCACTGTTGTTGATGTTCGGTCCCATCATCATGCCCACGCCCCATGCGCACATGCCGCAGCCAGGATCCTGCGCCAGCGCAGCCTTGAAGGCGCGGATCGCTTCCGGACGGTTGAAGGCGTAGGCTTGCGACATGCCCTGTTCGAACAGGCGGCGCGCCGGTCCGTTGGCCTGCGAAGGCACGAAGGTCGTGTCGCCGTATCCATCCAGCGCCGGCGCGGTCGCCTTTGTGTCCATCGTCAGGGGCAGCATGGTGCAGGCGCCCATCACGGAAAGGGAAACCAGTACCATGCCGAAGCGCGGCACGAAGTGGGGGCGAAGCTTGGAGCGCATGAAGGAACCCGTGTTTGACAAGATGGCCAGGACCGGCGGCCAGAATCCGCAATCTTGGCACAGGATTCCTTAACAATAAAGAAAGATGTTCTTTTTGGCTTGCGGCAGGCGTGCAGACATGTGGCGGGCAGGAGCGCCGCCATGCAGGACGGGTAGGGGGAAGACGCTGGGATGGTGCGGACGGGCGTCCGCACCACGGATGGATTACTTGCGGCGCATCAAAAATACGAATTCGTGGCCATTCTGGGTGTGCGATACGAGGGCGTTGCCGGTTTGCTTGGCAAAGGCCTGGAAATCGCGCACCGAGCCCGAATCGGTCGCAATGATACGCAGCACTTCACCCGTCGCCATCTCGGCGAGTGCCTTCTTTGCCTTCAGGATAGGCA
>NZ_QYUP01000082.1 GCF_003590855.1 Massilia cavernae
CGGACCTCGTGATCCGCTCCACCTTCATCGCCGGCTTTCCGGGCGAGACCGAGGAAGAGTTCGAATACCTGCTCGACTTCCTGAAGGAAGCGCAGATCGACCGCCTGGGCTGCTTCGCCTACTCGCCGGTGGAAGGCGCGACCGCGAACGAGATCGCCGATCCGGTGCCGGAAGAAGTGCGCGAAGAGCGCCGCGCGCGCGTGATGCTGTTGCAGGAAGAGATTTCCGCAAAGCGCCTGCAGGCCAAGGTCGGCAAGACCGTGCGCGTGCTGGTCGACGAGGTGGGCGCCAAGGAAGCGATCGGCCGTTCGGCGGCTGATGCGCCGAGATCGACGGCGTGGTGCACATCAAGCGCTCGCTGGTGCCGGGCAAGAAGCTGGTGGTCGGCGAGTTTGCCGACGTCGTGATTACCCAGGCTGACGCGCACGACCAGTGGGCGACTGTCGTTTAATGTAAGTTGAAAGACGGCGGATGCGCCCTTCGGGCTTATCCACCCTACGGGTTGCAGGCCACGGTACGTAGGGCGGATAAGCGCAGCGCATCCGCATGCACACCCTGCGGCCATGACAAAAAAATCCCTCCAAACCACCCTGATCCACCCCGACTACACCGCGCCCGAAGGCTTCGACGCCTACCCGCCGGCGATCCACCACGCGTCCACGGTGCTGTTCAAGGATGTCGCGGCGATGCGCTCGGGCGACTGGAAAAACAAGACCGCCTATACCTACGGCCTGCACGGCACGCCCACCACCTTCACGCTGGAAGCGCGCCTGGCCGAACTGGAAGGCGGCACCCACTGCCTGCTGGCGCCGAGCGGTCTGGCCGCCATCGCGATGGTCGACTTCGCGCTGCTGAAAACCAGCGACGACGTGCTCCTGCCCGACAACGTCTACAACCCGAACCGCGAACTCGGCCGCTGGCTCACCGCCGACTACGGCATCACCGCGCGCTACTACGACCCCTTGGTTGGCGCCGGCATCGCCGGGCTGATCCAGCCGAATACGAAGCTGGTCTGGACCGAGGCGCCGGGATCGGTATCGATGGAAGTGCCGGACCTGCCGGCCATCTGCAAGGCGGCGCACGAACATGGCGTTCTGGTCGCCCTCGACAACACCTGGTCGGCCGGCCTGGCGCTGCGCGGCTTCGACATGGGCGTGGACATCGTGATGCAGGCGCTGACAAAGTACCAGTCGGGCGGCTCCGACGTGTTGATGGGCGCATTGGTGACGCGCGACGCTGCGCTCAACGACCGCCTGGCGATGGCGCACATGCGCCTTGGGATGGGCGTCAGCGCCGACGACGCCTTCCTGGTGATGCGCGGGCTGCCGAGCATGAAGCTGCGCTTCGAAGCGCACGACGCCAGCGCGCGCAAGGTCGCGGCCTGGCTGAAGGCGCGCCCCGAGATCACGCGCGTGCTGCATCCGGCCTTCGAGGACTGCCCGGGACATGAGAACTGGAAGCGCGACTTCACGGGCGCGGGCGGATTGTTCTCGGTGCTGTTTGACGCGCGCTATACGGAACAACAGACCGACCGCTTCGTCGACAGCCTGGAGCTGTTCGGTCTCGGCTATAGCTGGGGCGGCGCCAACAGCCTTGTGATGCCGTATCGGATCCAGGCGATGCGCAAGAACTGGCACGACGGCGGCATGCTGGTGCGCTTCAACATCGGCCTGGAAGACACCGCGGACCTGATCGCGGACATCGAACAGGCGCTGGCCAAACTCTAAGCCTGTGGCGGCGGCTCAGTTGTACATGGCCCTGTTGTTGTTCAGGTCGACGAAGCCGCGGATCAGCCGGTAGGCTTTCCAGATCCACGCGGCGCACCACATCAGCCACGCGACCGGAATCCCGATGATGGTAATGAACAGCAGGCCGCCCAGGGTCATCCACAAGGCGTAGTACCAGAACGAGCGGATCATCCAGGTATGGTGGCTGTGCACGAAGGTGCCTTCCGAATCCGGGCGCTTCACATAGTTGGCCAGCACCGGCAGGATCGACAGCAGGCCGAGCGAAAAGAAGAACGTGAGCCCGTGGATCACATACAGGATGCGGCCCAGCTGCTTGGCGTCGGAGAGCTTTCCGTCCAGGACGAGCGTTTGCGACATGGCTTGTTTCCTTCTTCGGTAGTGGGCGATTCGGTCAGCGCGCCGTGGCGGGCAGGTTGGCCTGGGTCCAGGCGACGATGCCGCCGGCATCCATGGCGCCGGGCTGGCGTGCCACTTCGACGCCGCCGTGGAACAAGGCAATGGTAGGAATGGAGCGGATGTTGTAGCGCGCGGCCAGGTCCTGGCAGTTCTCGGTGTCGACCTTGACCAGGCGGATATTCGGCTCGAGCCGTTGGGCGGCCTGGTGGAAGGCGGGCGCCATCATCTTGCACGGGCCGCACCACGCCGCCCAGAAATCGACCAGCACGGGAATGTCGCTGCGCCCGATATGCCGTCCGAAGCGCGCGCTGCTCACGTCCAGCGGCTTGCCCATGAATAACTCGCGCCCGCACTTGCCGCACACTGGCTGGTCGGCCAGCCGGTCTTGCGCGATGCGGTTGACCGCGTCGCAGTGGGGACAAACGATATGAAGCGGGTCAGCCATGGATTCCTCCTCCTGAGCAATGTGGTCAATATAGCCATTGTATGTCGTGATTGCCAAGTTCGCTGTACGCATGCGTGCGAACGCGAGAAGAGGTCGACAGGGAGGAGAAAGCGGGGGCGTACCCGAATGGATACGCCCCCGCAATTATTTCATCAGAATTGCTCCGAGAAACCCTGTACTTCAGAGGGTGTCGCAAAAGCCCTCTGCGCGATAAAATATTGCTCAGAATGAAATGCCAGGAACCGACAATGAGCAGCACCCGCAAATTACCTTCGCCCGACGATCCGCAGTACGATTTGTTTGGCGGCGTGCCGGCAGGTTCGGATGCGCCGGCTCTGCAAACGGCGGTCCATAGCGGTCGGCGTTTCGTGACGGGCGATGCCAACGCCATTTTCCTGGGGACGATGCGTCTGGAAGAACATCTGAAGCGTTCTGGCCAGCATGCTCCATTTACCGTGGCCCGTCTGCTCGGAGCACAAGACTGGCAAGCGTTTGAGCGGCGCTACGCTGCAACTGGCCGCGCTCCCTATGCGCCGCAACTGATGGTCGGCCTGATCCTGTACGGCGTGATGCAAGGGGTGCATTCCCTGCGCGAATTGGAACGGCTGGCGCGACTCGATCTCGGATGCATGTGGGTGACCGGCGGCATCGCGCCGGACCATGCCAACATCGGACGCTTCATCGTCCAGCATGAAGCGTCGCTGACCCGGGATTTCTTTGAATCGCTGACCGGGTCGATTTTGAAAGCGACGGGTTCTGGCAGCGCTCGGTTGGCCGGTGACGGCACCGTTATTGAAGCGGCTTGCTCGCACTACAATCTGCTCAAGGAAGAGGCCGTCAAGGCGCGCGCAACAGCGGCGCACCAGGCCGTAGAACGCACACCGGAGAATCAGGCGGCGCAGCAGGAACAGGAACGCAGTGCGCGATGCCAGGAACTCTTCGAGCAGCGCCAGACTGCGCGCCGCAGCAATGGCAAGAATGTCGAGACCTTGCGTATCAGCGGCAGCGAACCGGAGGCCATGGTACAGCGCCTGAAACGTGGACACGGGTTTGCGGCGTCGTACAAACCATCGGTACTGGCAAATCCAGACAGAATCATCACAGCCTTCGAAATCGATCCATCGAGCGAGACGAAGGTGATCGCACCGATGCTCGATCAAAGTGCACGCGTGACTGGAGAAGATGTCAGGGAATTGCTGCTCGACGCCGGCTACTTCGATGATGAAGTGATTGACGCGACGCTCACACGCGATATCAGCTTGTTGTGTCCGGAGGGCCAGTGGCCTGCCAAGACCAAAGAGGAGGGGCTGTACCACAAGAGCGCATTCACCTACGACGCGCATACCGACACTTACCGATGCCCTGCCGGCCAAACCTTGGTCCTCATTTCCAAATGCGGAGAAACACCGCGCACGCGGGCAGTGAGCGTGTATGCGGCATCAAGCTGCACAGCTTGCCGCCTGCGTGCGAACTGTACGAAGGCCGCGCAAGGGCGGCGCATCAAACGCTACCCCGAGGATGAACAACGGGACGCGCTTCGTCTCGTGATGCAGCATCGCCAGGCGCGCTACATTTTCAGCCAGCGCAAGGCGATCGTCGAACCAGTGTTCAGCAGCCTGCGCGATCAGCAGGGCCTGGATCGCTTTCGCCGACGTGGGCTACAGGCGGTCAAGCGCGAATTTGCCTTACATGTCATGGCGTACAGCTTGTCCAGAGCGGTTGCCCTGCTGAGGGCGCTGTTTTTCTACTTTTACGCCGTTCCATACGCTCTCAGAGGGGCGCATACGTTTTTTCGGCCGCATGCCGCGTTTTTTTTGGCTTGCGTCCTCAACCACAACATCGCCCGGGCCTGATGTGATCGCAGAAAAACGTTTTGCGACACCCTCTTCAGGGCGGGGAGTGAAAGGAGCCGGGCGCGAAGCGCCCGCAGCCGTCCAAGCGATAAAATGTTTTGAACTTTGGTGTTGGTCCACGGTCAAACTCCTCAAGTGCTTCAGTATGCGATTACGCGCTGGGGCATGATTTACTAGTACCGCTTTTTCCAATCCGCAGTCGCCTTAGGCGAGGTCGAGAGATATCCTGCGGATTGAATAAGAAGCTGGGCTCTTTCAGTCCGGCTTCCGTCTGGGGCATCAGACGCCAGCAGTGGGAATCCCCTTCCGTTCACGAAGGGGAGGATGTCAAGGACTTGCCGGACTGACGATCAGTGGCGGCCGCGGCCGTGATGTCCCCGGTGGTGGTGGCGACCGCTGCTCCAGTGCTTGCCGAACACGAAGCCAAGGCTCAGGGACACCGGCGGATAGTAGTAGGAAGGCTGGGCGTACACCGGCGGATAGTAATAGGAAGGCTGGCTGTAAACAGGTTGCGCGGCATATACCGGCGCGGTCGTTATCGGCTGCGACGAATATTGGACGCGCGATCCGTCCCGCGAAGCAGCAGCGACGCGGTCGCCAGTGCCGGGCGGCACGGGTGTGACGGAAACGACGCGCCATTGGGATGGATCGCCGGATTGGGCGTAACCATACTGGGTGTCAGGATAAGTTGCGCAGCCGGTCAGGATCGCTGCGGCTGCGATGATAAGAGGGGTTTTCATGGTGGATTCTCCGGCTGGTATCCACACTATAGGGAAATTTGACCCCATTTGCTGGGGGATTACGTCTTGTTACAAGCAGATACAACATTGATACCGAGCCGGCTTTATGGGCCGGTGTCGGTGTTTTTATGTTGAACTTACTCCGCCAGGATATTCAGCAGGCCATCCAGCCCCGAAAAATTCAGCGCCACCGACGCCTGCTGATACACCACCGGCTTCGCCCTGAACGCCACCGACAATCCCGCGACGCCCATCATCTTCAGGTCATTCGCCCCGTCGCCCATGACAATCGCCTGCTTCGCCGAGATCCCCAGCTCCGCGCAAACCCGCTCCACGGTCCTCTTCTTTTCCTCCGCATCGACAATCCCGCCGACCACGCGCCCGGTCAGCTTGCCGTCGACGATCTCCAGCACGTTCGCATGCACGACATCGAGCCCCAGCCGCTTCTGCAGGCGCTCGGTAAAGAAGGTAAACCCGCCCGACACCAGCAGCGTCTTCAAGCCGGCAGCCTTGACCGCATCCAGCATCGCCTCGCCACCCATAGAAATCTGCAGCCGCTCGTCGTACACGCGTCCAAGCGCGCCCGCGTCCAGCCCTTCGAGCAGCGCCACGCGCCGTTTCAGGCTGTCCGAGAAATCCAGCTCGCCGCGCATGGCCGCCTCGGTAATCTCGGCCACCTGTGGCTTGAGTCCCTGCATGTCCGCGATCTCGTCGATGCATTCGATCGTGATCAGGGTGGAATCCATGTCCATCGCCACCAGCCCGAAATCCTTCAGCCTGCGGCCGGCCTCGATGAAGGTCGCGTCCATCCGCTGCGTGTGCGCCGCCAGTTCCACCGCCTGCTTCAGTTCCAGCGAATAGTCGACGCCTTCGCAGCGGATTGCGCGTTCGCCCAGCTCGACGATGCGGGCAGGGGCGGCAAGGGCCGCGATGCGGGCAAGGTTGTCGGGGCTCGCATCCGGCCCCTGTAGTACCAGGTTCATCTTCATGTGGTTCGAATCAGGACAGTAGTTGTTTGATGGTTTGCTTCACCTGGTTCACGCGCGCCGCCAGGTCCGGCATGCTGGCGATGATCTTCAGCTTGTCCTGGCCCGCCAGCTTGATGTGGCGGTTCTTCTGGATCAGCGTGATGATGCGGATCGAATCGATAGGCGGGTTAACCATGAACTGCAGGCTGGCGGCTTCGCCGTGCACGTCGATCTTGACGATGCCGACGTCCCTGGCGGCGACGCGCAGGCGGTGGGTTTCGATCAGCGCCTTGACGGCATCCGGCAGCTTGCCGAAACGGTCGATCAGCTCTTCCTGCATGTCGTCGATGCGGTCCTGGCGCTCGCAGTTGGCCAGGCGCTTGTAGATCGACAGGCGTTCGTGCACGTCGCCGCAGAAGTCGGACGGCAGCAGGGCGGGGACGTGCAGGTTGATTTCGGTGGTGGTGGCCAGCGGCGCCGCCAGGTCGGGCTCCTTGCCGGCCTTCAGCGAGCGTACCGCCTCGTTCAGCATGTCGGAATACAGCTGGAAGCCTACTTCGAGCATCTCGCCGGACTGGTTTTCGCCCAGCACTTCGCCGGCGCCGCGGATCTCGAGGTCGTGCATCGCCAGGAAGAAGCCGCTGCCCAGTTCTTCCATCTGCTGGATCGCGTCCAGCCTGCGCTGCGCCTGCTTCGACAGGCCGGATACGTCGTTGACCAGCAGGTAGGCATAGGCCTGGTGATGCGAGCGTCCGACGCGGCCGCGCAGCTGGTGCAGCTGCGCCAGGCCGAACTTGTCGGCGCGGTGCATGATGATGGTGTTCGCAGTCGGCACGTCGATGCCGGTTTCGATGATGGTCGTGCACAGCAAAATGTTGTAGCGCTGCGCCACGAAGTCGCGCATCACTTTTTCCAGGTCGCGCTCATGCATCTGGCCGTGGGCCACGCCGATGCGCGCCTCGGGCAGCAGTTCCTGCAGCATCGCCAGGCGGTTCTGGATGGTCTCGACCTCGTTGTGCAGGAAGTAGATCTGGCCGCCGCGCTTGAGTTCGCGCAGGCAGGCTTCGCGGATGATCGAGCCGTCCTCGCCGCGCACAAAGGTCTTGATCGCAAGGCGCTTTTGCGGCGCGGTGGCGATGATCGAGAAGTCGCGCAAGCCTTCCAGCGCCATGCCCAGCGTGCGCGGGATCGGCGTTGCGGTCAGCGTCAGCACGTCAACTTCGGCGCGCAGCGCTTTCAAGGCTTCCTTCTGGCGCACGCCGAAGCGGTGCTCCTCGTCGATGATGACCAGGCCGAGCCGGTCGAACTTCACGTCGGGCGACAGCAGCTTGTGGGTGCCGATCACGATGTCCAGCGTGCCGTCGGCCATGCCCTTGATGGCGGTGGTGATTTCCTTGCCGGTCCTGAAGCGCGACAGCTCGGCGATGCGAACCGGCCAGTCGGCGAAGCGGTCGGCGAAGGTCTGGGCGTGCTGCTCCGCGAGCAGGGTGGTCGGCGCCAGGATCGCGACCTGCTTGCCGCCCATGACGGCGATGAAGGCGGCGCGCAATGCGACTTCGGTCTTGCCGAAGCCGACGTCGCCGCACACCAGCCGGTCCATCGGCTTACCAGAGGTCATGTCCTTGATCACGTTGGTGATCGCTTCCATCTGGTCGGGCGTTTCGTCGAAGCCGAAGCTGTCGGCGAAATTCTGGTAGTCGTGCGCCGAGTATTCGAAGGAGTGGCCCTGGCGCGCGGCGCGGCGCGCGTACAGGTTGAGCAGTTCGGCTGCAGTGTCGCGCACCTGTTCGGCCGCCTTGCGCTTGGCCTTTTCCCACTGGCCGGAGCCGAGCGAGTGCAGCGGCGCGTCTTCCGGCGAGCCGCCCGAGTAGCGCGAGATCACGTGCAGCTGCGACACTGGCACGTACAGCTTGGTGTCCTTGGCGTATTCCAGGTGCAGGAATTCGGTTTCGCCTTCGCCCAGGTCCATGCTGGCCAGGCCCATGTAGCGCCCGATGCCGTGGTTGATGTGGACCACCGGGTCGCCGATCTTCAGCTCCGACAGGTCGCGCACCATCGCTTCGACCTGGGTGGTGGCTTCCTGCTTCTTCGTGCCGACACGGCGGCCCGAGCCCGCATACAGCTCGGTCTCGGTGATGAACACCAGCTCGCCCACGCCGGCGTCGAGCAGTTCGAAGCCCGACTGCAGCGGCGCGACGCCAAGCGCCAGTTTTGCCTGGGTCGCGCGGAAGCCTTCGAAGCCTTCGACCGGCGCCAGTTGCAGGTCGTACTCGGCGAAGTACTGCTGCAGGGTTTCGCGGCGGCCGTTCGATTCGGCGCAGATCATCACGCGGCGGCCGTCGCGCAGCAGGTAGGCGCGCAGGTTGGCCAGCGGGTCGTCCAGGCGGCGGTTGACGGCGATGTTGGGAATCGGCGCCGACAGCTCGGAGGCTTGGCCGTCGTTGTCCTTCGCGATCGACCAGCGCGGGTAGGGCTTGGCCAGCGTGAAGAAGTTCTCGTCGCCGAGGAACAGCTCGTCCGGCGTCAGGAGCGGACGGTCGCGGTCGGACTTCAGGAAGCGGTAGCGCGATTCGGTGTCGAGCGTGAAGCGCTTGATGGCGGCGTCGATGTCGCCCACCATCGCCAGTGTGGCGCCTTCGGGAAGGTAATCGAACAGGGTGGCGGTGCCGTCGAAGAACAGCGGCAGGTAGTATTCGATGCCGGCCGAGGCGATGCCGCTGCTGATGTCCTTGTAGACGACCGAGCGCGACGGATCGCCTTCGAAGCGTTCGCGCCAGCGGCTGCGGAAGGCGGTGCGCGCCGCTTCGTCCATCGGGAACTCGCGGCCAGGCAGCAGGCGCACTTCGCGCACCGGGTAGAGCGAACGCTGGGTGTCGGCGTCGAAGGTGCGGATGGTTTCGATCTCGTCGCCGAACAGGTCGAGCCGGTAGGGCAAGGCGGAACCCATCGGGAACAGGTCGATCAGGCCGCCGCGCACCGAGTATTCGCCAGGCGACATCACCTGCGACACGTGGGTGTAGCCGGCCAGCGTCAGCTGCGACTTCAGGCGCGCCTCGTCCAGCTTTTCGCCCTGCTTGAAGAAGAAGGTGTAGGCGGCCAGGAAGGACGGCGGCGCGAGGCGCACCAGCGCGGTGGTGGCCGGCACCAGCAGCACGTCGCACTGGCCGTTCTGGATTTCGTGCAGCGTGGCCAGGCGCTCGGAGACCAGGTCCTGGTGCGGCGAGAAGGCGTCGTAAGGCAGGGTTTCCCAGTCGGGCAGCAGGTGGCAGGCCAGCTTGTCTTGCGCGAACCACGGGATCTCGTCGAGCAGGCGCTGGGCGTCGCTGGCGCTTGCCACGATCACGGCCAGCATCTTGCCGGATTGCTTGAGTTCGAGCGCGGCCACCGACAGCGCGTACGCGTCCGACGACCCGTACAGGGTTGGCAGCGCAAACCGGGTGCCGGTCTTGGGAAGGGCTTTCTTTAAATCGAAGGGCATGCAGGCGTTTGAGTGCAATTGCTTGTGGGTGGAACATTATAGCCGCGCGCGGTTTGCCACGCCGAACGGCACATGCACCATCGGTATCGTCCCGCCGGGGGAAGCCTTCAGGTGGGCCAACTGGTCGTCGAAGAAGATGTGCGGCTTGAACACCGATAGCACACGGGCCTTGTTCATCCCGCCCAGGAAGAAGGTCTCGTTGGCCGACACGCCCCAGCTCTTGAGCGTGGTGACCACCCGCTCGTGCGAGGGCGCGTTGCGGGCGGTGATGATGGCGATGCGCAGGACCCGCTTGTAGTCCGGGTCGCGCCGCTGCATGCGCTCTTCGAGACGCTGCATCAGGGCCAGCTTCTGGAACATGTCGGCCAGCGGGCCTGGCTGGTGCGGCACCGCCACATGCTGCGTTTCATGCGCGTGGAATTCGCCGAGGTCGTTGTTGCGCTTGAAGACGGTCTCGGACTCGTCGTCCGCGATCACGCCGTCGAAATCGAAGGCGACCCGCAGCTCCATGTCGTCATCCTCGTCGACGATCTTCGATGGAAGCACCAGTCCCGCCGGATAGTTCGCATCGATGGCCTTGCGCACGTCCTCTTCGTGCGCCGACAGGAACAAGGAGGTATTGAAGGCCGGAAGATACGGGTAAGGCGGCTTGCCCGTGACGAAGGCGGCGCGCGAGATGTCGAGGCCATAGTGGGCGATCGAGCGCATCACGCGCAGGCCGGTTTCGGGCGAGTTGCGCGAGAAGAGCACCACTTCGACCGGCGACTGGCGCGGGAAGCACTTGTTAATGTTGAGGAAGCGGCGGATGAAGGGAAAGGCCACGCCCTTGCCGAGGATGACGTCGATGTTCTGTTCCTGGTACTTGCGGTATTCCTCCGGGCCGCTGTCGAGATAGACCTGGTGCGACCCGGTCAGGTCGAACAGCGCGCTCGATGCCACGCCGATCACCAGTTTGTGCTCAATCTGAAACGCCATTAATCTTCCTCGCTTTTGATTTTGTCGAATACATCCTGGGCCGCAGGGAACATCCGGCCCGGTATGCCGGGGTCGAGCTGGCCGGCGTCGACCAGCATGCGCAGCTTGGCGACCTGGTCGCCGAAGGCCAGCGCCTGCGCCAGCGGCGGGCTGTTTGGCTCGCCGAGCTGGCCGATGGCGTCCGCCACCGGCGCCGGGAAATCCCACAGCGCTGCGATCCGGCTCGACAGGGTGTGGGCGTCGCGGAACAGCTGGGCGCAGAATTCGTCCGAATGCGGCAGCTGCTGGTCGGTGCACACCAGGTCGATCACGCGGAAGGCGACGATCGGCCCCACATTCTGCATCATCCCGGCCAGGTAGGCTTCGAAGGGATCGACCCGCATGCGCGTGGCCAGCAGGCTGGACGCCAGCGCGCACTTTTCCGACTCGGCCCAGATGTGGGGCGCGACCATGCGCGCGAAATAGCCGGCCTGCATGCTGATGATGGGACGGAAGGCAACGCGCGCAAGCAGCATGCGCAGGCCGTTTTGTCCCAGCAGCATCACCGCGCCTTCGAGGTTGCGTACCGGAACGGTAGGCCGGTACCAGGGGCTGTTGACTTCGCGGATGACCTCGGCCACCAGCACGGCGTCTTGCGACAGCTGGCGCGCCAGGTCGGCGCTGGTGACGCTGTCGTCGCGCAGGCTGCGCAGCAGTTGCGGGATCACGGCCGGCACGCGCGGCATCAGTTCGGCGCCGGACGAGGGCGAGGCGACCAGGCGCGCCAGTTCGTCGAGGATAGGCTTGTCTGCGCCGGGCGGCGTGTCTCGCTGGCCGGTGCCTGTTACCCAGCGGTAAAACAGGGCGTCGATGTTGCCGGGGCCAAGGGGCGGATCGCCGGCGCCGGGACCCGGCGCCGGGGTATTGTCCGGCGCCTTCGGCTCCGGCGCGGCGCGCACGTGTCCCTCCGCGGGCGCGGCGCCGAACAGGCGGGCAATCCAATTCTTCAGCATGAGGTCCTGCACGTATGGTGTATCGGTGGGGGATTCTACCCCACGGTGCTAATATGGATTGTCTCGATCACCGCGCAGGCGGGAATTTCCGGCGTCCTCGCGGGTCCTATTATGTAGGCGGAGGAAGGAGCACATCATGAGTATCGAAAAGCTCGACAAGCAGGCCTGGCACGCATATTTCGATGCCGTTTCCAAGCGCCTGCCCGGCATGCAGGCAGAGATCGACGTCCAGTCGCTGAAAATCGGCGCCCAGGTCGAATCCCAGTTCGCGCCGCTCATCGGTATTGTTTACGATCAAAAGAGCCAGATCCTGGAAGTGGTGCTGGAAGGCTGGGATCACACCGTGCCGGACGTGGCGGAAATCTGGATCGACCACGATGGGGTAGTGCTCAAGAGTGTCAAGGTGGTGGACAACGCCGGGGTGGAGCAGATCATCCGGCTGCGGTCTCCGCTGGCGCTGCCGCTCACCGCCTGACCGCCGCAATCGGGATCACCAGCGTTACCTCGTCGCTGACCAGCGGCGCGTATTTGCCTGCGTTGAAATCGCTGCGCTTGATTTTCGCGACGGCGGTGGCCGTGCACACCTCCTTGTCCAGCCCCGGGTGCTGCGCGCAGGCGAACTGCTCGATGTCAAGCCGTACCGGCCGGGTGATGCCTTTGATCGTCAGGCTGCCATCGACCCAGGCGGGCGTGTCGCCGCTGAAACCAAGCGAAGGCGAGCTGTAGGTGATGAGCGGGAACTGGGCTGTGTCGAACACTTCCGCGGCGCCCATGAAGCTGTCCAACAGCGTGTAACCGGTGCTGCCGGATGTGGCCTCGATCTCGACGTCGACCGTGCCGGTGCGAGTCCCCCGGTCGACGGTAATGGTACCGCGCGTGCGGCTGAAGCGGGCCTGGCTGGGGAAGCCGAAGCTGTGGTACTCGACGCGCGGGCTGGTCTGGGAGCCGTCGATGAAGTAGGTCGCAAGCCCTGGTGAAGGAGCCGCCGGCAGGGGCAGCAGCAGCACCACGGCGATCGCGGCCGTGCCCAGGCGGCGTACGGGGCTCGGGGCTGGGTGGCGGGGCATGGCGCATCCTGACCGGTACATGGTGTTGAACTGACAACAAGTGTACCAGCGTGCCGGGATTCCCGGTTTCGCTACCGTGCGCGGCTATTCCGCAGGGGGGCGGCGCGGGGGCCGGTTCCTCGGCCGGTGGCGCCTCCGGCTGCTCGGGCGTGCCGGCGGCGGCATCCGGGCTGACGTCGATAAACCTGAAGTCCTCGACGCCTGCGTACTCGGAGTAGATCCAGTCGCCACCATCCTCCTGCATCACGCCCTCGGGTGCGGGGCGCTCCTGCGCCGGGCGCCTGGCCAGCGCCACCTTCATGTAGTCGATCCAGATCGGCAGCGCCAGGGTGGCGCCGAATTCGCGCCCGCCCAGCGATTTCGGGTCGTCGTAGCCCATCCAGGCCACCGCCACCACGTTGCCGCCGTAGCCGGCGAACCAGCCGTCGAAGGCGTCGCTGGTGGTGCCGGTCTTGCCGGCGATGTCGGGTCGGCCCAGTGTCCTGCCGGCGGCGGCGCCGGTGCCGTAGACGGTGACGTCGCGCAGCATCGAATCGACCACGAAGGCATTGCGCTGGTCGATCACGCGCTGGTCCTCGGGCGGCGCGGCCGGCCGCTTTGTCTCGGCCAACGGCATGCCGCGCGCATCTTCCACTTTCGCCACCACGTAGGGCTGGACCGCGTAGCCGCCGTTGGCGAACACCGCATACGCGCCCGCCATCTGCAGCGGCGTGACGGCGCCGGTGCCGAGCGCCAGCGTCAGGTTCTTCGGCTGGCGCTGCGGGTCGAAGCCGAAGCGGCCCAGGTATTCGTGGGCGGCCGGCACCGTCACCGCGCGCAGCAGGCGCACGGTGGTGATGTTCTTCGAGTGGGCCAGCGACTCGCGCATCGACACCACGCCGTCGAACTTGCCGTCGTCATTCTGCGGCGACCAGGTGGCGCCGGCGTTCTCGCCCGGCAGGTCCAGCGCCTCGTCGAGGATCATGGTGGCCGGCGAAAAGCCTTTTTCCAGCGCGGCCGAGTACACGAAGGGCTTGATCGCGCTGCCCGGCTGGCGCCAGGCTTGCGTCACGTGGTTGAACTTCTGGAGGTTGTAGTCGAAGCCGCCGACCAGCGCGCGGTAGGCGCCGGTGTTGGCGTCGATGGCCACGAAGGCCGCCGCCACCTGCGGCACCTGGACCACCGACCATGCCTTGCTGCGGTCCTGCATCACGCGCACGACCGCGCCGGGGCGGATCCGAACGCTGTCCTTCGCTTTCGGCTGCAGCGCGCCGCTCACCAGCCGCAGGCCGGCGCCGGTGATCTCGAGTTCGGCGCCGTCGCGGGTCTCGACGCTGACCGAACGCGGCGAGGCAGCCGTCACCACCGCCGGTATCAGGCCGTCGGAGGAAGGACGCTGCTGCAGCGCTTCGTCGATGGCGAGGTCGCGCTCCTGCTGGTCGGACGGCAGGTCGATGAAGGCTTCCGGCCCGCGGTAGCCATGGCGCTGGTCGTAGGCCAACACATTGCGGCGCACGGATTCGTAAGCGGCGTCCTGGTCGGCCGACATGATCGTCGTCGTGACGCGGATCCCTTTTGTATAGGCGTCTTCCTGGAATTTTTCGTATACGACCTGGCGCGCCATTTCGGCCACGTAGTCGGCGTGGGTGGCGAACTCCTGGCCTTTCGGGCGCACCCGCAGCCGTTCGGCCAGCGCCTGCTTGTACTGCGGCTCGGTGATATACCCGAGCTCGTGCATGCGCTTCAGGACCGCGTGCTGGCGCTGCGCCGCGCGCTTGGGGTTGACCGCGGGGTTGTGGCGAGCCGGGTTCTGCGGCAGGCCGGCCAGCATCGCGGTCTCGGCGACGGACAGCTCGCCAAGCGTTTTGCCGAAGTAGGCGCGCGCCGCGCCGGAAAAGCCGTAGGCGCGCTGGCCAAGGTAGATCTGGTTCATGTACAGCTCGAGGATCTGGTCCTTGCTCAACGCCGATTCGATCTTGTAGGCGAGCGCGATTTCGGTGATCTTGCGCGACACCAGCTTCTCGCGGGTCAGGAAGAAGGTGCGGGCTACCTGCATCGTGATGGTCGACGCGCCTTCGCGGAAGCCGCCTTTCAGGTTGGCGCGCGCGGCGCCGAGCGCGCGGATCCAGTCGATGCCGCCATGCTCGTAGAAACGGGTGTCCTCGATCGCTATCACCGCCTTCTTCATCAGGTCGGGGATTTTGTCGATCGGGACGAAATCGCGCCGTTCGATGCCGAACTCGCCGATCAGGACCTGGTCGGCGGTGTAGATACGCAGCGGGATCTTGGGCTCGTAGTCGGTGACGGCGTCGATGGCCGGGACGTTCGAGGCAAGCTTGTAGACGTACCAAGCGCCGAAGCCGATGGCGACGAGCACCAGCAGCAGTGCGGTGAGGATGAAGCCGCGGTCGCGGCGCGGTGCGCGTGATGGATTTGTCAAAACTGCATGCTCTCCACGTGGAGCGCGGCCGACCGCGCTGACGCGGGAATTATAAACGAAGGGATCGCCGCGCTTTCCATCGCGGCAGGCTTGTGCGATAGTCACGCCTGCGAAAAAACTCCCTCAAGGACCACCTTCATGCCATACGATTCGACACCCAGCCCGGTGAGGCCGTACATACCGGCTTCGGCGCAGCTGCCCGAAATGACCTTACGTGCCCTCGTGATGGGCATCGTGCTTGGCATGATCTTCGGCGCGTCCTCGCTTTACCTGGTGCTGAAGGTGGGCCTGACGGTCAGCGCTTCGATCCCGGTGGCGGTCATCGCGATCACCCTGTTCGGCATGGCCAAGAAACTGGGTGGGCGCGACTCGACCATCCTCGAGAACAGCATCACCCAGACCGCCGGCTCGGCCGGCGAGTCGATCGCCTTCGGCCTTGGCGTGACCATGCCGGCGATTATGATCCTCGGCTTCGACCTCGAGATATCGCGCGTGATGCTGGTGGGCGTGCTGGGCGCCCTGCTTGGCATCCTGATGATGATCCCGATGCGCCGCACGATGATCGTCGACCAGCATAACCAGCTGAAATACCCGGAAGGCACCGCCTGCGCCGAAGTGCTGAAGGCAGCCGCCACCGAATCCTCGCGCGAAGCCGCCGGCGAAATCCGCGAAGCCGGGTCGGAGGCCGCGCGCGAAGCCAAACGCCGCGCCTTCATCATCTTCGGCGGCTTCGGCCTCGGCCTGCTGTACAAGGTGGCCAATATCTCGTTCAAGGGCTGGAAGGACACCGCCAACTTCATGTTCGGCGCGCCGCTCAAGGCCGGTTCCGTCGGCGCCGAGCTGTCGCCGGAACTGCTGGGCGTGGGCTACATCATCGGCCCGCGCATCGCGGCCACAATGGCTGCCGGTGGCGTGCTGTCCTACCTGATGCTGATCCCGATGATCAAGTTCTTCGGCGATCTGCTGGCCGTGCCGGTTTCGCCGGGCACGATGCTGATCAAGGACATGGGTCCGGACGACATCCGCAGCGCCTATGTGCTGTACATCGGCGCCGGCGCGGTTGCCGCCGGTGGCCTGATCAGCCTTGTTCGCTCAATGCCGACCATCTGGAATGGCCTGAAGGGCGGTCTGTCGGGCATGGGCAAGGGCAGCGCGGCGGACGAATCGGTGCGCACCGACCGCGACATCCCGCTGAAGTGGGTTGTCCTCGGCTGCCTGTCGATCATCGCCGTGATCACCGTGGCCACCCCGCTGCACATGAATGTCCTCGGCGCGCTGCTGATCCTGGTGTTCGGCTTCCTGTTCGCCACCGTGTCGTCGCGCCTGACCGGCGAAGTGGGTTCCTCGTCCAACCCGATTTCGGGCATGGCGGTGGCGACGCTGCTGTTCACCTGCCTGATCTTCCTGGTGATGGGCTGGACCGGCGGCCAGTACTACGTGACCGCGCTGTCGGTCGGCGCCATCGTCTGCATCGCCGCCAGTAACGCCGGCACCACCTCGCAGGACCTGAAGACCGGCTTCCTGGTCGGCTCGACGCCGAAGCTGCAGCAGTATGCGATCCTCGCCGGCGCGCTGGCTTCCGCCCTGATCCTTGGCCCGATCCTGCTCAAGCTGAACGACGCCAGCACCGTCTATGTGCCGGCCGCGCAGGTCGCGCCGAACCTGCGGGTGGACGCCAGCAAGCTGAGCGCTACCGGCCAGCTGCAAGGCCCGCAGGCAGCTTCGGACAGCAATACCTACAAGGTGTGGCACAAGACCGATACCGTCGGCGGCCCGGCCGGCAAATACTTCGTCAAGCCTGACGGCGAAGTGGCCTACCTGGTCGA
>NZ_QYUP01000083.1 GCF_003590855.1 Massilia cavernae
GCGCGTGCTGCCGATCAATTCCATGTTGCCGCACCGGCTCGCAAAGCTGTGCGCGTTGGCCGGCGCGCGACTGGTGCATGTGAGCACCGACTGTGTCTTTGCGGGTACCAAGGGGCGCTACCACGAGACAGACGTATCCGATGCGACCGATCTGTACGGAAAATCGAAGTATATTGGCGAAGTCCACACGGACAACGCAATTACCTTGCGCACCTCGATCATAGGCCATGAGCTGCAGAACGGCCATAGCCTAGTCGACTGGTTCCTCTCGCAAGGGGCGAACTGCCGCGGCTTTTCCAGGGCGATCTTCTCGGGACTGCCGACTGTGGTGCTGGCCACGCTGGTGCGCGATGTCATCTTCCCACGCCCGGACCTGTCGGGCCTGTACCACGTGGCCGCCGAGCCGATCAACAAGTTCGACTTGCTGAACCTGATCAAGCGCGTGTACGGCAAGCAAATCGAGATCGCCGACGACCCATCCCTGGTCATCGACCGCTCGCTCGACGCCAGTCGTCTGCGCGAGGCAACCGGCTACGTGGCGCCGTCTTGGAACGAAATGATTACCACCATGCATTCATATAAGTAGGAAGATCCATGTTTGACGACAAAGTATTATTGATACCGGCGGCACTGGCTCGTTCGGAAACACGGTGTTAAAGCGATTCTTGACCACCTCGGTCAGGGAAATCCGGATTTTCAGCCGCGATGAGAAGAAGCAGGAAGAAATGCGGATCGCGCTCAACGATAGCAAGCTGAAGTTCTACATCGGCGACGTGCGCGACTACGCCAGCCTCGACCAAGCATGCGCGGGGTCGACTACGTATTTCATGCGGCCGCACTCAAGCAGGTGCCGTCGTGCGAGTTCTACCCGATGGAAGCAGTGCGCACCAATGTGATCGGCACAGAGAACGTTATGAATGCGGCCCAGGCCAACGGCGTCAAGCGTGTCGTTGTGCTCAGCACCGACAAGGCGGTTTATCCGATCAACGCGATGGGCATTTCGAAGGCGATGGCCGAAAAGCTGATGGTGGCCAAGGCGCGCCTGCAGCGCGAAGGCGACACGGTGTTCTGCGCCACCCGCTACGGCAACGTGATGGCCTCGCGCGGCTCGGTTATCCCGCTGTTCGTGTCGCAGCTACGCGAGGAAAAGCCGCTGACTGTTACCGATCCCAACATGACGCGCTTCCTGATGTCGCTGGACGATTCGGTTGACTTGGTGCTGTACGCCTACGAGCACGGGAAGCAGGGCGACATCTTCGTGCAGAAAGCGCCAGCCTCGACCGTCGCCGACCTCGCGCAGGCGGTGCGCGAGATTTTCAACAAGAGGAACGAGATCCGCGTGATCGGCACCCGCCACGGCGAAAAGCTGTATGAATCGCTGATCTCGCGCGAGGAAATGGCGCACGCCAAAGACATGGGCGGCTACTACCGGATTCCGGCCGACAACCGCGACCTGAATTACGCCAAGTACTTCAGCGAGGGCGAGAAGGAAATTTCCGAATTGGACGACTACACCTCGCACAACACCGAGCGCCTGTCGCTGACAGATCAAGCTCCCGCTCGATTTCATCCGGAGAATACCTGGTTAAGGTAATGACGTAGTCTGCCGGGGCCAGGATATCGTGGACCGTCTGGCCGAGCTGGCCAGCACGTCCAGCAGTTATCCGGTACACACCGTCAGAACTACGCTACGAACTCCCTGGATGTTCGAAGCTCGAAATCCGTTGCTGATATGTTCCGAACCGGGGCGCTCGGTGTTGTGCGAGGTGTAGTCGTCCAATTCGGAAATTTCCTTCTCGCCCTCGCTGAAGTACTTGGCGTAATTCAGGTCGCGGTTGTCGGCCGGAATCCGGTAGTAGCCGCCCATGTCTTTGGCGTGCGCCATTTCCTCGCGCGAGATCAGCGATTCATACAGCTTTTCGCCGTGGCGGGTGCCGATCACGCGGATCTCGTTCCTCTTGTTGAAAATCTCGCGCACCGCCTGCGCGAGGTCGGCGACGGTCGAGGCTGGCGCTTTTCTGCACGAAGATGTCGCCCTGCTTCCCGTGCTCGTAGGCGTACAGCACCAAGTCAACCGAATCGTCCAGCGACATCAGGAAGCGCGTCATGTTGGGATCGGTAACAGTCAGCGGCTTTTCCTCGCGTAGCTGCGACACGAACAGCGGGATAACCGAGCCGCGCGAGGCCATCACGTTGCCGTAGCGGGTGGCGCAGAACACCGTGTCGCCTTCGCGCTGCAGGCGCGCCTTGGCCACCATCAGCTTTCGGCCATCGCCTTCGAAATGCCCATCGCGTTGATCGGATAAACCGCCTTGTCGGTGCTGAGCACAACGACACGCTTGACGCCGTTGGCCTGGGCCGCATTCATAACGTTCTCTGTGCCGATCACATTGGTGCGCACTGCTTCCATCGGGTAGAACTCGCACGACGGCACCTGCTTGAGTGCGGCCGCATGAAATACGTAGTCGACCCCGCGCATGGCTTGGTCGAGGCTGGCGTAGTCGCGCACGTCGCCGATGTAGAACTTCAGCTTGCTATCGTTGAGCGCGATCCGCATTTCTTCCTGCTTCTTCTCATCGCGGCTGAAAATCCGGATTTCCCTGACCGAGGTGGTCAAGAATCGCTTTAACACCGTGTTTCCGAACGAGCCAGTGCCGCCGGTAATCAATAATACTTTGTCGTCAAACATGGATCTTCCTACTTATATGAATGCATGGTGGTAATCATTTCGTTCCAAGACGGCGCCACGTAGCCGGTTGCCTCGCGCAGACGACTGGCGTCGAGCGAGCGGTCGATGACCAGGGATGGGTCGTCGGCGATCTCGATTTGCTTGCCGTACACGCGCTTGATCAGGTTCAGCAAGTCGAACTTGTTGATCGGCTCGGCGGCCACGTGGTACAGGCCCGACAGGTCCGGGCGTGGGAAGATGACATCGCGCACCAGCGTGGCCAGCACCACAGTCGGCAGTCCCGAGAAGATCGCCCTGGAAAAGCCGCGGCAGTTCGCCCCTTGCGAGAGGAACCAGTCGACTAGGCTATGGCCGTTCTGCAGCTCATGGCCTATGATCGAGGTGCGCAAGGTAATTGCGTTGTCCGTGTGGACTTCGCCAATATACTTCGATTTTCCGTACAGATCGGTCGCATCGGATACGTCTGTCTCGTGGTAGCGCCCCTTGGTACCCGCAAAGACACAGTCGGTGCTCACATGCACCAGTCGCGCGCCGGCCAACGCGCACAGCTTTGCGAGCCGGTGCGGCAACATGGAATTGATCGGCAGCACGCGCAGGGGATCGTTGGCTTGGGCCAGCTGCTTGACCACTCCGACACAGTTAACCACCACGTCTGGGCGCGCCTCGGCCATCGCGCCGGCCAATGAGTCGACGTTCTCGACATCGACCCCGATTAGGAAGCGCTCGGCAATCGCCGACTCGAAGTAACGACTGGCGCTAGCTCCGCGTACTGTTCCGATCACTTCCATCCCCGCATCCTCGCTGAGTACACGTACCATCGCGCTGCCGAGCATGCCGCTCGCACCCAATACCAATACCCTCATCACTGTTCATCCTTCCTGTTTGCTATGCACGACCCGACGATAGCGGCCAGCTGGCCGACCAGCATGTCGTGCGAAAAATGCTGCGCGAAATAGCGCGCGCCGTTGGTTCCCATCCTGGCCCGCTCTACCGGATCGGTGCGGTACAAGCGCAGCACCGCGTCGGCCAGCGCCGCCCCGTCCTCAGCCGCGACTGCCACGCCGGCGTTAGCCCGCCGCACCAAGCGCGCGCCCTCGCCGTTTAGCGAGGCCACGATCGGGCGCCCGGCGGCCAGGTAATTCTGCAGTTTGCTCGGCACCGTGTAGCTGAAGATTTCCTGGTCCGTAAGGGTGACTAGGAGCGCGCCCGCCTGCTGCATGACAGCCGGCATGGTTTCGACGGGGTACCTGCCCGGCAAGTGGAGGTTGTCCAGCTGGCGCCGGGCTTTTTCCTCCAGCATCCAGGCACGCCGGCTTC
>NZ_QYUP01000084.1 GCF_003590855.1 Massilia cavernae
ATCGGCGTGATTTTCGTAGCCGCAATCGACGCATAAGAATTTCGCTTGTGTTTGCCGATTGTCTTTCGATACGTGGCCGCAGCACGGGCACGTCCGGCTGGTGTGGTGCGGCGGAACGGCCAACAGCATGCCGCCGTTCCACGCCAGCTTGTAATCCAGTTGCCGCCTGAATTCACCCCATCCCTGATCGAGAATGGCGCGGTTCAGGCCGGACTTCTGTTTCACCATCTTGCCGTGCCGTTCGCTGCTGCCTTTGGACGACCTGGACATGTTCCGTACCTGCAAATCCTCAATGCAAACGAGCGCGTGGTTTTGGCAAATCGTTGTTGTGGTCTTGTATAGTGGATCCACAATTTGAGACAGTGACTACGGGGTAGTTTAAGCTGTCGTCCTCGAAAGGATGGCAGCAAATGGGTGAAGCAAAGAAACGCAAGGTGCATACGGCCGAATTCAAGGCGAAGGTAGGCCTGGAGGCGGTGCGCGGGGTGAAGACGATCACGGAAATCGCACAGACGTACGGTGTGCATCCGCAACTGGTCGGACAGTGGAAGAAGGAGATTTTGGAATCTGCCGGCGCTCTGTTCGAGACCAAGCGGGGCCCCAAACCGACCGAGGTCAAGAGCGGCGAGGATCGGCTGTACGGCGAGATCGGCCGGCTGAAGATGGAGAATGACTGGCTTAAAAAAAAGTTGGGGGAGTGAGCCTTGATGCCAGGATGGGCTGGGTCGACGGTGCCGATGAGCTGCCCCTGAGCCGGCAATGCGAACTGGCGGAAGTGCCGCGCGCGACGGTGTACCGGCGGCTCGCCGCCAAGGTGCCGGAGGATGCAGGTGCGGAGGACTTGCTGCTGTGCCGGCTGATCGATGAGGAATACACGAACAGGCCGTTCTATGGCAGCCGGCGCATGGTGGTGTTTTTGCGCGCAGCGGGCCGCGTTGTCAACCGCAAGCGGGTACAGCGCCTGATGCGCAGCATGGGACTGGCGGGCATGGCGCCCGGACCGAACACCAGCAAGGCACATCCTCGGCACAAGGTCTACCCGTACCTGCTGCGGGGTGTACCGGTCACGCGGCCGAACCAGGTGTGGAGCACGGACATAACCTATCTAAGGCTGGCGCGCGGCTTCGCCTACCTGGTGGCCGTGATTGACTGGTACAGCCGCAAGGTGCTGTCCTGGCGGCTCAGCAACAGCATGGATGCTTCGTTCTGCGTGGACTGCCTGGAGGACGCCCTGCGCGAGCATGGCAGGCCCGAGGTGTTCAATAGCGACCAGGGCTCGCAGTTCACGAGCGCGGCCTTCACGGACGTTCTCAAGCGCGAAGGCGTGGCCATCAGCATGGATGGACGCGGACGGGCCTTGGACAACATTTTCGTCGAGCGATTGTGGCGCAACGTGAAGCACGAGGATGTGTACTTGAAGGGCTATGCCAACATGGCGGAGCTGATGGTGGGACTGGCGCAATACTTCGCGTTCTACAACGCCGAGCGACCGCACCAGTCCCTTGGCTACAAGACGCCGGCCAGCGTCTATCGCAGTGGAATCGGCGGCGGAGCGTTGATCGTCGACAAGTACGGCAGCGCTGAAGTGGCGGCGCCCGAAACCGCGTGACCGCAGCAGGCCATGCCGGCGGCGGCCCCTGGAGGATGAAGCCCTCCAGCGGCAAGGAAGTAGGATCACGGGGCAGCGCCGACCAGCTGCAGCGGTGGAAACGGACACAGCTTAAACTCGCTGAAAGATTGTCTTGACCGATGGGTCCACTTTATTGTGCAGGAAGTCTTTGCGGGCGTTAGCGATGCGGGTGTGAACCTTCTGGACGCGGGCCTTTGCCTTCTTCCAGTTGTTGCTGAACTTGACCTTGCGGCTCATGCGGCGCTGGTAGCGGGCAAGGCGCTGCTGGTGCTTCTTGAAGCTGTTGAGCGGGGCGATATAGCTCTCGTCGCTCATCGTGGCGAACCGAGCGATGCCGACGTCGATGCCGATGGCGGTTGTCGCCGTGGGCAGGGGCTGCTCGACCTCGCGCCGCGTCTGAATCGACACGAACCACCTGCCTCCCGACTGGCTCACGGTAACGTTGCGCAGTTCGCCGAGAACGTCCCTGCTGTTGCGGTAGCGCAGCCAGCCCAATTTGGGAAGAAAGAGACGGTTGTTGGCCTGATCGAGCTTGATCTGTTTCGGATCGGGGTAGCGGAAAGCATCGCCGCTACCCTTGCGCTTGAAGCGCGGGAAATCGGCGCATTTGGCGAAGAAATTCTTGTAAGCCTTCTCCAAATCCTTCAAGGCATGTTGTAATGGATGACAAGGCGCTTCCTTGAGCCAAGGCGTGTCAAGGCCATTGCGCCATCCCGTAAGATGTTTCGCCATCGCCACGTAGCCGATGAACTTGTTACCCGCCTCGTAATTTTCTTTTTGCAGCGCCAACGCCTTGTTATAGACGAACCGACACGATCCGGCGAAGCGGCGCATAGCGCGCTCCTGCTCGCCATCTGGCATCAGTTCGTATCTGTAGGCTTGTAGACGCTGCATGCTTCGATTATCGTTTGGTCTATGAGTAATGACAGCGATATTCGCCACGGAAGACACTATATTTTTCTAATGCATGTGCATTTGATCTTTGTCACAAAATACCGCCGTGAAGTCTTCACAAAAGAGATTCTTGACGACCTGCGCCCGATGTTCGCAAGCGTCTGCATGGACTTTGAAGCGGAACTGGTGGAGTTCGACCGCGAGGGTGACCACGTTCACCTTCTGCTGAACTACCCGCCCAAGCTTGCCGTTTTCCAGTCTGGTCAACAGCCTGAAAGTGTTCCAGCCGCATGACTCGGAAGAAGAACTATCCCAGTATTCGAGAAAAACTGTGGGACGGCGCCTTTGGTCGCCCAGCTACTTTGCGGGTAATTGCGGCGGCGCACCCATCGCAGTTGTTCGACAGTACATCGAACAGCAGCAGACTCCGCACTAAAGTCAAAGGTAAGGAGGGGCTCTGCCGTCCGCGCTTTTGACCCCGCCCTGACGGGCGACGTTTGCCGCGCAACAGATCAACCGCCTGCCCGAGGCCCAGCTGCGCCTGTCCGACGACCGCCGCCTTGGCACCCTGGTGGCGCTGCAGTCGGCCGGCACCCTGCCGGAAGTGAGCGACGGCCTGCAGCAGTGGTGGGCCAACGAACTCCCCCCCGCGCGGCTTCAACCTGCTGGCGAAAAAGGTGTTCGTCCCGGCGCTGGAACTGGCGCTGCAACGACGCCTGCTGGCCGATACCGATACCGAGCCCCGCGGAAGATGGCCACGGCGATTCCGAACGCCATCCTGTCGCCTGAAAGCCGCCCCCCCCACAATGCGCTTGCATTGGGCGGCGTAAATCTTGCACTATGCTCAATAGTTGATTACTCAAGTACTAGTTCACGATATAGGCGAGATCATGATCGTCCCCCAAGAACCCAGCAGCGCCAGCGAGCTTTGCCTCACCATTGCGCGCGTTCACGCCCTCTTGCAGCGCCGCTTCGATTCGGCGCTCGGCAGCCATCACGGCATCAGCTTCAGCGACTTCCAGCTGATGAACCACCTGCACCACGCGCCGGGCGCGCGCCTGCGCCGGGTCGACCTGGCCGAGAAGCTGGGCCTGACCGCGTCCGGCGTCACGCGCAGCCTGCTCCCGCTCGAGAAGATCGGCCTGGTCACGCGCGAGGCCGACCCGCGCGACGCCCGCGTCGCCTACGCCAGCCTCACGCCGACCGGGCAGGAACTGCTGGGAAATGCCGGCGTCACCGTCAACCTGGTCAGCCGCGAGGTGCTGCGTTCGCTGGCGCCCGAACAAGTCGCCGCGATCGCAGCGTCGCTTGGCGGCCTGGCCTCCCACGCCTGACATGGGAGCGGCCATGACCGATGCCGACCGCTCGCCCCTGCTGCGCGAACCGAACTTCCGCTGGATGATGGGCGGCGGCGTTGTTTCGGCCCTGGGCGACCAGTTCACCATGATCGCGCTACCTTGGCTGGTGCTGACGCTGACTGGCGACGCACTGACCCTCGGCCTCGTCATCGCATTGATGAGCGTACCGCGCGCAATCTTCATGCTGGTCGGCGGCGCGCTGGTCGACCGCTTTTCGCCCAAGTCGGTACTCATGCTGAGCAAGTACGCCAATGCGGCCCTGCTCGCCATCCTCGCCGCGCTGGTGCTGGCCGGCCAGGCCAGCATGCCAGCCATATACGTGCTGGCGTTCTGCCTCGGACTGTCGTCGGCGTTCAGCATTCCATCTGGCACCTCGCTGCTGCCGCACGTCGTGGCGCCGGAACATGTGCCCCGTGCTAACGGCATGATGATGGGCATGCGCCAGCTGACGATGCTGTCCGGCCCGCTGCTGGCGGCGTTGGTGTTCGCCGTGTTCGGCGATGGCCGCGGCACCGGTCCCGGCGCGGCCAACGGCCTCGGCATCGCGTTCGGTTTCGGCTGCTTCACCTTCCTGTTCTCGGCGTGGACGCTGTCGCGCGTGCAGGCCCGCCATTCGCCGCCCGCAGCGACCGCGCCGGTGCTGGAATCGATCGCCGAAGGCATCGCCAGCGTGTGGCGCGACTTTACTTTGCGCACCTGCATGCTGTACTGGGCGCTATGCGCCTTCGTCGTCGGCGGCGCGATGCTGGTGGCGCTGCCGATGCTGGCCGATACCCGCCTGCAGGGGGCGTCCGCGCTGGGCTTGCTGCTGGGCGTGCACGGCGCCGGCACGCTGGCAGGCATGGCGCTGACCGGGATGCGCGGCAAGATCCGGATCGGCACCTTCGGAACCACCATCCTGGCGGCCGATTTCGTGTCCGGCCTGCTGCTGCTCCCGCTGGGACTGGTGCAGTCCGCGTGGCAGGCGGCGCTGCTCTTGCTGCTACTCGGCGCCATCGGCGGCTGCATGCAGGTTGCCGTATTCAGCTCGATACAGGGACGGGTGCCGCGCCAGATGCTGGGCCGGGCAATGAGCATCTTTATGTTCATCTTCATGGGCCTGGCGCCGATGTCGGCCGCCGTGACCGGCTTCCTGATGCGTTACCTGTCGCTGGGCCAGGTGTTCATGGCGGCCGGCGTGTTCCTGATGCTGTGTTCGGCGGCGGCCTGGCTGCTGACGCCGATCCGCGCCTTCGCCGACCATTCGCCGGCAAGCGGCGAAGCTGTATAGTTGAGCCATGCCAAAATTTGCCGCCAACCTGACCACCATGTTCACCGAAACGAGCTTCCTGGACCGCTTCGCGGCAGCACGGGAGCATGGCTTCACCGCGGTCGAATTCCAGTTTCCCTACGCCTTCCCTGCAGCGGACGTCAGGGAGCGGCTCGACGCGAACGGCCTGGAACTGGTGCTGCACAACCTTCCGGCCGGCGACTGGAACGCAGGCGAGCGCGGCATCGCCTGCGACCCGGCGCGCATCGCCGAGTTCCGGGACAGCGTCGGCCTTGCGCTCGAGTACGCACTGGCACTGGGCGCGCCGCAGCTGCACTGCCTGGCCGGCAAGCTCCCACCTGGCGTCGAACCGGAACTGGCCCACGACACCTTCGTCGCCAACCTGCGCCACGCGGCGGCGGAACTGGGCAGGCACGGCCTGCGCCTGCTGATCGAGCCGATCAACACCTACGACATTCCCGGCTATTTCCTGTCCGGAAGCAAACAGGCGGCGGGCATCATCAAGGAATGCTGCGCCTCCAACCTGTTCCTGCAGTACGACATCTATCACATGCAGCGCATGGAAGGGGAGCTGGCCGGCACCCTGCGTTCGCTGCTTCCGCTGGTCAAGCACATCCAGGTGGCCGACAATCCTGGCCGCCATGAGCCGGGCACGGGCGAGATCAATTACCCCTTCCTGTTCGCCCTGCTCGACCAGCTCGGCTACGAAGGCTGGGTCGGCTGCGAATACACGCCGGCCACAACCACCGCGGCCGGCCTCGGCTGGCTCCGCGCTACTTGACCTTCAGCAAGATGCCGCTGGGATAGCGGCGCAAGAATAAGGGCTTCCGGCACGCACCCGCGCGTTGCCTGAAAGGCCCCCATGAGCTTGCCCCGCCGTTGTTCCGCCCTCGCCGCCTTTGCCACAACCTTGCTGTTGCAGGGCTGCGCCGGCACCCACGTCAGCCTGCAGGAAGTGCGCGAATTTGCCGGCGCCTCCGCCAAACTGGGCGGCTACGCCGAATTGTCGACGCGCTACCGCGACACCTACCTGCGCGAACAACCCTACCTGACACCCGCCGCCGACAAGATCGCGAAAGAAAATGACGCGAAACGCCGCGCGGTGTACGAAGATTTCATCAGCGTCCAGAAGTCGGTGGTGCTGTACATGAACACCCTGGCCCTGCTGGCTGGCGAAGACCGCTTCGACCTCTCGACCCAGCTCGACGACCTGGGCAACGGCCTGAAGGCGAATACCGAAAGCGGGCTCGAGCAGCGCCACATCACGGCCTACACCGGCCTGACGCGGCTGCTGACGCGCGCGATCGCCTCCGGCTACCAGGGCCGCAGCGTCGAGACCATGGTGCGCGACGGCGACGCCGACTTGCAGACCCTGATCGGCGCAATGTTCTCGCTCACGCGGCTGTACGCCAAGACCAACGAGAATGAGAAGAAGACGGTGCTGGGCATTTTCGACATCGAGATCCCGTATGCCAATCGTCCCAACGACCGCATGCTGGTGACCCTCGCCAAGGTGCATTACCTCAACAAGTCACAGGAATACAAGCTGATCGACAAGCGCTACGCGCTGGCCCAGCAGGGGCTGACCAAGGTATCGCTGGGACACCAGAAGCTGCGCGAGAACCTCGACAAGCTGTCGAACGACGAAGTCCGGCGCACGCTGGCGGCCTTCGGACGCGACCTGCGCATGATCCGCGAAGGCCTGAACGAAAACTGAACCACCGGGAGTGAGCCATGAACAAGGAAGCGGACGGACTGTCCACCGTCGAGCACATCGAGGCGCTGGCCGACCAGCTGTCGATATGTGCGGACGAGCTGCACAAGCGCATCATGCAGGAGATCCAGCAGCACTGCGGCCAGCCGCCCAGCGCCACCCGGCAGGCGGCGCTGCGCGCGCTGTTCGACAACGAAATGATCCTGCGCCAGCGCGCCAACGGCCTGTATGCGGACGCGGCCGGCCTGATCGTCGGCTCGCTGGGAAAATCGCAGCGCCACGTGGCCGAGCTGACCGCCGCGGCCGCCGAAAAGATCCGCAAGATCGCCGTCCTCAAGGATGTGACGGGACTGGTGGCCGGCATGCTGTCGCTGGCCGGCGCTGCAGCGACCGGGCAGCCGGCGCCTATCATGCTCGCGCTGTCGAAGATCAAGGAACAGCTGGCCGCGCTGGAAGCGCAGCAGCCGAAGGCGACCGCCTGAACCATGCCTTGCCGCCCGGCGCGGCAGCAGCCCGCGCCGGTTTTCACCGTCCCGCAACACCCTGCCCGCCAGCCTCGACATGTTGTTCCGGACGCAGGCGTGCGCACGTATTCAGCGCGGCCCGATCGCGCTACACTGGTGTAAGCCAGCGCATGCTGGCCACCTTTCCAGTTGAAAATATGGAGCCCGCCATGAACGGCTTGGACCAGGCCCAGCTCGCCACCCTCAAGACGATGCTCGAACAGCGGCAGGCTGCGCTGGTGCGCCAGGACGACATCGACGTGGTGGAAGGCACGGGTGAGCTGCCCGTCCAGGAAATCGAAACCTCGCCGGCCGACAAGGCCACGGTGCGCCTGCTCAACGACCTCGCGCTGGAATCGGCGGGCATGAATGCGGCGCAGATGGGCTCGGTGCGGCGCGCGCTGGCCAAGCTGGAGGACGGCAGCTACGGGGAATGCGAGGAGTGCGGCAACCCGATCGGGTTCTCGCGGCTGCAGGCGCGCCCGGAAGCGCGCCTGTGCATCGCCTGCCAGACCCGCGCCGAAAAGCGCGGGGGGTAATACTCAGCGGAGCATCACAGGCCGCCCGCGGCCTTGCCATCAATACATATGCTGCCCGCCGTTGATCGGCAGGTTCGCGCCGGTCACGAAGCCGGCCTCCTGCGACGCCAGGTAAGCCACCAGCGCCGCCACTTCCTCCGGCTCGCCCAGCCGTCCCAGCGGGATCTGCGGCAGGATGCGGCTTTCGAGGATGTCCTGCGGCACTTGCTTCACCATGCGCGTGTTCAGGTAGCCGGGCGACACCGTGTTGACGGTGACGCCGTGGCGCGCCATCTCCAGCGCCAGCGCCTTGGTGAAGCCATGCATCCCCGCCTTGGCGGCAGCGTAGTTGACCTGCCCGTATGCCCCCTTCTGCCCGTTGACCGACGAGATGTTGATGATGCGGCCCCACTGCTGCGCCATCATCGGCTCGATCGCCTGCCGGCTCATGTTGAACACGCTGTCGAGGTTGGCGTGGATGACCGCCGCCCATTCGGCCTGCCCCATGTTGCGCAGGGTCTGGTCGCGCGTGATGCCGGCGTTGTTGACCAGTACGTCGAGCCGGCCGCAATCGGACAGCAGTTTCTGCATCATCCATTCCGTGTCGCCGAAGTTGCTGACGTCTACCTTGTAGGCGCTGAAACGGAAGCCGTCGTCGCGCTGCGCCGCCAGCCAGGCTTCCGGTGTAGGATTGGAAGGCGAGTAGGTCGCCGCGACCTTGAAGCCGGCCGCGTGCAGGCGCCGGCAGATTGCTGTCCCCAGGCCTCCCATGCCTCCCGTTACGAGGGCCACTTTACTGTTTTCCATTACGCTGTCTCCTGTCTCTTTATCCGGTTTCCACGCTGCGCCGGCAGCATGAAGGGTCAAGTCTAGGAGGGCTAACTCGACGTGACATTGAGGCAAATCAAGGTTCAAGCCGGATCAAAAACACAGACCGGAGGTGTAGCGATGAATTACAAGACCATCCTCGTACATGTCGACGACAGCAGCCGTTCGGCCGTGCGGGTTGCAGCGGCGGCGGCCATCGCGGGACGCAACCAGGCGCACGTGATCGGCGCCGCGCTGAGCGGGGTCTCGCGCTTCCTGTACCAGACCATGCCTCCGGAGGCCAACGATCCCACCCTCGCCCTGCATCTCGATTTCCTGCGTGAACGCGCGCGCGACGCGCTGGCCGTGTTCACGCGCGAGATGGACGCCAGCGGCATCGCCTCCTTCGAAGGCCGTCTCGTGGACGACGAACCGGGCGCCGGCATCAGCCTGCATGGGCGGGCGGCCGACCTCGTCATCGTCGGCCAGGCCGAGCCGGGGCACGCGCTGATGGCCGATTTCCCGGCCTATGTGGTGATCCATTCCGGCCGGCCGGTGCTGATCCTGCCCTACGACATCGGTGTCAGCGATCCGGGCCGCAAGATCCTGCTGTCATGGGACGCCAGCCGCGAAGCCGCGCGTGCGCTGCAGCTGGCCTTGCCGATCCTGGCGCAGGCCGATTCCGTGTCGGTCGCCATCTTCGATACCCGCTCCGATTCGCGCACGGTGGCCGACGCCACCGCCGCCGATCCGGTGCCCTTCCTGGCGCGCCACGGCATCCGCGCCGACCTGTCGATCATCCCGCTCGAGGCCAGGCGCGGCCATCGCCGCCATGAAGTGGGCGAGGCACTGCTGACGCTGGCGCGCGAACGGGGTGCGGACATGCTGGTGATGGGAGCCTACGGGCATTCGCGCTTCCGCGAAACGATCCTGGGCGGCGCCACCCGCACCGTGCTCGACGCGATGACGCTGCCGGTGCTGATGGCGCACTGAGGCAAGGCGGAATGGAAGAACGCCGCCTGCCCTGCGGGGGCCGGCGGCGTTGTCCAAAGGCAGCTCAGTTGATCAGTTTGGGATGGGTGATCGGGTCGAAATCGACCCAGTCGCCGGCGACGATGGTGCCTTCGGCGCGCTCGAGGTGATGGGCCCCGAGGCGGCGCAGCACGTCCAGCGCAGCCTCCTCCTCGGACGCGTCGGCCAGCGCCACGGCGATCAGCATGCCCGGCTTGCGCGGTTCGGTGACGTTTTCTCCGCCATGGGCGCCCTCCTCCCGCTCGCCCGCTTCCTTCATTTTGGCAAAACTGTACAGCGATCCCACGTGGGCGCCGACCAGCCCGCCCACGATGGGCCCCAGCGGCCCGGTGACCATCGACGTGGCGGCGCCGACGGCAATCCCGACCGCGCCCCCGGTGGCCGCGCCCTCGACGATCCCCTCCGGCGTTTCCTTGGCGCCCGGCGACATCATGTTGTCGCCGCCCAGCGGCGTCATGTCATGCTGGCCCGGCGCGCTGACGAAAAAGCCGCTGATGCGTTCGTCCGGGAAACCGGCACTCATCAGCGCCTCGCGCGCCACTTCGATGTCGTGCTGGAGCTGAAAATGACCTGCAACAATAGTGGACATGCTAGTACCCTCCCGCGTCGATGAGCTTCCAGCATGCGCGCTGGACCGGAAATTCTCTGTTCGCTAACGCACTAAGCCTGAAAAGCAACGCAGCCTTATTGCCACTGGCCGTAACCTTGCCCGCCATGGACATCGCCATGATAGTGCGCCGGTTCCCGTTCGGGCGGCGCCTGCCATTCGCGCGGGTCGACCCGGTAGTAGCCGTGGAACTCCTCGAACAGCTGCGGGTGGCGCTCCGCCATGTCCCAGGGCTTGGCGAAAAAGGCTTCAGTCGCCACCGCGAAGAATTCGGCCGGGCTGCTCGCGCCGTAGTGGTCGAGCACGCTCTGCTGGCGGTACAGCGCGTCGACGCGCAGGTTGGCGAAGTCGCGCGACAGCACTTCCGACCAGCGCCGGTAGCGTGCGCGGTCGCCCAGCCAGGGCGCCCCGTTGTTGCTGCCCGACTCGCTGTCGAGCTGGTGGGCGAACTCGTGCAGCACCACGTTCTGCCCCTCGTTCCAGTGGCGGGCGCCATGCAGCACATGGTCCCACGACAGCACCACGCGGCCGTCGCCCCAGGATTCGCCCAGCAGGTCCTGGCGCGCTTCGGTCACCACGCCGGCCTCGTCGACCTGCTTGCGCGGCACCATGAAGGCGCTCGGATAGACCAATACTGTTTCCAGCCCGGGATAGACGCGGCTATGCCGGTTCAGCAGCAGCATGCAGGCCTGGCCGGCGATGGTCAGGCGCACCTCGTCGTCGATCTCCTGCCCCGCGCAACCGACAAATTTTTTCTGGTACAGGAACTGCTGCACCAGCCTGTGCAGCTGCTGCTTCAGTTCCGGCGCCATGTGGCGGTACACCGGGATATTGGCCTGCAGGATGTCGCAATGTGCCTGCGGAAGAGGCTGCCTGAGCACCTTGCCCAGCCGCCAGGCCGGCAGCCGCCATGCCGCGAACAAGGCCGCGGCGGTCACGGCGGTCCAGATCAGCGCTTCCACGGCCACCCTCCACCCATGTAGGAAAATCTCATTGGCTCAATCTGCTTCTTGTTCGGCATCCAGAGAACATGCGCGTCCTTTCGGTGTTCGTAATTTTGGCGATTTCGCCGCAGAAGCACAGGTGGGGCCCCTTGATGTCTTTTCAATCACCCTTGCCGAAAAATGCAAAACGCCGCGGCACCGGTGAAGGTGCGGCGACGTCCGGGGACGGCCGGCATGCGCGGCCAGGCCGCGCCCGAATCAGGAATTGCCTTCCTGCTTAGTCGCCGGTGCGGCGCCGAACAGCGCCGCCACCAGCGGATCGCGCGCGACCGGGCTGCGGTTGACGCGGATGGCGTAATGGGTGTCGTCGGCCAGGATGTGGAAGTGGCGGCCGGTGCCCGCCATGTTCTGCTCGCGCAGGCCGGGACGTTCCTTGCGTGGCGCCGCGCCTTCGCGCTTTGGCTGTACGATGGCTGCCAGGAAGGCCTTGACGCGCTCAGGGTCTGGCGAGATCTGGTACACCGCCTTGCCCAGGTAGGTGGCGGTGCCTTCGATGTAGCGGGCCAGTTCGATCACGCCCGCTTCGCGCAGGTCGCGGATGTATTTGCGCGCGCCGGAGGGCGAAAACTTGAGGAACCAGGCGATTTCGTCGGCCAGCATTTCGTGGGTGGACAGTTCCTGGATCAGCTTTTGCATGTTTTCGATGCGGCGCTGGGTGGCGGAGGTCGAACGCACGCGCTCAATCGGCGCCATGGAGATAGGGGCACGCTCGGCTGGCTGAGGCGCAACGCGCTCGATCAGGGTGGAATTTGCCGACCGCACCGCGCTCAGTTCGCCTTGTGCGTTGGATTGAGGGTTATGTGCATGCATTTGAGTTACTCCATCAAAGAGATAGTCATTGGTACGAACCGGGCATCAGGCTTGACAACCTGACAACATCACGGGTTCCGTATTCCTTGACTCCAGAATGCCTTTGGCCGGTCACCGGGTCTGTGCGCCATCGAACATTTCCGGAAATTTCCTGCCTGCCGTCATCTTTTCTGAAAGTCCGTGGCGGACCCTGCTATGTGCGTTCCCGTACAGAAGGTCGCCCGCAAGGTATTTATGCTTCGTACGTCCGCGCTGACCGCGTGCGCAATGACATCGACGAACTCTTAGATAAGGAAGCCACCATGAAACTCACCGTACTGGCAGTAATGATTGCCCTCGTTGGCCTGACCGCTTGCGAAAAGACCACTGTCAACCCGCCAGCGACCACCGTCGTCACCCCGACCGTGGAAACTCCCGCCCCTGCGGCCGTGCCTGTTCCAGTACCAGGCCCTCAAGGCGAACCAGGCGCCCCCGGTGCTCCGGGCGAACCAGGCGCACCTGGCGCCCCGGGCGAACCAGGCAAGGATGGTTCGACCACTATCATCGTGCCGGAAGGGCCTACCCGTTAATCGGCACACGCTGTTTAACAGACAGCGCCGTAACGGACAAAGTTCCGTTACGGCGCTTTTTTTCGTCCAGGCCGGGGCCCGCCGGACGAAGATGTTGTAAAAAGAATACATCCCCTTCAGGTCGGTGCGGCAGCGCACGGAGTGCATGAACTCGCACCCGCAAACTCCACTCGAACACACAGCACAATTCTGTAACAATTCACTTTCAACATCTCGGAGTTCACTGTGAAAAAAACGACAATAAAAGTGCTCGGCGCCGTGTTCCTGTGCTGTTCTGGCGCCGTGGCGGCGCAAGACGTCAATCCGTCCTGGTACATCCAGCCCAGCATCAGTGTGATCGACCCCGACCCCGAGTTCGGCACCGACGAGCGCGACTACGGGGGCGCCCTGCGCTTCGGCAAGCCGGTGGCCGAGATGTGGGACCTCCAGATCGGCGCCAGCCATGCCCGCTCGGAGCTGGGCGCGTTCGACTACCGCCAGACGCTGGTTGGGGCCGATGCGCTGCTGATGATGTCCCGCAAGAGCTTCCGTCCCTTCCTGCTGTTCGGCATCGGCGCCCAGCGCGACAAGGTGGAAAATCCGCTGCGCCGCGCGCACGAAACCTCGCCCTACGTCAGCGCCGGCCTCGGCTTCCAGCTCGGGCTGTCCAGCCGGTGGGCGATGCAGGCCGACCTGCGCACCGTGCGCGGCCGGCTGCGCCACGACGAAGCGTTCGGCTTCGACCGCAGCAACAACAAATACCTGACGATCGGCCTCAACTATGCATTCAACAAGCCGCCGGCGCCGCTGCCCGCGCCGGCCCCCGTGATGCAGGAAGCGCCGCCGCCCGCACCGGTGGCGCCGCCGCCTCCGGTCCGCTTCGAAAAAGTCACGCTGTCGGCCACCGAACTGTTCGACTTCGACAGCGCCACCCTCAAGATGCCGCAGCCGCGGCTCGACGAGATCGCCGCCGCGCTGGGCGCCGACCCGGCCATCACCGACGTCGACATCACCGGTTACGCCGACCGCCTCGGCTCGGACCATTACAACCTCAAGCTGTCGGAGCTGCGCTCCAAGGCCGTGCGCGACTACCTGGTCGGCAAGGGCATCGATGGCGCACGCCTGAAAGCCTACGGCAAGGGCGAAAGGAATCCGGTGGTAGTCTGTACCAACACGAATCGCGTCGAGCTGATCAAGTGCCTCGAACCGAACCGCCGCGTCGAGGTGGAACAGATCCTGATCGAGCGCCGCGTCGATTGACGCCGGCCGCATGCGAACCACAAGGGGGCCGGACGTGCCCCTTTTTCGTTTCCGGGAGTGAGCATGAGCGGACGCCACCGTCCTGCTCGGCTGGATCGCGGGCGCGATCGGCTCCCTGGCGATCGGCGCGCTGGGGACGGCCGCCATGTTCACGCTGGGTAAAATCGCGATCGGGCTATACATCGGCAACAGCGGCGTGGCCGACAGCTTCGGCGTGGCCGGATCGATGATCGCACTGCTGCTGTGGGTGTATTATTCGGCGCAGATCTTCTTTCTCGGCGCCGAGTTCGCGCGCCAGTACGCGCTGCAGCTTGGCAGCCTGACGCACAAGCCGGACTCGGTGACCGGGGCCGACAAGGGCAAGGACGGGAAGTTCCCTATTCCCCCAGCAGTTCCGCAATCACTTCCATCCCCTCGACCCGCTCGGCCACCACCTTGATCATCACGACCACCGGCACGCCCAGCAGCAATCCCCACATCCCCCACAGCCAGCCCCAGAACAGCAGGCTGACGAATACCGCCGCCGGATTCATCTTGGCGATCCGTCCCGTCATCCAGGTGGCGATCAGGCTGCCGACCAGGGTCGCGATGCCGAGCGAAGCGCCCGCCACCAGCAGCACCATGCGCAGCGATTCGAACTGCATGAAGGCCGCCAGGCCGGTGGCCGAGGTAATCAGCAAAGGCCCGAAGTAAGGCATGATGTGGGTCAGCCCCGCCACCACCGCCCAGGCGCCCGCGTTCTCCAGGCCGATCGTGCGCAGCGCCACCCACATCAGCAGCGCCAGCAGCGTATTGGTCACCAGCAGCATGAACATGTAGTTCTGGATCGAGGTATTGATGTCGTCCAGGATGTGCACCGTCACCTTCTTGCGCGTCAGCGAAGGCCCGGTCAGCTTGACCAGCTTGCGCTTGAAGGTATCGCCCGCAAGGAGCAGGAAGAACACCAGGAAGATCACCATCGTGGCCTGGGTCACGAAGGTGACCAGGCCCATCGATCCGGCCAGCACCCAGTCCATCACCTTGAAGCTGCTGCTGGCGCCAAGCGCCGGCGGCGGCTTGCGCGGCGCCGCGCGCTGGCCGACGCTGGCGGTCGCCTGTTCGATCTGGGTGGCGGCGGCCTGCACCTGCTGCAGGGTGCTCGGCTGGCCGCCCGAGGTCTTGGTCAGTATCTTGGTGACCTTCTGGGTAATGGCCGGCAGGTCGTCGAGAATGTTGAAGAACTGGTCCTGTACCCGGTGCACCACCAGCCCCATGATGGCGACGATGGCGACCGTGACCAGGGTGGCGCCGATGGCGCGCTTGATGTGCCAGCGTTCCAGCCACAGCACGACCGGGTTCAGGGTGTAGGCGATGAAGATGCCGAGCAACAGCGGCACCAGGAATTTTTGCGACCATTGCAGCGCGTACACGAAGGCGACGGTGGCGATGATGCCCAGCGCCAGGCCGCGTGCGTTGACATGGATCGGGAGCCTGAGCGCGCCGGAGCCAGTGCCCAGGGCGGCCCCGTCGGCGGGGGGGAAGTCGACGTCGGTTTGTTCCGGTTTGGCGGCTGCCGGTGCGACAGCGTCATCGGCGGCGCCCGCCATGTTGGGATCTGCTAGCTGCATGTTGACTTCACAAAAAAAATAGCCGGCCATCAGGCCGGCCCGGAATTGGTCCGGCCTGGACCGCGCGTTATTTTACGCGCACGTCGTTCTTCACCGATGTTACACCCTTAATGCCACGGGCAATCTCGGCTGCGCGTGCGGCGTCCGCCGGCTGGGCGACGAAGCCCGACAGCTGGACTTCACCCTTGAAAGTCTCAACGTTGATTTCCGTGGCCTTGACGTTCGGGTCGGCGGCGAACGCAGCCTTGACCTTGCCGGTGATGAGGGTGTCGTCGATGTATTCGCCGGTACCTTCACGGGTTGGGGTCGGTGCGCAAGCGACGACGGAAGTCAGGACCGATGCTGCGAGCATGATGTGGGCAACGCGTTGAGCGATTTTCATGGTGAACTCCTTGGTGGTTAATCAAAATAATGCTCGGAACCGAGCTGGAAAAACTGGTTCTGGTACTGCCGCTTATTTACCGTACTGGGTCCGCGCCGCGGCAACGCAGTTGTCCTTGGCGGCGCCCGCGAAGGCGTCGCATTTTTCGAGCGCGACCTTGTATTCGGCGTCGCGCTTGTTGTCGCGGGCGTCGTTACGCGCCTCGATGGTCTTGCGGTCGGCGCGCGCATCGGATGTTTCAAGGTCATGTTTTACGCGGCTTACGCTAACGCTTCTGTACGGTGCCGAACACATCAATATTTATTCTTCGCAAATGTCATGATCTTGCAACGCTCGTGCCGGACAGCGGGTCGCGCAGGGAAATGCGGGGGCTTTTCGCCCCCTCCGGTTTCCTACTGTCGAGGGTGCGGAAACGCACAGACCTTGAAAATATGGCAGGACTATGCTGCTCTCACACATTTGCAAAGGAGAACAGAATGATTTCGACGAAGACCACAATTGCGACACTGATCGCCAGCGCCGCCATCCTCGGCGGTTGCGCGAGCACCTCGTCCGATCCGTATTACGGCAGCACCGGCAGCACCTACGGCGGCTATAACTCCACCGCCAGCATGGGCTACGGCACCATCGACTCGATCCAGGTAACCCGCGGCGGCTCGAGCGGCGCCAGCGGCGCCGGCGCAGTGGTGGGCGGCCTCGTGGGCGCAGCGGTCGGCAGCCAGGTCGGCAGCGGCAGCGGCCGTACCGCCGCCACCGTGGCAGGCGCAGTCGGCGGCGCCGCACTGGGCCACAAGGTCGAGCGCGACCGCGCCATGGATGACCGCGACATGTACCAGATCAACATCCGCATGGACAATGGCGAATACCGCAGCGTCGTCCAGGACAGCGTGTATGACCTGCGCGTGGGCAACCGCGTGCGCATCGTCGACGGCCGCGCCTACCGCTATTAATCGGCGGCATTTACAGGAGAGAGGCGCTACTGGCGAAGCTCGTCCCGCTTGAACCAATTTGAGGAGCTGACCATCGGAACAATACTGCTGATCGTCCTGATTCTCGTCCTGGTGGGGGCCCTCCCCACCTGGAACCACAGCCGCAACTGGGGCTATGGCCCGGTTGGAATTACCGGGTTGCTGGTGATCGTCCTGATCGTCCTGCTGCTTACCGGCCGGTTGTAAAGCAAGCTGAAACCAGCGCCGCATGCGCCGGCTTTTCTTTTCCCGCAATCTTTAGCAAACGCCGGCCTGCAGGAAGCCCACGGCAACTGCCGCCGCATGCTCGCCGCCGACCGCGCAGCCTGCATGAAGGAAGCGCGCGCGATCTACACCCGTGAAATGGCCGGCGCACGCGCACGCGTGATGGCCGAGGCCCGCTAGGCCCAGCGGTCCGGCTCGGGCGGCCGCGATTCCGGGCGGCTGCGGCGTTCGGGCAGTTCGTGCACGACGACGGCTGCGTCCTCGGCGATCTGGCTGAGCCAGCCGGCGTGGCCCAATGCGCGCATCGCGTCGCGGTAGCCCTGGTCCCAGCGCCAGTCGATCGAGCCCTTGGAGAAATTGATGTCCTTGGCCGCCATGTTCCAGTCGCGGCCCGAATACGGCAGGCGCACGATGTGCAGCGTGGTGGCGCAGCCCAGCGCCACCAGCTCGCGCTCGTCCTCGGGCGAACGTTCGGCCGGATCCATGCGCGCATACAGTTCGCGCAGCTTGCACTGCAGCCGGTGCAGCCTGGCATAGTCGGCGATGTGGCGGCGCGAGCGCGAGGCGTAGGTCACGTCCTTCTGGCGGGTCTGGACTTCGTCGAAGGTAAGCGGCTCAGGCCCGTGCGCGCTCCATAGGTCGACCATGAAGCACAGTACGTCGCCCTGCGGCATGCCATTGAGGACCGATTCGAGCGGCGTGTTCGAATACAGGCCGCCGTCCCAGTACAGGGCGCCGTCGATCCGCACCGGCGGGAAACCGGGCGGCAAGCTGCAGCTGGCCAGGATGTGGTCCACCTCCAGCCGCATCGCCGTGCTGTCGAAATGCACCAGTTCGCCGCTGCCCACATTGACCGCGTTGACTGTCATGCGCATGCCCTGCGGCGCATTGAGGTAATCGAAATCGACCAGTTCCAGCAGGGTCTCGCGCAGTTCGCCGGTGTTGTAGAACGAGGCTTGTTCCGGCGCCACCGGCACGCCGAGGGCGAACTGCTGGTACCAGCGCGGCCTGAAGAAGCCCGGCACCCCGCGTACCAGGGTGTCGATCGTGCTGAGCCAGATATTGTTGCGGCGCGCGCGGTCGCTCAGGCGCTGCATGTCGACCGGGTCGGGGTGGGAGATCCTTTCCCAGAAGGTGCGCAGGCGCTGCACCCTGTGCTCATGCGGGTTGCCGGCGATGAGCGCGGCATTGATGGCGCCGATCGAGGTGCCGACCACCCAGTCGGGCGCCAGGTCGTGTTCGTGCATGGCCTGGAAGACGCCGGCCTGGTAGGCGCCAAGCGCGCCCCCGCCCTGCAGCACAAGCGCGATCTTCAGGCCGTGCGGGTTGAGCCGGTTCGCGTTGGCCATCGAAGATTACCCCGCCTTTGCCGCCGGTTGCACACCGCTGTTGCGGGCCGCCTCGCCCGTGCCAGGATGATTGTGTAGCAGTACCTGCATGCCGTGCTCCCAAAAAAAACGGCGCCGAATCATGCGATCGCGACGCCGTCCAAACCCCACCATATTCCTTGTGAATGTTCCGGGCCGGCGGCTACACGTGCGCCGCACGCCGGCGGTGCACATACCAGGCCGCAAGCGCGCCCAGCACCGCCAGGCCCAGCGCGGGCTTTTGCAGCCGGCGCCGGTTGATGAAGCTCAGTGCGGTCATCGCATAGGGCATGAGCGTGCCCACGCTGATGCCGCTCGGCCGCAGCAGCCCGTCCACGCGCGAACGCAGGGCGAATACCGCATGATCGACCACGGTGTGGAAGATGTTTTCCGGACGGGCGCCCTGCTTGATGTGGTGCTTCGCCTGCACGATGCCGGCGCGGTAGAAGTCGCCCTGGCGCAGCAGGCGCGCCTTGCGCTCCGCCAGGCTGCCTTCGGCCGCAGCCCTGGCCGGTTCGCGATCCTTGTCCATCGGTTCCCCCTTGTGTTTTGGCCGCTCACAGCAGCATGTCGCGGTCGTTCCGGAGCTCGTTCATCGTTTCAGGGAAAGCCAGCTTGCCCTCCTTGAGCATGGCCCTGGCCTTGAACACCAGCGCCGCGGTAATGCCGATAAAAACGAGGAACAGGATCAGCAGGATCTTCCAGCCCAGTGCTTCCCACGACAGCGCGACGATCATCGCGGTGCCGTACGCAATGGCAAACCAGCTGCAGATGACGGCCAGCGCAAAGATGGCCACCAGTTCCAGCAGGTGATCGCGTACTTCGGTCATCTCGAGCGCGGCCAATTCCAGCCGCGCCACGATCAGACCGAAGACATTCTTGGCCAGGCTGGTCAGGCCGCCAAGCAGGCCGGGGCCATGCACTGTCGTCGATGTGTGGTCCATGGCTTCTCCCGGCGTGGATTATTTGCGGCCCAGGATGACGCCGAGCAGCAGGCCCACGCCGGCGGCCGCTGCGATGGTGCGCCAAGGGTTGTCCTTCACATAAACATCGGCGCTGTGTGCCAGTTCCTTGCCTTTGACGATGGCCTGGCCCTGGTATTCCTTGCCCTTGCCCATCGCAACGTCGAGCAGGTGCATCCCGCGCGTACGCATTTCGTCGGCCTTTTCGCCGGTCAGTGCGGCGGCGGCGGTGAGGAGTGCCTGGGCGTCCTTGACCAGGGTCTTGACGTCGGTCGACACGGTGTCGATGTTGCTGTTCAGGGCGTTGGTCGCTGGGCCGTTGCCGCGCGGGGTGGTGGTGGTATTGTCTAGCATGATGAACTCCTGAGTGGGTGGTGAAAAACGTTTACTTGGCAAGAAGGTCGCGCATGTCGTCTGCGTGCTCTTCTTCCACAGCCATGATGCCGATGAGCATCTGGCGCGTGGTCGGGTCTTTGTCGCCAATCGCGGCGATCATCTGCCGGTACGATTCGATGGCGACGCGCTCGGCGATGAGGTTGGCGCGGATCATCGCCTGGACCTCCTCCGATTCGTCGTACTCGGCATGGCTGCGCGCAGTCAGCGTGGCCGGGTTGAAGTTGGGCTTGCCGTTCAGCTGCACGATCCGTTCGGCGATCAGGTCGGCATGCTGCTGCTCCTGCACGGCATGCTCGAGGAACTCGGC
>NZ_QYUP01000085.1 GCF_003590855.1 Massilia cavernae
GCCGGCCTTCGACATGGGCCAGATGTCGTCAATGATGAAAGCCGCCATCGCCCACGCGCAGGAAAGCGCCGCCGCCGAAATGTCCGGCATGATGAATGAAATCCGCGCCATGCGCGGCCAGATGGAAACCCAGCTGGCCGAAATCGCCTGGGGCACGACCCAGCAGCGCGAACCGCAAAAGGCCGCCGTGCTGCGCGAGATGCTGGCGGCCGGTTTCTCGGCCAGCCTGTCGCGCTACCTGATTGAAAAACTGCCGGCCGGTAAGGACAACGCCGACTCGCTGCGCTGGATCAAGACCGTCCTGAACCGCAACCTGACCACCCTCGAGAACGAAGACGAAATCCTGGAAAAAGGCGGCGTGTTCGCCCTGGTTGGCCCGACCGGCGTCGGCAAGACCACCACCACCGCCAAGCTGGCGGCGCGCTGCGTGATGCGCCACGGCCCGGAAAAGCTGGCCCTGATCACCACCGACGCCTACCGTATCGGCGCGCACGAACAGCTACGCATCTACGGCAAGATCCTCGGCGTGATGGTGCACTCGGTGAAGGACGAAGCCGACCTGCGCATCGCCCTGAAGGAACTGCGCAACAAGCACACCGTGCTGATCGACACCGTCGGCGTCTCCCAGCGCGACCAGAACGTGGCCGAACAGGTGGCGATGCTGTCCGAAACCGGCGCCGACGTGAAGCGCCTGCTGTGCCTGAACGCGACCTCGACCAACGAAACCCTTAACGAAGTGGTGCGCGCCTACCAGGGCAGCGGCCTGGCCGGCTGCATCATGACCAAGCTGGACGAAGCGGCATCGATCGGCAACGTGCTGGACGTGATCATCCGCCAGAAGCTGAACCTGTTCTACATCTCCAACGGCCAGCGCGTACCGGAAGACCTGCACCTGGCCGACCGCGGCATGCTGGTCGACCGCGCCTTCCGCCTCAAGCGCGACGCCGCCGCCGGCCAGTTCTCCGATGCCGAGCTGCCGCTGCTGATGGCCGGCACGAGCAACGCGCGCAACGATCGTACGCTGCGCGAGGTGCGCCTTGGCTAACTTCGATTTCGACCAGGCCGAAGGCCTGCGCCGGATGCTGGCCGGCCCCAAGCCGCGCATCGTCACCTTCCTCTCCGCCACGCCCCAGGACGACAAGGGCGCCATGCTGGTCAACCTGGCCGCGTCGCTGGCGCACGCCGGCAACGACGTGCTGCTGGTCGACGCATGCGAAGGCAATAACGGCGTGGCCGCGCGCCTCGGCCTCGACGGCGGCGCCAGCCTGCTGACGGTGGCCCGCCAGGAATGCGCCCTGAACCAGGTGATCCACCAGGCGCCGCAAGGCTTCGGCGTGGCTAGCATGACGCGCGGCGACCGCATGGCCGGTCACTACAGCGCGCAAGACGCGCGCCGCCTTGCCAAGACCTTCGACGTGCTGGTCAAGCAGGCCGGCGTAGTGATGGTCGACGGCGAATTCAGCGAAGACGGCAGCTTTCCGCTGCCGGTGATGGAGGCGTCCGAGATCGTGGTGCAGGTGTCCACCAGCGCCGCCTCGATCACCAATGCCTATGCGCTGATCAAGCGCCTGTCGCAGCAACTGGGCCGCCGCCCGTTCGGAATTCTTGTGACCAATGCTTCAGAAGCGGAAGCGAAGGTGGTTTACGATAATATGGCGACCGCGGCAAGCCGCTACCTGGCCGTGCAGCTGACGTCGATGGGGTCTGTCCCCGCCGATGAATACCTGCAGCGCGCCGCGCGTCTCGGACGCGCCGTGGTGGATGCATTCCCGCTGGCGGGCGCGTCGGTCGCGTTCCGCCGCCTGGCGGGGCGCTTTGCGCTGCCGGGAATGACGTTGCCTGGCCGTCCGGGGGGATCATCCCACCTGGGCGCTTAATCACTAACAAGAAAAGCATGTACACGGTCAAAGGCAAAGCGGACAAAAACCACTTACTGACGGAGCATATGCCGTTGGTAAAGCGTCTCGCCCACCACATGAAGGCGAAGCTGCCTCCGAGCGTGGAAGTCGACGACCTCATCCAGGCCGGCATGATCGGCCTGCTCGACGCCATCAGCCGCTACGAAGAAACCCACGGCGCCCAGTTCGAGACCTACGCGGTGCTGCGCATCCGCGGCGCCATGCTCGACGAGCTGCGCAACAGCGACTGGCTGCCGCGCTCGATGCGCCAGAACATGCGCAAGATCGAGACCGCGATGTCGACCTTGCAGCAGAAGCTCGGCCATCCGCCCACCGAAACCGAAGTGGCCAAGTACCTCAAGATGTCGCTGGCCGACTACCAGGACATGCTGTCCGACGGCGGCGGCCACCAGCTCGTTTACTACGAAGACTTCCACGCCGACGACGGCAACGACAGCTTCCTCGACCGCTACGCCGTCGACGACAGCGATCCGCTCGCCAGCCTGATGGACAGCGACTTCCGCCACGCCGTGATCGACGCGATCGACGGGCTGCCGCCGCGCGAAAAGATGTTGATGGGCCTGTACTACGAAGAAGAATTGAACCTGAAGGAAATCGGCGCCGTCATGGGCGTTTCTGAATCGCGCGTATCGCAGCTGCACACCCAGGCGGTGGCGCGGTTGCGCGCGCAACTACGGGAGCAGGCGTGGACTGGGCCAGCTTAGTCGGAATCGTCATCGCCGTGGCCGGGCTGCTGCTCGGCCACGGCATGGAAGGCGGCAAGCTGGCCTCGCTGGTGCAGCCGGCCGCGTTTGCCATCGTGGTGGTCGGCACCTTCGGCGCCGTGCTGCTGCAAAACGATTCGCCCACCTTCCTGCGCGGCGTGCGCATGCTGCGCTGGGTGTTCCGCCCGCCGCCAAGCCGGCGCGCCAGCCTGGCGCGCGAAATCACTTCGTGGAGCTCGCACGCCCGGCGCGACGGCCTGCTGTCGCTCGAACAGTACATGCAGGGCACCAGCGACCTGTTCATCCAGAAGGGCCTGCGCCTCGTGATCGACGGCATCCAGCCGGACAAGCTGCGCGGCATGCTGGAGATCGAACTGACCGCCTATGAATTCAGCCAGCGCCAGGCCGCAAAGATATGGGAATCGGCCGCCGGCTACGCACCCACCATCGGCATCCTGGGCGCGGTGCTGGGCCTGATCCATGTGATGGAAAACCTGACCGACCCGTCGCGCCTGGGCAGCGGCATCGCGGTGGCGTTCGTGTCCACCGTGTATGGCGTGGGCATGGCCAACCTGTTCCTCTACCCGGTCGGCAACAAGCTGAAAGGCATCGTCGCCGAAACCGTGACCCAGTACGAAATCCTCACCGAAGTCTTCCACGACATCGCCACCGGCGACCATTCGCGCGTGATCGAAGAGCGCGTCGCCAGCCTGCTGTCGCGCCCATAAATCATGGCGCGCAAAAAGTATGAAGAAGACACCGAGAACCACGAACGCTGGCTGATTTCCTACGCCGACTTCATCACCTTGCTGTTCGCTTTCTTCGTCGTCATGTACGCGATCTCCGTCGTCAACGAAGGCAAGTACCGCGTGTTCTCCGAGTCGCTGGGCGACGCCTTCGGCCGCAAGGAAGAAAAGGCCGCGCCGGGCAGCGCCGCGATCGAGCCGATCATGCCGATGACCAGCCTGGCCAACCGGCGCCGCCTCGAGCAGCTGCGGCGCGAGCGCGAGCGGCTGGCGGTGCTGGCCGAGCGCATGAACAGCACGCTGTCGCCGCTGATCCGGTCCGGCAAGGTCACCGTCACCCAGACCGGGCGCGGCGTCACCATCGACATCAACGCCAGCGCCCTGTTCCTGCCGGGCGAAGCGGCGATCCAGTCCGAAGCGCGCCAGCCGCTGCATGCGGTGGCGCGGTTGCTGGTCGACGACAACCACGCGATCCAGGTCGAGGGCACACCGACTCCGCGCCGATCAGCAATTCCGTGTTCCCCTCCAACTGGGAACTGTCCGCCGCACGGGCCAGCAGCGTGGTACGCTTGTTCATCGACAGCGGCGTGCCGCCGGCGCGCCTGACGGCGCTGGGCCACGCCGCCAATGTACCGATCGCACTGAACGACACACCGGAAGGGCGCGCGCGCAACCGGCGCGTGGCCGTGACCATCCTGTCGGCGCTGCCGGAAGAACCGAGGCGCCGTTTCGAGCCATAAGGAGCGGGCGTGAAACCAACAACTTTGGCTGCAATGGCGCTGCTGTCCGCGGCTGCCGCGGCATCAGCGGGAGCGGGAATGACTGGCATCAGCGAACAAGTCTCGGTCGATACAAGCGGCGGCAAGGTGGTGGTGAAGGTGGCGGTGGACAACCAGACCGGCAAGGACGTGTACGTGCCGAAGGCCGTGTTCGAGGACAAGGAGTTGGTCGGGCGTGTGTTCGAGATCCGCGAGTCGGGCAGCGGCAAGGAAATCGACTACATCGGCCGCATGGTCAAGCGCGGGCCGATGACGATGGACGACTATGTCGCGCTCAAGCCGGGGAAAAAAAAGTCGAACAGCATCGACATCACCAACACCTACCACTTCAAGCCGGGGCAGCATACCTACACGCTGTCGTATTCCGGCAGCTACCTCACCGACGCCTCGCAGGTCGCCGCGCCGATGATCGTTAAGGTCATGCCAGTCACCTTCAGTTTCCGCAAATAACCCCGGCCCCCAAACAAAACAGGCCGGCGATCTCGCGATCGCCGGCCCATCAGGCTTTTCCGTTTGCCCAGTTACCGCTTAGTTCAACGCCGGCGTATTTTCGCCGAAATATTCGTGGTTATCTGCGTTGTCGACTGCTTTTGCTGCGTTGCTGATTGCCAGGCTGGCCGCCGCCGACTGGCCGTAGGCCCAGTCATCCGTGCCGGCCACGGCGTTGAAGTGGCTCATCTCGTGGATCATGGTGCCGCCCTTCGAATCGGTGCCGCTAAGTGGCGCGGACCAGAACGCGTTGCAGACGTAGATCTTGTACGGCTGGGTCGGATACACATAAGCGTAGTACGACTGCTTGCAGCTGCAATCGACTACCACCGGCTTGTTGTCGAAGCCATCCTTGATCGCCGCGAAGTGCGACTTCACGGTAGCGTAGCGGCTCGAGTCGTAGGTGCCGAACCACTTGGTGTAGCGGGTGCCCTGGGTGCCGGCGTTCAGGTAGCTCACGCCGTTGTTGGTCATGGTCTTGGCAGTGTTGACCGCCGAGGCGATGGTCGACTGCTGCGACGCGGTGCAGTTCGTGTACGACAGCCCGGCTGGCGCAGGCGTGCCGCCGCCGCCCGGCGCCTTGGCCAGCTCGAACGGGGTGCCGACCACGGTGCCGCGCTCGAGACGGCCATTGATCCACAGCGATGCCGGCGCCGATTCGATCGAATCGATGTCGCCCGCGACCTGCTTGGCAGCGGCTTTCTTGCTGCCATCGAACAGTTGGTAGGAAGCGGCGGTGTACTTGATCGAGTAGTCGCCGGTGACGCTCATGTCGTACAGTGCGGACAGCTCCACCTTGGCGGTGTGCGATGCGCCCGGCTTGAGCAGGTAGTAATCCTTGGCGGTCGGGGCAGGGCGCTTGTAATGGGCGCCCAGGTAGGGCACGTCGACGCCGTCGCGCTTGACGTCGAACAGCGCTTCTTCGACGCCGCCGAACGGGGTGTGCCACTTGAGGATGTATTGCGGGGTCGACGAGGTATTGGTGATGGTGACGCGGACGACGACGTCATCTTCCTTGTTCAGCGAACTCTTTTCCGGCGTGATACTGACCGTTACGCCATTCGAAGCAGCCTGGGCCGAGAAACAGGCCGCTACCGCAACGATGGATACACCAGCTTTAACCAAATGGTTCCAGTTCATGTTTTCTCCGAGATGAAGGTTTTTGTTGTGATTGCCGAGTCGACTTGTTGCCGGAAGCATTTCCGAACCCCGCTGTAGTTACGAACTCAACAGCGCACATGCTCACACACTTGCTGACTGCAAGTAAACATTGAATAATTGGAATTTGTGTCATTTTTCTGAATACTCAACGTATTTTCCGTATCACGTTTCCGAAACGCAATATGAGAATTTATGCTTTTAAATCAAGCACGTGCGTTTGTTAAAAGGGTGTTGTCAGGCGCGTCAGAATGTTAAATTCTGAACATGGAGATGGGCTGGCGGTCGCTATTTGGCCGCGCAAGTTTTGGAGAGATTTCGTGTATGTACGAATTAGTCAGCAATCCTCACACAGTTGATATTGCTCAGTAAAGCCTGATTCGATGGAAACTCGACAAATGTTGAGGATTCTCAAACTTCTGATCGAAAAGCAACAAAACGTCTTGCCGTCAGCACGTCTGGACCAGAATTGAAAACGGCCGCATCAGCGGCCGTCGGAGGAAGTGGGGGAGGTTCAGCCAACCACGAAGCGGCGCGAAGGCCCGCTCGGAGCGGCCTGGCCGGTCGGCCCGTAGACCGCGCTGTCGCCCGCGCTGGCCGGCTGGCGCATGGCGTTGATCAGGTTCTGGTTATGGGTCATCTGCTTGTTGATCAGCATGCCGTTGACGCGGTTGAGCTCTTTCGCCTCGCGCGTCAGGTCCAGCAGCTTGTTCCACGCCGCGGTGGCGGCAGGGTTGTCCAGGCTGTCGACCAGCGACTGCATGCCCGCTTCGCTGGCGGCATGGCCGGCGGCGCCCAGCGCCTGGTGGCGCTGGTTGGCCTTGATGGCCAGCTGGTTCATCAGGTCCGCCTTTTGCGGCGTAATGGCGTTCAGGCCGTCGATGTCCGCGCCGATCAGGCACTGTTGCTCCTGCTTCATCAATTCAAGCAGGGAGGAAATCAGTTGTTGTTCTTCGGAGAGAGTATCGAACGGGCTGGCCATAGGGTATTTATCGTTTACGCGAATGCAGCAGGTCGCGCACTGTTTCCAGCAAGCCGTCTGCTACTTTTTCTGAATTAACCTGGAACTGTCCGTCGGCAATCGCGAGCTTGATGCGTTCAACTTTCTTCGTGTCGAACACGGCGCTGCTGCCGGCCGTACTGGCCAGGGCTTGTCCCTGCGAAGACAGGCGCACGCTGTCCGACGTAGCCGGAGTGGAAGCGGCAGCCGCCTTCTCGGCGCTTTTGGCGCCGGCGGCCGGTGCGTTGTGCACCGGCAGGGAAGGGGTATTCTTGAGTGTATCGTTGATTTTCACAGCATCGTCCTTCTCTGGTGGAGCAGAAACTTCTTGGGTATGCGTATGTTACGGCTCCACCGCCGTAAACTTTAGCCATCATCCCCCAGAAAGCTGCATTCCTAGAACGCCACCTCTATTTGTCCGCCGGCACGCGCCAGGCCGCTGATCACCGCGCCTGACGGCGTCCGTGCCTGCACCACCTGGCCGTCGGCTGCCGTGCCGATGGCTTTCGCTTCGGCCGACACGCTGAAGCCCTTGCCTTGCGAAACCACCTTGACCAGCTGGCCCTGCTGCACCACCGGCTTACTCTTGAGCATGTCGAGCCGCAGTGGCGCGCCGGACTGCACCGACATCGTGCTGGTGCGGCCGACGGCCTGTTCCATATCGGTTACCACGCCGTTCGGCAGCGCCGCGATATCGCCCTTGACGATGGCCAGCTGCGACCTGTCGATCTCCTTGCCCGGCGCCAGCGGCACGGCGGCGGCGACATAGTCGCCCACCACGCTCACCTGCGCCTGAATATACACCGTCCAAGGCGCCGGCGACGCACAGCGAACGCCGACCGTGGTCTTGCCCCAGGCGCGCGCGCCCGGCTGCTGGAACGCTTCCGGGGCGGGGCAGGCGGCCAGGCTCATGCGCTGGTCGACCTTGCCGACGCTAACCGTCACCTTGCCCGCCAAGCCGGCTGTCTGCGCCTTCAGGTACTGTTCCACCACCTGGCGCAGCGCTGCCGGATCCTGGCGCGCGGGAGCCGGCTGCTGGGCGAGCGCCAGTGGCGAAGCGAGTAATAGAAGGGTCAGGAGCGTGGATTTCATGAGCGATGCCTCTTGGAATGAGAGCATCTTAGGCCCGCTGTTGCCCACCTGAATCATTGAATAGCCCGGTTTTGCGCTTCCTTATCCTTCGATTGACTGGACTGCCGCTTCCGTAATATCGATCCTGTCATAACAAGACCGTTGCCCGCATCCCGCCGGCAACGGACAAATTGGAGCTGGCATGATTGGCAAACTCGACGATTACCTGCGCTTTAATGAGACCGCGCTGAGCCTGCGCTCGCAGCGGCAGCAATTACTTGCGTCGAATATCGCGAACGCGGACACCCCGGGCTACAAGGCGCGTGACATCGACTTCACCGCCGCCCTGCAGGGCGCGATGGCGAAAAGCGCCGGGCCGGCCGGTACGCTGAAGACGACCTCGCCGTCGCACCTGAACGGCGCTACCGGCAATCCCGACATCCTGCCCAACGGCACCCCGGTCCAGTACCGCGGCCAGGTGCAGGGCGCCGTCGACGGCAATACCGTCGACATGGACGTCGAGCGCAACCAGTTTGCTGACAACGCGCTGCGCTACGAAGCCGGGATCACCCTGATCAATTCGCAGATCCGCGGCCTGATGGCGGCCATCCAGGGAGGTCAATAATCATGTCGCTGTTTAATATCTTCAATGTCTCCGGTTCGGCCATGAGCGCCCAGGCGCAGCGCCTGAATACCGTCGCCTCCAACCTGGCCAACGCCGACAGCGCCACCAGCGCAACGGGCGAAGCCTACCGCGCCAAGCACGTCGTGTTCGAAGCGGTGCCGACGGCCGGCGGCGGCACCGCGGTCAAGGTGGCGCAGGTGGTGGAAGATCCATCGCCCTTGAAACAGGTGTACGACCCCAAGCATCCGGCCGCCGACGAAAAAGGCTATGTCTCGATGCCCAACGTGAACGTGGTGGACGAAATGGTCAACATGCTGTCGGCCTCGCGCTCCTACCAGACCAACGTGGAAACCATGAATGCGGCCAAGACCCTGCTGCTCAAGACGCTGACGCTCGGTCAGTAACCGGATAAGAGCCCACTATGACTACCGTGCAAACCAATCCCAACGTGGTGTCGCCAGACCTGCTCAACGCGGTCAACCCCAGGAAGCAGGCCGCCGCCGTCGGCAGCGTCGAGGAAGCGACCGACAAGTTCATGACCCTGCTGGTCACCCAGCTGAAGAACCAGGACCCGCTGAACCCGCTCGACAACGCCCAGATCACCAGCCAGCTGGCCCAGCTGTCGACCGTCACCGGCGTCAACAAACTGAATACCACGCTCGAATCGCTGAAGGCCAGCTACCAGGCCTCCGAATCGCTGCAGGCCGCCAACATGATCGGCCACGGCGTGCTGGTCGACGGCAGCACCGTCACCCTCTACGACGGCAAGGGCTTGTTGGGCGTGGAGCTAGACAAGGCGGCCGACAGCGTGCAGGTCATCGTCACCGACCAGCGTACCGGCAAGGACGTACAAACGATTCACCTCGGCGCCCAGCAGCCAGGCATCGTCCCGATCGCATGGGACGGCGTGCCCGACCCGTCCAAGGTGGACGAAGCCGGCAAACCGATCATCCTGCCCAACGGCAACTACTCGATCCGCGTGGTGGCCGAGCAGGGCGGCGAACGGGTCACGGGCGCCCGCACGCTGATGTTCGACACCGTCGCCAGCGTCAGCACCAATGCCAAGGACGGCGTCAAGCTGAACCTGCCGGGCAAGGGCGTCGTGTCCATGGCCGAGATCAAGCAAATCCTTTAAGCCGCTAAACAACAAACATCCAGGAGAATCACATGTCTTTCCAACAAGGTCTTAGCGGCTTGAACGGCGCTGCAAAATCGCTCGACGTCATCGGCAACAACATCGCCAACGCCAGCACGGTCGGCTTCAAGGGTGCGCAAGCCCAGTTCGCGGACGTGTACGCCGCGTCGCTGAACGGCGTGACCGGCAACACCGCCGGCATCGGCACCAAGGTCGCCGCCATCGCGCAGCAGTTCACCCAGGGCACGGTCGAAGCGACCGCCAACCCGCTCGACATGGCGATCAACGGCGGCGGCTTCTTCCGCACCGTGGTCAACGGCACCACCCAGTATTCGCGCAACGGCCAGTTCCAGCTCGACAAGGACGGCTTCATGGTCAATGCCCAGGGCGCCAAGCTGACCGGCTACGGCACCGGCGCCGGCGGCACCGTGCTGCCTGGCTCGCCTGTCCCGATCCAGATCAACACCGCCGACCTGAAGCCGGTTGCGACCACCCGCGTCGACACCGAGATGAACCTCGACTCGGGCAGCCTGGTGCCGGCCACCGTGCCGTTCAGCGCCACCGACCCGACCAGCTACAACAAGCAGACCCCGATCGACGTGTATGACACGCTGGGCAACCCGCATGTGATGTCGGCGTTCTACGTCAAGACCGGCCCTGGCTCCTGGAACGTGTACGTCGCCGCCGACGGCGTCGAGATCACCAACCAGAAGGTCAATGCCGCCGCCCAGCTAAACCCGGCCGCGGTTACCGCGCGCAATGCCTACGCCACTGCCGCCGCATCTACGCCGCCGGGCAACCTGGCGGCCGCCGCAGTCAGTTACGCCAACGCCGCGCGCGACGCCGTGGTTGCCGCCGCCACCGCGGCCGGCGCCACCGCCGCGCAGATCGCGACGATCACCTCCACCGCCAACAGCGCCGGCACCACGGTTGGCATCACGCCGGCAGAGATCGACGCCAAGATCGCGGCCGTCGTCAGCGTGCCGCCGGTGCGCGCCGGCCACCTGAACTTCGACGTCAACGGCGCGCTGTCGACCTCGCTGATGGCGCCGCAGACGCTGCCGCTGACGGTGACGCTGCCGATTTATCCGCCGACCGGTTCGGAAACCACGCTGACCTTCAAATTCGGCTTCACCAACACCACCCAGTACGGTGCGCCGACCAGCGAGAAGAAGACCACCCAGGACGGCTACACCGCCGGCAACCTGCAGCGCTTCTCGGCCGGCCCTGACGGCATCATCCTGGGCCAGTACAGCAACGGCAAGTCGCAGGCGCTGGGCCAGATCGTGCTGGCCAACTTCGCCAACCCGAATGGACTCACCCCGCTGGGCAACAACGCCTGGGCGGAATCGTCGACCTCGGGCGTGCCCTCGATCGGCAGCCCGACCACCGGCAGCCTGGGCGTGCTGCAGTCGTCGGCGGTCGAGAATTCGAGCGTCGACCTGACCGCGGAACTGGTCAACATGATCACCGCGCAGCGCGTGTACCAGGCCAATGCGCAGACCATCAAGACGCAGGATTCGGTGCTGCAGACGCTGGTGAACCTGCGTTAATAGTTAGGCAAAAAACGGCGGATGCGCTTCGCTTATCCGCCCTACGTCGATGTTCCAGCGTAGGGCGGATAAGCACAGCGCATCCGCCATGCCAGAACAAACAAGGCTTAAATCATGGACCGCTTGATCTACACCGCCGCCTCGGGCGCGAAACACATCCTCGAGCAGCAGGCCACCACCTCGAACAACCTCGCCAACGTGTCGACCACGGGCTTCCGCGCCCAGCTCGACTCGTTCCGCGCGGTGCCGGTGGTGTCCGAAGGCTTGCCGACGCGCGCCTTCGTGGTCAACGCCACGGCCGGTTCGGACTTCTCGTCCGGCCCGCTGCAGCTGACCGGGCGCGACCTCGACGTGGCCGTCAAGGGCCAGGGCTGGATCGCGGTGCAGATGGCCGACGGCTCGGAAGCCTACACCCGCGCCGGCGGCCTGCAGATGAACGAGAACGGCGTGCTGACCACCGCCAAGGGCCAGCCGGTCCAGGGTGACGGCGGCCCGATCGCGATTCCGCCGGAAGTGTCGGTGACGATCGGCGGCGACGGTACCATTTCGACCATCGCCACCACCACCAAGCCGGGCGCGCCCACCGTGCTGGGCCGCATCAAGCTGGTCAACCCGAACGAGCAGGATCTGGTGCGCGGCGACGACGGCATGTTCCGCATGAAGGACGGCAGCGCCGCCCCGGCCGACCCGAGGGTCGTGGTGGCGGGCGGCGCCCTCGAGGGCAGCAACGTCAGCCCGGTCGAATCGATGGTCACCATGATCGCTTTGGCCAGGTCGTTCGAAACCCAAATGAGCCTGCTGAAGAATGCCGAGAATAACGCCGCGAAAGCAACCCAGATCCTCGCTTTGAATTGATAGGCCGGGGCGGATAATGTTTCCATTGTTCATGGCTTCGCGCTTTTCGCGGATGGCCGTAACTGGAGAAGACAATGATCCGTTCCCTTTTTATCGCGAAAACCGGCCTCGAAGCGCAGCAGACCAACCTCGACGTCATCACCAATAACCTGGCCAACGTCAGCACCAACGGCTTCAAGCGCTCGCGCGCGGTGTTCGAAGACCTGCTGTACCAGAACGTGCGCCAGCCAGGAGCCCAGTCGTCCCAGCAGACCGCGCTGCCATCCGGCCAGCAGGTCGGCACCGGTGTGCGCGCCGTGTCGATCGAACGCATCCACACCCAGGGCAATCCCCAGTCGACTGGCAACGCGAAGGACGTGATGGTCAACGGCGCCGGCTTCTTCCAGGTGCTGCTGCCCGACGGCACCGCCGCCTACACCCGCGACGGCAACTTCCAGTCCGACTCCAACGGCCAGCTGGTGACCTCGTCCGGCTACGTCGTCCAGCCCGCCATCACCGTGCCCGCCAACGCACAGTCGCTGACCATCGGCCGCGACGGCACCGTGTCGGTCACGCTTCCCAATACCGCCGGCCCGACCCAGATCGGCACCCTGCAGCTGTCCACCTTCGTCAATCCGGCCGGGCTGGAATCGAAGGGCGAAAACCTGTACGTGGAAACCGGCGCGTCCGGCAACCCCAACACCAACA
>NZ_QYUP01000086.1 GCF_003590855.1 Massilia cavernae
CGGTCGGACATCGTGCTAATAGTGCAATGGCATAAGCGTGCTTAACTGCGAGACTGACAAGTCGAGCAGGTACGAAAGTAGGACATAGTGATCCGGTGGTTCTGTATGGAAGGGCCATCGCTCAACGGATAAAAGGTACTCTGGGGATAACAGGCTGATTCCTCCCAAGAGTTCATATCGACGGGGGAGTTTGGCACCTCGATGTCGGCTCATCACATCCTGGGGCTGTAGCCGGTCCCAAGGGTATGGCTGTTCGCCATTTAAAGTGGTACGTGAGCTGGGTTTTAAAACGTCGTGAGACAGTTTGGTCCCTATCTGCCGTGGGCGTTGGAAATTTGAAGGGGGCTGCTCCTAGTACGAGAGGACCGGAGTGGACGAACCTCTGGTGTACCGGTTGTCACGCCAGTGGCATTGCCGGGTAGCTAAGTTCGGAAGAGATAACCGCTGAAAGCATCTAAGCGGGAAACTTGCCTTGAGATGAGATTTCCCGGAGCTTTAAGCTCCTTGAAGGGTCGTTCGAGACCAGGACGTTGATAGGTCAGGTGTGGAAGTGCAGTAATGCATTAAGCTAACTGATACTAATTGCCCGTACGGCTTGTCCCTATAACCTTAGCAGTTATAGTCAGCAAGACTTCAACACTGATTTGATATAAAACTACTTCTTCCAGATTCAGAGCGCTGTTGCCCCATTGGGAACAGAGCTCGTACAAGTTATGCCTGATGACCATAGCAAGTCGGTCCCACCCCTTCCCATCCCGAACAGGACCGTGAAACGACTTTGCGCCGATGATAGTGCTGCAACCAGTGTGAAAGTAGGTTATCGTCAGGCTAGTTATAGTGAAAATCCCCCATTAGCCTAAGCGCGCTCAAGATCGCGCTTAGTGCGAATGGGGGATTTTTTTCGTCTGTACCTTCCCCATGGTATTCGAGCCAATTCGGCGGATGCGCGCTTCGCGCTTATCCGCCCTACGCGGCCGGGTAGACGCCCCAGACGACGTCAAAGCCGCCTCTGCGCGCTTCGCGCAGCATGTCCAGCAGCGGGTACGCTCGGGTGGCGAAGGTCACTTGCTCGACTTCTTCATGATCGGTGTCGTCGCCCTGCTCGCCGTGATGCGCTTCGATGTCGCGCTTCACCGCCTCGGAGGTCGGGTGCAGGCGGCTTTCCGCAATTTCGAACTCTAGGATTTCGACGGCTTTCGGCGCCTCGGCGGAGGTGATGATGCCCTGGTCGGGATCTTTGTTCAGCAGGTCAAGGATACGTTTTGCGTGCTCCTTGTACATCATGACGTCGGCTGCTGCCTTGGAGTGGAATGTGATTAACATAGGAGCTTTCCGAGTGTGCGGTTCATGACGAAACGATAACACGAACCCGGCTTTGGGTCATCCCGCGCACATGCGTGCGCGCACTTTCAATGACTCGGCTGTGCGCGGCTGGCAACGAAGTAAAGATATGCGGCGACCTGGACCGCAACGGCGGCCGCCAAAGTGGCCCTGAACGCATCGCTGGGACTCGCGCCGTAGGACTTCAGCACATCGACCAGCACTCCGAATCCCCACTGTCCAATAAAAGCACCCAGGAAGATCTGGAGGTTGTAGGCGGAGTTTGCGCGCCCGGCCAGCGATGCCGGGAAGGAGAGGGCCACTTGCGACTGGACCAGCGTCGTCACCGGTACGAACAGCGCGAGCACCAGCCACAAGATCCACGCATGCTCCGACTGCGTGAACAACATCGCCACCTGCGCCAGGATCATGGCGGCGATGCCGACCCCGATGACGCGGTGCGTGTTGATGCCGCGCGTCCGCAGCCGCGGCGCCACCCATCCAAGCGCCAGGTAGGACAGCATCAGCACCAGGTTCAGCATGAACAATATCTCGCCGGTCTGCTGCTGCGTCTTGCCCAGCATCGTCATGAGCCACGGGCCTGCCCACAGGGTCTGCAGTGCGAAGAAAATGCCGTGAACGACGAGGGCCAGCACGCCCATGCGCCAGAAATAGCGGTTGCTGAAGATGAAGCGATATCCGCCGTCGTTGGTGTGCGCCGCCGACGCGCCCGCGCTTGACGCGGCGAAGCGCCGCTCCAGGCCGCGCAGCGACAGAAAGATCGCCGCCGACACCAGCAGCAGCATCGCCGCGACGATCCAGAACACACCGCGCCACCCGATTGAAGGCAGCGCCAGCGTGACCGGAACGGTGGCGGTCAGCGCGCCGCTGGTGCCGGCGACCAGCATCCAGCTTGCGAGCTGGCTTTGCCGTTCGGGCGCGAACCACTGCCGGTACGCTTTGTACGCCGCCATCAGGCAGGCCGAGACGCCGATGCCGATCAGCGCGCGGCCGATCCACAGGCCAGTCAGCGTGCTGCTGCTGGCGAATACCGCCGCGCCAATTGCTGCAATGACGAGCAGGCCGGACTCGGTGCGGCGCGGGCCGTACTTGTCGAGCCAGATCCCAAGCGGCAGCTGCACGCATCCGAACGCGATGAAATATGCCGACGACAGCAGGCCCATGTCGGCATTCGACAGGCCAATTTCGGCCATGAGCGAAGGGGCGATGACCGCGTTGATCGAGCGAAGGCCGTACGACAGCAGGTATCCCATCGCGAAGCAAAGGAAGACCCGGGCCGCGACTGCGCCGCGCAGGGTGGCGGTCATCCCCGCCACGTCAGTTTGGTTTGAACGAGCGCATGAACATGTCCACCTCGTCCTGCGGCACGCTCTTCTCCTTGCCCATGACGATCACCTGGTAAAAGCGCCTGCCGCGCGATTCGAAGTGGCCGACGAGGCGCATCGGAACGCCGTTCTGCATGCCTTTCGCCTCGATGTCGATGGATGCGCCTTGCGTTGGCGCGGCGCCGCCGGCGGTGGCCGTGGCGGATGCCTTTTCGCTGGTCACGGTGGCGCCGATGTTCTTGACCAGCGCGATTTTCATCGCGCTGACCGCGGCAGCAGCCTTGGCTGCGTCTGGCGCCTCGCCGGTGCCGATCGCGAACATGGCGCCGTCGATCTCGGCGGCGGTCATCGTCATGTCCGCGTTCATGCCGTCAAGGTTGACGCTGCGGGTGTGGGTGACAGGCTTGTCCGGGAACATGGCGCTGAACGGGGCGGTAGGACTGTTGTAGTCGCGCCAGTTGTAGGTGGGGCTGCAAGCGGCAAGCATTGTCGCTGCCAGCGCAGTAAGTACAAAGGATGAAAGGATGGATTTACGCATCCGGACATGTTAGCAGAACAGGCTAACGCTCACGCAGCCCGCGCCGGAACTGGATGGCTTCGGCCACGCGGTCCGCACCGATGCATTCTTCATGCGCCAGGTCCGCAATCGTGCGCGCCACTTTCAGCACGCGGTGATATGCCCGCGCGGACCAGTGCAGGCGCTGCATCGCGGCGCGCAGTACCTCCGCGCCTTGCGCGTCCAGCCGGCAATGCTCGTCCACTTCATGCGTCGTCAACGCCTCGTTGGCCTTGCCCTGCCGCGCCAGTTGCGCGCCGAACGCGCTTGCCACGCGCCCGGCGATGACGGCGCTCGGTTCGCCGTCGGTCTGCGCGCCCAGCGTCGGCGGCGCCATCGCGGGCACTTCGATCTGGATGTCGATGCGGTCTAGCAACGGCCCTGAAATCCGGTCCTGGTAGCGGTAGACCGATTCGATCGTGCAGTGGCATTTGTTCGACGGATGTCCGAGGTAGCCGCAAGGGCAGGGATTCATTGCCGCGATCAGCTGGAAGCGGGCAGGGAAGTCTGCCTGGCGCGCCGCGCGCGAGATGGTGATGACGCCGGCTTCGAGCGGCTGACGCAGCACTTCGAGCACGCGGCGGTCGAATTCGGGCAGCTCGTCGAGGAACAGCACGCCGCAGTGCGCCAGCGATATCTCGCCCGGCCGCGGCACCGAGCCGCCACCGACCAGCGCAACGCCCGATGTCGTGTGGTGCGGGCTGCGGAATGGACGGCGCATCCACTGCTCCGCTGTAAAGCTTCCGGCGAGCGAATGCACCGCCGCCGCTTCCAGCGCTTCGTCCGCGCTCATTGCCGGCAGCAGGCCCGCGAAGCGGGTGGCCAGCATCGTCTTTCCTGAACCGGGTGGCCCGACAAGAAGTACGCTGTGACGGCCGGCAGCCGCCACTTCCAGCGCTTTCTTCGCGTTTATCTGCCCTTTCACGTCGGAGAAGTCGGGATGGCTCTCCACCGTAATTACCGGCTGCGGCTCGTGGCGTTTCAGCGCACACTCGACATCGCGCGCCGCGAAATGTGCGCACACTTCCAGCAGCGTTTGAGCGGGAAGGATGGTCGCGCCGGGAACCAGCGCGGCTTCATCCGCATTTGCCAGCGGAAGGATAAAGGCGCGGGCAGCGCCCTCGCAGCGCCTGTGCATTGCAAACGTCATCGCCAAAGCGCCATGTATCGGACGCAGCTCGCCCGACAGCGATAGCTCGCCTGCGAATTCGTAACGGTCGATACGCGCACCTGGAATCTGGCCCGATGCGGCGAGGATGCCAAGCGCAATAGGCAGGTCGAAGCGGCCCGACTCCTTCGGCAAGTCCGCCGGGGCGAGGTTGACCGTGATACGGCGTTGTGGAATTTCGAAGCCGGCGTTTTGCAGGGCCGCGCGAACCCGGTCCTTCGATTCGCGAACCTCGGTGTCAGGTAACCCTACGATCGTGAACGACGGCAGGCCGCGCGCCAGGTGTACCTCGACGTTGACGGCGGGCGCTTCCATGCCCGACAGGGCGCGGCTTCGTAATACAGCGAGGCTCATTGGTGGTCAGTCGTTGCGCTAACCTGGCCAATGGTGCGCGAAGCGCGATCAAGTCTGTTGAGCAGCGCCAATCGTGCGCGAACGCAGACAGGCGGATTATCGCGAGCTAAAAGAATCCCGCCAACGTACATTGACGATTCATCGAATCTTCGCTCCCGAAGAAATATCGCCCGGTCTCCCGGTAACCCCTGGTGATTCGATCGACTTGCTGTTGTGATTCCGGCGCCCATGGTTCGTTCGCATAGCGGAGGCCAAACGCTTTTAATTGGGCCTTGTTTAATATCCACAGCTCGTAGGCTGGACAAAGGAAACTGCCGTCCCCCTTGCCCCACAAGAATTCAGGGCGCCGATCCAGGTAACGTTGATAAATTTGATTTAGCGGCTCGCTCCGGCCGTACTTGCGAAGAAATGCGCGGCGGGCGTCGTCAACTGGGCGATAACGCGCACGCACTGCAGCCTCCAATTTGTCTACATCGCGCTGCTTTAGCACCACAAGTTTGCCGTTCTTGTCGAGATACCGATACCTGATGTCATGGATGCCAACAATGGAGCCGCCAAGAATCGTAACTTTCTTCGCTGCGGGAAGCAGGAAGCTGGCGCAGGCTGAATAACAGCGTCCGTCCACGACCACGTCGACACCGAACTCTTCAAGTGCCTGCGCGATTTTGAGGGCCGTGGCAACCTCCCCGCCTAGCAAGTCAACATGCAGCGTGCGAGCACTTTTATTCTTGACCAGACAGTCCCGTACGAAATCTGCCGCATTCGACCAAAGTTCTCCAGTCAGAACCAGATAGTCACTGCGGCAAATATGAAAGTTCGTTTTGGGGGAACGACCGAATTTGGCCCTGATATCGATGGGTAGCAGCCCATCGGCCGCGGCGCTGGTGGCAGTGCCGCATACGAAGAGCAGCACCACGAAGGTAAGAAATCCACGTACAAGGACCATCTCCAAATTCCGAATCGACTTGGTGATTAAAGGCGCGCCTATCCCGCAGCGCACGCACCGCCGTGCACACGATGGCACCGCTGAGTTTGACTTACGGGTTGGCGCCGAAACGGTCTTCCAGTTCGCTGATGCGCTTTTCCAGTGCTTCCAGCTTGGCGCGGGTCTTGGCCAGCACCTGGCTCTGGATATCGAACTCCTCGCGGGTGACGAGGTCGAGCTTGGAAAAGCCCTGAGTCATCATGGCCTTGACGTTTTTCTCGATGTCCTTGGCCGGCGAGTTTTCGATTGCCTGGTTGATCTTGCCTTGCAAGTCGGTGAAGAAACTATTCATGTCCATCTTGATTTCCTGATTCACGCCAAAAACGCACCGTCATGGTGCTGGCACGTGTCAATATGGTGCATTCGCGGATAAACGCACGCTGCCCCATGGCTTAACAATTTAAAAATAGGTCCGCACGGCACGAAAAACAAGTCCAAACGCTGCAATTTCGTGCTGGCACGACTCCTGCTATTACAAGGATGGACCGTCGTCGGCCGCATGGCCAGACGCGATTGTAAACCCCAACCGCACCATTCGACCAATTCCAAGGGAATCGCCTATGAAGAACCTGAATCCGAGACTGTCAATCGCCGCTGTCCTGGGCCTGGTAGCGGCAACATCGGGCGCACCAGCCGCATACGCACAAAGCACGGACAGCGAAGTAAGCTTCAACGTCGCCGTCACCACCGACTACCGCTACCGCGGCCTGTCGCAGACCCGCAAGAAGCCGGCCCTGCAAGGCGGCGCCGACTACGTCAACAAGGCCAGCGGCTTCTACGTTGGCACCTGGCTGTCGACCATCAAGTGGATCAAGGACTTCGGCGGTGACAGCGACATCGAATGGGACATCTACGCAGGCAAGCGCGGCGACATCGCCGAAGGCATCAGCTATGACATCGGCGGCCTGGGTTATGTCTACCCGGACAATAGCCTGAACCCGAGCGCCAACACCTTCGAACTGTACGGCCAGGTCGGCATGGGCCCGGGCTACATCAAGTATTCGCACTCGACCACCAACCTGTTCGGCACCGCCGACAGCAAGGGCAGCGGCTACCTCGACATCGGCGCCAACGTCGAGCTGTCGGGCGGCATGGTGCTGAACCTGCACGCGGGGCGCCAGCGCGTCGCCAATAATGGCGTGTTCAGCTACAACGACTTCAAGCTCGGCGTCACCAAGGACTTCGGTTTCGCCACCGTGGCCCTGGCCGCCATCAGCGCCGACACCGACGCCTACACCAGCCCGGTCAACGGCAAGGACCTGGCCAAGACCGGCGCCGTGCTGACGATTTCAAAGACCTTCTGACAGCGAGACAACCATGAAAATGATTACGGCCATTATCAAGCCCTTCAAGCTTGACGAGGTGCGCGAAGCCCTCTCGGAGATCAATGTGCAGGGCATCACGGTCACCGAGGTGAAAGGTTTCGGGCGCCAGAAGGGCCACACCGAGCTGTACCGCGGCGCCGAGTACATCGTCGATTTCCTGCCGAAAACCAAGATCGAGATCGCGGTCGACGACGCCATCGTCGACCAGGTCATCGAAGCCATCGAGCAGGCGGCCCGCACCGGCAAGATCGGTGACGGCAAGATTTTTGTTTCCAACCTGGAGCAGGTGGTGCGCATCCGTACGGGCGAAACCGGCAACGAAGCACTCTAAGGGGATCTGTAATGAAAAAAAGCATAACAACATGGCTGGCCGGCGCTGCGGTAGTCTTTGCATTCGCCGGTTCGCTGCCTGCAACGGCGCAGGACCAGGCAACACCAGCGGCAACGGCTGCCGCCACTACTCCCGTCGTAACCCCGGTGGGAACCCCGGCAACCGCGCCGATCGAAGCGGCCCCTGCGGCAGCGCCGGCCGCGGCTGAAGCAGCGCCTGCCGCCGCACCCGTCGTCCCGCACAAGGGAGACACCGCGTGGATGTTCATCTCCACCATCCTGGTCATCATGATGTCGATTCCCGGCCTGGCCCTGTTTTACGGCGGCCTGGTGCGCGCCAAGAACATGCTGTCGGTGCTGCTGCAGGTCTTCACGGTGTTCTCGCTGATCGTCGTGCTGTGGTGCGTCTACGGCTATTCGCTCGCCTTCACCGCCGGCAACGCCTTTATCGGCAGCTTCGACCGCTCATTGCTGTCCGGCATCTGGGATCCGGCCAAAGGCGCGTTCGCCTATGCCGCCACCTGGAGCAAGGGCGTCGTGATTCCTGAGTTCATCTTCGTCGCCTTCCAGGGCAGCTTCGCGGCGATTACCTGCGGCCTGATCGTCGGCGCCTTCGCCGAACGCGCACGCTTCTCCGCCATCCTCGCGTTCATGGTGCTGTGGTTCACCTTCAGCTACCTGCCGATCGCGCACATGGTCTGGTTCTGGACCGGTCCTGACGCGATCACCGACGCCGCCAGCGCGGCTGCCGAAGGCGCCAAGGCCGGCTGGCTGTTCCAAAAAGGTGCGCTCGACTTCGCCGGCGGCACCGTGGTCCACATCAACGCCGCGGTTGCCGGCCTGGTGGGCGCCATCATGATCGGCAAGCGCGTCGGCTACGGCCGCGAATCGATGGCGCCGCACTCGCTGACGATGACCATGATCGGCGCTTCGCTGCTGTGGGTGGGCTGGTTCGGCTTCAACGCCGGCTCGGCGCTGGAAGCGGGCGACATCGCTGCGCTGGCCTTCATCAACACCCTGCTGGCAACTGCCTGCGCCGCGGTATCCTGGGTGGCGGGCGAGTGGGTCGTCAAGGGCAAGCCGTCGATGCTGGGCGCCGCGTCCGGCGCGGTAGCCGGCCTGGTGGCGATCACCCCGGCCTGCGGCTTCGTGGGCCCGATGGGCGCGCTGGCGATCGGCCTGCTGGCGGGAGTGGTCTGCCTGTGGGGCGTGAACGGCCTGAAACGCATGATCGGCGCCGACGACTCGCTCGACGTGTTTGGCGTGCATGGCGTCGGCGGTATCCTCGGTGCACTGCTGACCGGCGTGTTCGCAGCGCCGTCGCTGGGCGGCCAGGGCATCTTCGACTACGTCGCCAACAAGGCCTCGCCGGATTACTCGATCAGCGGCCAGGTGATCACCCAGCTGTGGGCTGTCGGCACCACCATCGTATGGTCAGCTGCGGTCTCGGTAATCGCCTACAAGCTGGTCGACATGGTAATCGGGCTGCGCGTCCCGGAAGAAGAGGAACGCGAGGGCCTGGATATTACAAGTCATGGAGAATCGGCGTACCATTCCTGATATCTGGCCGAAATGCATAACCCCGCCCCTCGCCGGGCGGGAGCCAGGCGCCCCCGTGGCGCCTTTTCGCGTTCCGGGCCCGGGCCGCACTTTAAAATAGGGAGTTTGGCCCGATGTAATACCCTTACAACTATCAAAAAAGCCTGAAGGACGTCTTACCCATGGTTCCGAATATTGCCACCGCCTTAACCGGCCCCCTGCTCGACCTCGAGAAAAAGATCCTGGAGGCGACACCGGCCATCGAACGCTGGTTCCGGCTGGAGTGGCAGGAACACACCCCGCCGTTCTATTGCTCGGTCGACCTGCGCAATGCCGGCTACAAGCTGGCGCCGGTGGACACCAACCTGTTTCCGGGCGGCTTCAACAACCTGTCGACCGAAATGCTGCCGCTGTCGGTGCAGGCCGCGATGGCCGCGATCGACAAATACTGTCCCGACGCCCGCAACCTGCTCCTGATTCCGGAAAGCCACACGCGCAACCCGCACTACCTGTCCAACGTCGCGCGCCTGATGCAGATCTTCCGCCAGACCGGCCTGCACGTACGCCTCGGCTCGCTGTCCCCGGACGTCACCGAACCGACCCCGCTGGCGCTGCCTGACGGCAACATGCTGGTGGTGGAACCGCTGGTGCGCTCGCCCAACGGCCGCCGGCTGGGGTTGAAGGACTTCGACCCCTGCACCATTTTGCTGAATAACGACCTGTCGGCCGGCATCCCGCCGATCCTGGAAAACCTCCATGAGCAGTCGCTGCTGCCGCCGCTGCATGCGGGCTGGGCGGTGCGGCGCAAGAGCAAGCACTTCAACGCCTACGACGAAGTGGCCAAGAAGTTCGGCAAACTGGTCGACGTCGACCCGTGGATGGTCAATCCCTTCCACGCGAAGTGCGGCGAGATCAATTTCCAGGAAGACCAGGGCACCGAATGCCTGGCCGACAACGTCACCATGCTGCTGGCCAAGATCAAGAAGAAGTACAAGGAATACGGCATGAAGGACCAGAAGCCGTTCGTGATCGTCAAGCCGGACGCGGGCACTTATGGCATGGGCATCATGACGGTGAAGGACGCCAGCGAGGTCAAGGACCTGACCCGCAAGCAGCGCAACAAGATGTCGGTGATCAAGGACGGCGTGGCGGTCAACGACGTGATCATCCAGGAAGGCGTGCCGACCGTCGAAAGCATCAACGACGCGGTGGCCGAGCCGGTGGTGTACATGATCGACCGCTACGTGGTGGGCGGGTTCTACCGCATCCACGCCGAGCGCGGCATCGACCAGAACCTCAACGCGCCCGGTTCGCAGTACGTTCCGCTGGCGTTCGCGCACCAGCACGCGGTGCCGGACCTGAAGGCCAAGCCGGGTACGGCGGCGCCGAACCGGTTCTATGTGTACGGCGTTGTGGCAAGGCTGGCGCTGCTGGCCGCGTCGCTGGAGATGGAACGTACCGATCCGAATCCCGAGGTGTACTAGATTCCTGAACCGTAGGGCGGATAAGCGCTTGCGCGCATCCGCGTGCATGCGCCGTGTTGACGCAAACACGCGGATGCGCTTCGCTTTTGGAGTATCCGCTTGCAAGCGGATACCGTTTCGCACGCGAATCGCATGCGATTCGAAACCGTGCGTCTGTGAAGGCGCGTAGTCAGCATGGTGCAAGACCATGTCAAAGGAGGTTATCGCCTTTGAAGCCGAAGGTAATTGCGTCGCCGCGAGGCGGTGTGGAGAGCAACCGAAGGCGAATGGTCAGTCCGTAGTAAAACGAATCCGATTCGGCAGGGTGCCGCGACGAGCCTGCGATTTCATGGCGAAGTCTGAGAAACCACGGTGAGCGCTATCGATAACGGTGAAAGCGACTCATCGGCACACCAAGTGGTTGGGAGCGGAATGACAGGAAGGCTAGGCGAGATAAGCAGAGAGAGCTGCCACCGCAGGTGAAGCGAGGCAGCAGTCAGAACCTTCATCGTACCGCGAGAAGCCCGGCGCAGAAACGCCCAAGGTGGACGAGAAATGCGGCTAGCAAAACCGCATCTAGGGATGGGAGGTAGGAAGAGAGATGGACGAAGGCCATATGGAACCACGGAAACGAGCTTCGTTAGTGTCGGCAACGACTAAACAAGAAGCAGAAGGCCGGATCAGCGAAAGCGGCAGCAGCCCCGAGAGCTGGACCTGGGTGGAAGGTTGCGTCTGGACGGAGGCCATGTTGGCGGCTCTGGGTAACGGAGTCAAAGGAGGTAAATGGTTCAGTCTGATGGACAAGGTCTACGCGCCAAAGACGCTGGCAGCGGCTTGGCAACGTGTGCAAGCCAACGCCGGCGCATGTGGAGTGGATCAAATGAGTGTGGGAATCTTTGCCGCCAATTCGCAGCGTTATCTGACTGAACTGAGTCAGGCGATACGATCTGGCAGCTATGAACCGCAAGCGATACGCAGAGTCACCATCGCCAAGGCAGGAGGCGGCGAACGTCCTCTGGGCATCCCGACGGTAAAGGATCGGATAGCACAAACAGCCCTCAAATTCGTCCTCGAACCCGTGTTCGAACGCGAATTTCTGGACAGTAGCTATGGATTCCGACCGCAACGCGGTTGCAAAGACGCCCTGCGCGAAGTCCAGAAGCTACTCAATGCTGGCCGGGTCTGGGTGGTCGATGCCGACCTCAAAAGCTACTTTGACACCATCTCCCACGAGATGCTGATGGAGAAGCTCAAAAGGCGCATAGCGGACGGCAAGGTACTGCATCTCATTGAACGGTATCTTCAGCAAGAAATTGTTGCACAACTAAGTCACTGGGTGCCCACGATGGGTTCGCCACAGGGAGCGGTGATCAGCCCGTTACTCGCCAATGTGTATCTGCACGACCTCGATCAAGAAATGGCAAATGCAGGCTACAAAATGGTTCGCTATGCCGACGACTTCGTCGTGTTGTGCGAAAGCCAGGAGCAGGCGCAGGCAGCATTAGCGCGTGTCACAGAATGGGTGCAAGTTCATCAGTTGACGCTGCATCCTGACAAAACACATATTGGAAACTGTATGGAGCGCGGGCAAGGATTCGACTTCCTTGGTTACCGATTCGAAGCAGGCCACCGAAACATCCGACGCAAAAGCATCAACGCATTCCGCGACAAAGTCAGAGCCCTGACGCGCCGCAACTGTGGTCAGAGCCTGAAATACTTGGTGGATCGCCTCAATCCCATGTTGAAGGGCTGGCTTGGCTACTTCAAACATGCGAAGGGAGGCATATTTGCCAACTTGGACGGATTTGTGCGACGTCGCCTGCGGTCAATCTTGTGCAAACATAACAAGCTGGGGTACTACCACAGGAGTAAAGCCATCAGTCAACGCTGGCCGAAAACCTACTTCGCAAATCTCGGGCTGTTCACCCTTTACGAAGCTCGGGCCGCAGCGAGCCAATCCCGATGTGGAAACTCTCAACTGGAGAGCCGTATGCGGGAAAACCGCACGTACGGTTCGGAGGGAGGGGTGATCTGATCATCCCTACCCCTATCGTGCTCCACCGCTTCGCGCTTATCCGCCCTACGATCCCCATCATCTCGTTCGGGTGCCCACGCCCAACCGCGCTCTGCGTTTCCGGCTAAAATCGACGTATTCCCCTGACTGGAACCGCCAATGAAATTCGCTTTCCTCGCCGACCCGCTGGCCGGCTTCAAGACGTACAAGGACTCCACCTTCGCGATGATGCGCGAAGCGGCCCGGCGCGGCCATGCCATCTACGCCTTCGAACAAGGCGACATGGCCCTGGAAAACGGCGTGGTCAGCGCCAACATCTCGCACATCACGCTGACCGGCGAGCCTGACGACTGGTACCGCTCCACCCCGCAGGAATCGATGCTGCTGACCGATTTCGACGCCATCGTCCTGCGCAAGGACCCGCCGTTCGACATGGAGTACGTGTACTGCACCTACCTGCTCGAGCTGGCCGAAAAGCAGGGCGCGCGCGTCTTCAACAAGCCGTCCGCGGTGCGCGACCACAACGAGAAGCTGTCGATCACCCAGTTCAGCGAGTTCACCTCGCCCACTTTGGTCAGCTCCGATTCCACCCGCCTGCGCGCCTTCCACGCCGAACACGGCGACGTGATCTTCAAGCCGCTCGACGGCATGGGCGGCGCCGGCATCTTCCGCATCCGCAGCGACGGCATGAACCTCGGCTCGGTGATCGAATCGCTGACCGATCTAGGCCGCCGCACGATCATGGCGCAGCGCTACATCCCCGACATCGTCCACGGCGACAAGCGCATCCTCCTGATCGGCGGCAAACCGGTGCCGTTTGCGCTGGCGCGCATCCCGCAGGCCGGCGAAGTGCGCGGCAACCTGGCCGCCGGCGGCGTCGGCGTGGCCCGTCCGCTCTCCAAGCGCGACCTGGAAATCGCCGAGACCCTTGGCCCCGTACTGGCGGCGCGTGGCCTGTTGCTGGTAGGATTAGACGTTATCGGCGATTTCCTCACCGAGGTGAACGTCACCAGCCCGACCTGCTTCCAGGAGATCACGGACCAGGCGGGATTCGACGTGGCCGCGATGTTCATCGACGCGGTAGAGCAGCAAGTAACGGAAAAGTAAAATGGTAGGCATATTGTTGTTGACCCACGCACCGCTGGGCCAGGCCTTCATCGCGGCGGTCGCCCATGTGTTCCGCGGGCCGACCGAACGCTTCGAAGCGATCGACGTCACTGCGGACCAGGACCCGCACGAGGTCAACGAACTCGCGCGCGCGGCGATCGCGCGCCTGGACGACGGCAGCGGCGTGCTGGTCATCACCGACATCAAGGGCGGCACGCCGTCCAACTGCTGCAACTCGCTGGCCGATTCGGGCCGCGTCGAAGTCATCGCCGGCATCAGCCTGCCGATGCTGCTGCGCGCGATCACGTATCGCCGCGACACCCTCGACGTGGTGGTGGAAATGGCGCTGGCCGGCGCGCAGAGCGGGGCGGTAAGGGTGGACAACCGGATCCGCGTGGGTCCGGGATAAAAGGCGTGGCCGCATGAGATGCGGCCGCGGTAAAGCGCAGTTCTGTGTGATTGAGACGAAACCAATGATTCAACGAGAACTAGAAATTATCAACAAGCTGGGCTTGCACGCACGTGCCTCGGCGAAGTTCACACAACTGGCTGCAAAGTTCCAAAGCGACGTCTGGCTCACGCGTAACGCGCGCCGCGTCAACGCCAAGTCGATCATGGGCGTGATGATGCTGGCCGCAGGCATGGGCGCCAAGGTCACCCTCGAAGCCGACGGCGCCGACGAGACCCAGGCGGTCGATGCGCTGGCTGGACTCATCAACGACAAGTTCGGCGAAGGCGAGTAATGCGCGACCGCGCTGCGCCGCCTCGCTCCCATACAGGAACGCCGATGGCATCGTTCACGCTACACGGAATTCCGGTCTCGCGCGGCATCGCCATCGGCCGCGCCCACCTGCTGACGCCTGCGGCCCTCGACGTCAAGCACTACCTTGTGGCCGAGGAAAGGGTCGAGGCCGAAGTGCGGCGCCTGCAGGATGCGATCGCCGAGGTTCACCGCGGCCTGCAAGCCCTGTGGACCGACCTGCCGAAGGATGCGCCGACCGAGCTTGGCGCCTTCATCGACGTGCACGCCCTGATCCTGTCCGACCCGATGATCTCGGAAGCGCCGCTCGACATCATCCGCGGGCGCCACTACAACGCCGAATGGGCGCTGGTGACCCAGATCGACGAGCTGTCTGCCCAGTTCGACGAGATCGAAGACCCCTACCTGCGCGAGCGCAAGGCCGACATCCAGCAAGTCGCCGAACGCGTGCTCAAGGTGCTGATGGGCTCCGCCCAGCTGGCGCCGGCACCGCTATCGGAAGAGGAATACCAGCCGCAGATGATCGTCGTCGCGCACGACATCTCGCCGGCCGACATGCTGCAGTTCCGCGACCGCTCCTTCATCGGCTTCGTCACCGACGTCGGCGGCCAGAACTCGCACACCGCGATCGTCGCGCGCAGCCTGGACATCCCGGCGGCAGTGGGCATGTCGCAGGCATCCCAGCTGATCGAGCAGGACGACTGGGTGGTCATCGACGGCGACGCCGGCGTGGTCATCACCAACCCCAGCGCGCTGGTGCTGGAACAGTACCGCGAGCGCCAGGCGGCACAGATCCGCGCCCGCAAGAAGCTGCAGAAACTGAAGAAAACGCCGGCCATCACGCGCGACGGCACGCAGGTCGCCTTGATGGCCAACATCGAGTTGCCCGACGACTGCCCCGGCGCGCTCGAAGCCGGCGCCGAAGGCGTGGGCCTGTTCCGCTCCGAGTTCCTGTTCATGGGGCGCACCGGCCACGCGCAGAAGATCCCCGGCGAGGACGAGCAGTTCGAGCAGTACCGCAAGGCGGTGCTGGCCATGAAGGGCCGCCCGGTCACCATCCGCACCCTCGACATCGGCGCCGACAAGCCGCTCGACCCGACCGAACACAACGCACTGAACCCGGCGCTGGGCCTGCGCGCGATCCGCTACTGCCTGGCCGAGCCGCAGCTGTTCCTGACCCAGCTGCGCGCGATCCTGCGCGCGTCCGCCTATGGCAAGGTGCGCATCCTGATCCCGATGCTGGCGCACGCCTTCGAGATCGACCAGTCGCTGGCGATGATCGAGCAGGCCAAGGCCCAGCTGCGCGAGGCGGGCCACAAGTACGACCCGGCGGTGCAGGTCGGCGCGATGATCGAGATTCCGGCGGCGGCGCTGTCGCTGCCGATGTTCGTCAAGCGCATGAACTTCCTGTCGATCGGCACCAATGACCTGATCCAGTACACGCTGGCGATCGACCGCGTCGACTACGAAGTGGCGCACCTGTACGATCCGCTGCATCCGGCGGTGCTGCAGCTAATCGCGATGACCATCAGTGCCGGCCACAAGGCGGGCATCGACGTGGCCGTGTGCGGCGAGATGGCGGGCGACATCAAGCTCACCCGCCTGTTGCTCGGCATGGGCCTGCGCGAGTTTTCCATGCACCCGGCGCAGCTGCTGTCGGTGAAGCAGGAGATCCTCAACAGCGAGCTGGCGCGCCTCACGCTGCAAACCCGAAAAATCCTGCGCAGCACCGAACCGGCGGCCATCGCCGAGGCGGTCGAGCAGCTGCAGGCAATCTGAAACACCAACTTAGAGTCACATGCAATCCATTGGAATAGTCGCGCCCAGCTCGATGCACTTCGCCGAACCGCTGGCGCTGAAAAGCGGGGCGCAGATCGGCGATTACACGCTGGTCTACGAAACCTACGGCACCCTCAACGCCGACCGCTCCAACGCGGTCCTGGTGTGCCACGCGCTCAACGCCTCGCACCACGTGGCCGGCGTCTACGCCGACAAGCCGAAAAGCACCGGCTGGTGGGACAACATGGTCGGCCCCGGCAAGCCGCTCGACACCGACCGCTTCTTCGTCATCGGCGTCAACAACCTCGGCTCCTGCTTCGGCTCGACCGGCCCGATGCACGTCAATCCCGCCACCGGCAAGCCGTACGGCGCCGCGTTCCCGCTGGTGACGGTGGAAGACTGGGTGGCGGCGCAGGCGCGCCTGGCCGATGCTCTGGGCATCGAACGGTTCGCCGCCGTGATGGGCGGCTCGCTGGGCGGCATGCAGGCGCTGGCCTGGAGCCTGATGTTCCCGGACCGCCTGCGCCACTGCATGGTGATCGCCTCGACCCCCAAGCTGTCGGCGCAGAATATCGCCTTCAACGACGTCGCGCGCCAGGCCATCCTGACCGACCCGGACTATCGCGGCGGCGACTTCTATGCGCACGGCGTGGTGCCGAAAAACGGCCTGAAGGTAGCGCGCATGGTGGGACACATCACCTACCTGTCGAACGACGACATGGCCGAAAAATTCGGCCGCAAGCTGCGCAACGCCGCCGAGAATAATGACTACAAGTTCGACTTCGGCGTCGATTTCGAAATCGAGTCCTACCTGCGCTACCAGGGCGACAAGTTCTCTGAATACTTCGACGCCAACACCTACCTCCTGATCACCAAGGCGCTCGACTACTTCGACCCGGCGCGCGAGTTCGACGGCGATTTGACGAAAGCGCTGGCGCAAACGCGCGCCGAATTCTTCGTCGCCTCGTTTTCCACCGACTGGCGCTTCTCGCCGGAGCGCAGCCGCGAGATCGTCGAGGCGCTGGTGTCGAACCGCCGCCGCGTGACCTACGCCGAAATCGACGCGCCGCACGGCCACGACGCCTTCCTGCTGGAGGACCAGCGTTACATGAACATGGTGCGCGCCTACTACCAGCGCATCTGGGACCAGCTGCAGGGAGCGCAAGCATGAATTTCGAAGACCTGTCCACTCTGCGCCCCGACCTGGCCTTCATCGCGCACTGGGTGCCGAAGGGCGCCCACGTGCTCGACGTCGGCTGCGGCGACGGCGCCATGCTGAGCTACCTGCACAGCGAAAAG
>NZ_QYUP01000087.1 GCF_003590855.1 Massilia cavernae
CCTTGAACTTGAACGACAGGAAGGGATCCTTCGAGACCGAAGTGCCCATCTCGGCGTCGAGGACGACCTTGTCCTTGCACTTTGCCACCAGGGTCTGGATGAAGTGAGCCGGTACGGCCTTGCCGGCCGCGTCCTTGCGCTGGCCGGTTTCCATGTCGTGGCGGATCAGGACCTTGACCTCGACGGTGTCGCCTGAAGCATTGGCGCGAATGCGCATCGGATTACCCATGATGATTTCCTTTCAGTTCGTTAGGTCGGGACTATCAGCCGCCGCAGCCGCCAAGGGTTACCTTGATTTCCTTGCTGGCGATGAACCACTTGCCATCGGCCTTGACCAGCGCGTGCACGTTCGAGGTGCCACCCATCTTGACGCGGGTGCTGACCGATGCCTCGGTGCCGGCCGGGATGTTGAAGCGGGCCGACAGCGGATTCGGGTTCTTCTCGACCAGGACCGCGATCATTTCGGTGTTCGGAAGGCTGCTCGACACAGCGACAGGCACCACCGCGCCGTTTTCCGCGATGTCCGGGCCGGTGACCGACACGTCCTTGCTGATGGTGTAGTTGTCGCCACCCATCGCCTTGACGGCGTCGGCGAGCGTCTTGGCGTCGAACATGCCGGCCTGCCATTCGGCGGCCAGCACGTCGCCAGGCTTCAGCAGGCCGGCCGTGATCGCCAGGCTGAGGATGGAACCGATGCGCAGCGCATCCCGTCGATTCTGATTCATAGTCATCTCCACTAAGTTTGGATTTACTTCACCAAGTCCAGCGCTTTTGCCAGCCGGTCCTTGTTCATCACGAAGCCCTTGGCCAGCTCGGCCGACTGCTTCTTCGCATCAGCCAGGTTGACTGGCTTGCCGACCTGGATCACACCGGCCATGGCCATGACCTTGTGCGGCTCACAGATATAGACGTACACGCCTTCCTTGTCGAGCTTGACGGTGATTTCCTCATCCATCTTGCCCTTCCATTGCGCCGCGCCGGCCGGAGCGATCACAGCCGCGCTGTTGTGCGACGGGTCGACCTTGATGAACTTGACGCTGTCGCCTTTGGCCACTTTCAGGAACGACGGCTCGAACACCATCGCGCCATCCTTGCCGTTGTTAAGCATCTTGACCTGGTGCTCTGCCGCGCCAGCTGCGAAGGCGGCCATTCCGAGCATTGCCGCCACTACGATTTTCTTCATGCACTTCTCTCCAAGTTGACTTGCTTGCTGCCTTTACTGGCGGGGCTTGTGCCCCGCTCCCGTTCCTGTGGCGATTACTTCGCGCCGCCCAGTATCCATTCGACCATGACGGCGATATCGTCGTCCTTGATGTGGCCCTGCGCCGGCATCGGCACCGGCCCCCATGCGCCGCTGCTGCCGCCCTTGACCTTGGCGGCCAGGCGCGTGGCCGCGGCCGCGTCGCCCTTGTACTTGGCGGCGATGTCGGCGAGCGCCGGCCCGAGGATCTTGTTGCTCACGCCATGGCAGGCCATGCAGGCGTTGGCCTTGGCCAGCGCCAGCCCGCCCGGCTTGGCGGCCGCTACCGGCGCGGCCGTCGCCACCGGCACAACACGCGGCTTGCCTGCCAGCGGTGCTTCGGAGGCCGGGCGGGTGGTGTCGACGCCGCGGATCGCGCCGAAGCTGCGGTTCTGGGCCGACAGGTCGCCATGCACGTTGCGCGCCGCCGCCGGCAGCTCGGAACGCACCTTGACGTCCTTGCCGCAGTTGCTCATGCACGCGACGCTGCGCACGTCCGCCTTGCCCTTCGGGTCCCACATGCCGTGCTTCGTGGTCATGCCGTTCCGGTTCGGCATCTTCGCCTGCACCTGGGCGATGTTCTGGTCCGACAGCGTGAAATCCTCAGGCACGATTTCCGACATGTTCAGGATGTAGGCGGTGACCGCGTACACTTCTTCCGTCGTCAGGGTCTTCGGGGCCGTCCACGGCATCGCGCGGTTGATGTAGTCCCACAGCGTGGACACGGTCGGCACCTTCATCATCGTGGTGCGCTGCGGCTGCGAGTTGCCGCGCAAGGCCGCCACGCGGCCGGTCTTGACGTCGTCCGCCGTGGTGCCGCCGACGATCGGCGTGAACACTTCGTTCGATTCGCCGAAGGTGCCGTGGCAGGACGCGCACTTGCCTTCCCACACCTCCATGCCCTTCCTGACGCTGCCCTCACCCTTGGGCAAACCCTTGAAGTCGGGGCGCACGTCGATATCCCATGCCGCCACTTCCTTGTCGGTGGCTGGGCGGCCCACGTTGGTGTAGGCCGGGGCTGCGACGGCAACGGACAGCGCCGCCATGCCGAGCAGCGCCACGCTGGCCTTAATAAACCTGGACATTGGACACCTCCCCCGACGCTGCGACCTGCCACGACTGAATCGCGTTATTGTGATAAATCGATTTGGTGCCGCGCACTTCGCGCAGCTCGTTGATCTTCGGCTGCACATAGCCGGTCTCGTCGATGGCGCGCGACTGCAGCAGGGCCGGCGAGCCGTCCCAGGTCCAGTCGATGTTGAAGCGGGTCAGGCACTTCGACAGCACCGGCGTTTCGAGGCGTGCCGTGCGCCAGTTCTTGCCGCCGTCGACCGACACGTCGACACGCTTGACCTTGCCGCGGCCGGACCATGCCAGGCCGGTGATGTTCTGGAATCCGGTGTCGAGCAGGCGCTGGCCGGCCGACGGCGTCGTGATCACCGACTTGCATTCCTGGATCGAGGTGTACTGGCGGTACATACCGTCCGGCATCGCGTCGATGTAGTGGACGGCTTCGTCCTTGGCGGCGTAGGGCTTGTCACCGACTTCGATGCGGCGCAGCCATTTAACCCAGGACACGCCCTGCACGCCCGGAACGACCAGGCGCAGCGGGTAACCGTTTTCCGGGCGCAGCATCTCGCCGTTCATGCCCCATGCGACGATCACGTCGTCGAGCGCGCGGTCGATCGAAATGGTGCGCGTCATGCCGGAGCCGTCGGCGCCTTCGGCCAGCACGAAGCGGGCGGTTTTCTTGTCGTATCCGCAGTCGTCGAGCAGCACCGACAGCGGCACCCCGGTAAATTCGCTGCAGCTAAGCATGCCGTGCGAGTACTGGACCGAAGGCACGGCGACATTGCCCCACTCCATGGCGGTGTTGGCGCCGCATTCGATGAAGTGGATGCGCGACACCGATGGCAGGCGCATCAGGTCGTCCATCGTGTACACCTTCTGCTGCCTGACCAGGCCGTTTACCATCAGGCGGTGCTGGCTTGGGTCGATGTCGTGCCAGCCCTGGTGGTGGCGTTCGAAATGCAGGCCGCTCGGCGTGATGATTCCGAACAGGCTTTGCAGTGGCGTGAAAGAGACCGATGCCGCGCTCACGCGGGTCAGGCCGGGCGACTCGCGCCGCTGCAAGGCGCCCTCGAAGCGCGAAGGAACGCCGTAGGGATTCGCCGCCACCGGGCGACCGAGCGTGGTCGAATGTTCGGGGAGTTTCAGGATGGCGGGATCGCCATCGGCCACCTGCGCCAGCGCCGACGTGCTTGCGATCGCCGCGCTTGCTGCCATGAAGCTCTTGCGCAGGAATCCGCGCCTTTCCTCGTTCAAGCCTTTGGTCGTGATATCCAGCGCCAGTTCGCTGTCGACAAAATTCTCGGGCGCGCGCAGGATACGCCCCTTCCTCGGTACTTCACCAAACATGCCGTCTCCTTGCCTGTTAATTCTAATTGCAACGAAAGTATATAGCTAATTACGCATATTTAATAAGAACTTTTTTCATTTAGGTTTTTTGCAACTCAGGACGTGTGGACGACGTTGAACGTGTCGGAGGCTTTGGCGGCGCCGTTGCGGCCCATGATGTTGGACGCGACGCGCGTACACACATTCTGGCAGATCTCCAGCGTGGCCGGGTCGTCGATACGGTAGTACACCTGGGTGCCGTCCTTGCGGCGCGCGAGGATTTTTGCCCGGAACAGCATGTTGAGCTGGCGCGACACATTGGCCTGGGTGGCTTCGATGGCCGACACGATCTCGCCGACTGGCCGCTCGCCATGGCACAGGCAATGCAGGATTTTCAGGCGGGTTGGCTCAGACAGCAGAAAGAAGAAGTTGGAAACTTCATCGAACAGCTCGGCCATCTGTTCCTTGCTAAAGTTATTGTCCACGGGTCAATTCACCAAAATTTAGAGCTGGCCGGCGCGCAGGCGCGCCGGTATGGGTTGCAGATTATATACTGCGCTGCTAGGGCTTCAGGTAGACGTAGCCCTCTTCCGCCTGCAGCCGCGCAATCTCGGCCACGCCGGACGGCACAATGCTGGCTTCCGGCAGCAACTTCGACTTGTCGATCTTGCGTGCATCCAGCGTATTCTTGCACACACGGAATTCGACGCCGCGGTCGGCCAGTTCCTGCACCGGCACGTCATACGGATTGCCGGTCGGGTTCTTGGCCCCTTCCAGTAGGAAATCAATACCCGCTCCATGCGTGACAACCACGATCTTTGCCTTTGGCGCCGCAGCCAGGTGGTTGCGGATGTTGTTCAGGGCCCCAGTCGCGTTGTCGCTGTGGCTGATGTGGTAGACCACCTTGAGCGGCCCGCCGGCGGCCGCAGCGGCGCCCCCGGCTAACATCGCCAGCAATACAACCGCAAAGATACGGAACAATTTCATGGCATTCTCCTTCGGTTGGACATCATGGTTTGGCGAAGCTTTCGCGCTCCATCAGCAAGTAGGTGCCGTAGGCATTGAGCCGGTTTGCCTCGTTGAAGGCCGGAACCTTTTCGAACGTGCTCCAGTCGACCGCCTTGTAGGCCTCATCGAAGGCCGTCATCTCCGCCACGGCCCTGCCCATCTGCTCGCGCAGGAATACAAGGTAGCCCCGTGTCAATTCCAGGTCGGCCACCGGATCGGTGGAAGCGGCGCCATGGCCGGGAATCACCACCCGCGGCCGGCCGGCGTTGATTTTATCGAGCGCAAGCAGCCACGCCTTGCTGTCGGCTTCGCCAACGAAGGGCAGCCGGCCGGTGAAGAACAAATCGCCGGCGAACAGGACGCGCTCGTCTTCGACCAGCAGCATCAGGTCTTCCGGCGAATGCGCGCCGCCGGCGTCGATGACGGCGAAGCGCATCCCGCCCAGCTTGAACCTGAGCGCCTTTTCAGCGCCGAAGTCGAGCCAGCGGTCGGCCGGAACCAGCCGGGTGTCCTGGTCGACCCAGGATGCCAGCGACGAACGGCGCTCGGCCAGCCGCGACTGGGTAAAGTCCGATTGCAAGGTGGCGCGGGCGTTCCGGTGCGCCCAGACCGAGACGCCGGGCGCCCTGAGTGCCTGCAAGCCGTAGAAATGGTCGGCGTGATAGTGGCTGACGATGATGGTCTTGATCGGCTGCGGCGTGACCTTCCTGATCGCGTCGCGCATCGCCGCGCCGAGCGCCGGCGTGGCCAACGCATCGAACACAAGGACGCCGGCCGGGGTGACGACAAAGCCGGCATTCGACATGAAGCCCCGGTTCTGCTGGCTGGCCATGCCCGCCTCGCCGCGGAAATAATACACGTGCGGCGACACCTTGATCGCCTCCAGCCGAGGCAGTGCCGGCGCCGCCCACGCGGTCCCCGCCGCCAGCAGCACTACCAGCATGGTCACCAGCTTGTTGGCAATACCCATCGCGTCCCCTTGTTGTTTCATTCTACAACGATTGATTTTTTTCTTGCAGCCAATTTTAATACATGATTATATACGCATGGACGGCCAATAGCGACAACGCATTGTGCCGCATTCCTTACCCCAACGGAGAAACAGATGGCACTAAAAATAATGGCTGCAGTACTTGCAGCAACGCTTCCCTTTGCAGCGTCGGCGCAAAGCTCGGTAACAGTGTACGGCCTGGTCGATGCGGCGTTGGCGCATGAAAACCCGGACGCCGCCGGGGTTAGCAGCCGCACCGCCATTCACGCGGGACAGGCCAGCAGCAGGCTCGGTTTCCGCGGTACCGAGGACCTGGGCGGCGGCATGAAAGCGTTGTTCAACGTTGAAGCGGGCTTCGGTATCGATACCGGCGTCGGCGACAGCGCCCTGTTCGGCCGCCGCGCCGTCGTCGGCCTCGAGGGCAACTGGGGCATGCTGACCGTCGGCCGCGAGTACACGCCGATCGACACCATCAGCTCGGCATCGCATATCCTTGGCCAGGGCTTCTACGGCTCCAACCTGAATGCGTTCGCGAACGGGCGCATGACCCGCCGCATCAGCAACTCGGTCAACTACAAGTCGAAAGCGATGGCAGGCCTGAAGTTCAGCGCCGCCATCGGATTGGGCGAGACCTCCTCCGGCCCGTCGCAGGACCTGCAGACGGTCGCGGTCGAATACCAGAAGGGCGCGCTGTACGCCGGCATCGGCTACGCGACCCTCGAGCGGCTCGCCAGCGGCGACGACCGCGAGATGATCTTCGGCGCCGCCTACACCATGGGCGCGCTTGAATTCAAGGGCAACTACATGGTCGGCGACCAGACCGGACCGAACAACCGCTACAGCCAGGCCAACCTCGGCGCGGCGATGGCCTTCGGCCCTGGCAAGCTGTACGGCAACCTGCAGCAGAGTAAACTGCAAAACGGCGCGCGCGGCAACGGCTATGCCGTGTCCTACGCCTATACTCTGTCGAAACGCACCAACGTGTATGCCTCGTATGGCACGACGGTGAACAACGACCGCGCCGCGTTCAGCCTCGCCGCAGCGGGCAGCACCATCACCCCGCCTGCGACCGCCCTGGGCGCAGACCCGGTCGCGTACGCAGTGGGTATTCGCCACACGTTCTAAACTGCAGCATCCTGGTACGGCGGCGACACCGCCGTACCAGGCCATCGGCGTCTGATATAACGAGCACCCCATGATTGACTGGAACAGCTTCACTCCTCTGACCGCGCTTGCGGGCGGCGCGATCATCGGCCTGGCTGCCGGCGCCTTTATCCTCCTGAATGGACGCATTGCTGGCGTCAGCGGCATCGCTGGCGGCCTGCTGTCGGCCGCGAAAGGCGACACCGGCTGGCGAATCGCTTTCCTGGCGGGCCTGGTTGGCTCGCCGCTGGCCTGGCAGCTGTTCGCGCCCCTGCCCGAGGTCCGGGTCGAGGCCGGCACCGGCACGCTGATTGCCGCCGGGCTGCTGGTCGGGCTTGGAACGCGCTATGGCGCCGGCTGCACAAGCGGGCACGGCGTATGCGGCCTGTCGCGCTTTTCGCCGCGCTCGCTGGCGGCGACGGCCGCGTTCATGGCCGCTGGCTTCGCCATCGTGTTTGTCGTGCGCCACCTGATAGGATAAGGAGAACACGATGAGGATGATTGCTTCGCTGGCCGCCGGCCTGGTGTTCGGGATAGGACTGATCGTCTCGGGCATGACCGATCCTTCCAAGGTGCTTGGATTCCTCGACATTGCCGGCCTGTGGGACCCCTCGCTGGCACTCGTCATGGGCGGCGCCATCGCCGTCGCCGTACCGGCGTTCCTGCTTGCGCGCGGACGCGGCAAGTCGCTGCTGGGAGATCCGATGCGGCTGCCAACGGCAAGCCGGGTCGACCGCAGGCTGGTCGTGGGTGGGCTGGCGTTCGGCCTTGGCTGGGGCCTGGCCGGCTTCTGCCCCGGACCTGCCCTCGCCTCGCTTGCTGCGGGCGGCGCCAAGCCTGCAATCTTCACGGCCGCAATGGCCGCCGGCATGATGATGTTCGAGCTGTTCGAGCGCGCCGCGTCGGTCCGCGCCAGCCGGATCGCCTGAACGCAGGTCCTGGTGCTAAGCTGACACCTGTTGCGCAAGGATGGCGCATGGCGGGGTGTTCCAATGGACGAGGCTTCCGTAACAGTTCTCTTACAACGGCTGGGCGAGTCGCTGAGCGAGGGCGACTTCGCGTCTGTGGCGCAGTGCTTCGTTGTTCCGGCAATGGTAGTGTCTGACGATGACGCAATCGTCATCACCGACTATCCCCAGATCGAAACGTTTTTCGCACAGGCCGCGCAGTGGTATCACTCGCAGGGCGTCGCGTCGACGCGGCCCGACATCGAACGCAGCGAAGCGCTGAGCGATGGCGTGTTCTCGGTGGACGTACGCTGGCCCGGATTCGATGAGGCCGGAGTCGAGAAGCTCAGCGAACGCTCGCGCTATATCGTGCGCCGGGACGCCGGCGGACGGCCGCGAATCCAGGTTGCGATGGCGCGCACCAGGTGACGACCCTCCCCGCTGCTTAACCCTTCGTGGGCTTCCGCTTCCGGCGCAGCGCCAACATTGCTGCGAATGCCGCGCCGCTGAGCCACAAGGTGCCCGGCTCCGGCACTTGCGCGACGGGCGGAGGCAAATTCACGTCCGGCACCGGCGGCCGGGGCTGCCCCGGTTGCTGGGGCTGCCCCGGTGGCTGGGGCTGCCCCGGCGGAACGCCAGGAATAATCGGGGGCACTTCGGGCCCAGGGCCTGGCGTCGGGTCGAGCGGCTTGGGCAGGTCCGGCGGCGATGGGGCCGGGGACGGTTCCGTCTCTTCTTCCGTCTCTTTTTCTTCGCCGGGCAAGGGCAACAGGGTCGCCGGAGGCTGCTCCGGCGGCGGTGGCAAATCAAGCGAGGGGAATGTCAACGTGGGCGACAAGCCGCCGCTCCCGCCGGGCGAAGGCAGAGGCGCACGGTTGGGGCCCGACGGCGACGCGCTGCCGCTTGCTGACCCATGATCTCCGCCCGCAAAACCCGCCGGGACGACATGGACTGTGGATCCACTGAGCCCCCCCTCGTCCAGGTCATTGGACGCAAACTGGAAGTCCGACGAAAGATCGAAGGAGGCATTGAGCTCCTCTTCGCCAGGCTCGTCGGCCGCCACCGGCAACATCGGCACATCCGATATCCGGTTCGCGCAGCGCGCGCGCATTTCATTCGTTCCGTCCGACAGCAACTTTTCGCCCTGCTCGAGCATCAGCCTTTTCGAGGTCCAATACACTTTGTCGCCCTTGCGGTACGACACGTACACCCCACGCGGCTTGGCGACAATCAGTTCCTTGGCCTTTTCGAGGTCGAAGGAGGCGTAGTGCGCCGCGACGACCTTGTCGGTCCTGATCACCTGCGCCAGTTCCGCCGGGCCGGATACGCCGCCGGGGATGATGGAGTATGGATAGACGCGCCGCGCCGCTGCGGCCGGCGCCGGATCGGACGCATGCAAAGCCGCGGGAAGCGCGGCCGCCGGCCTTGCCGCCCGCCGTTCGGCCGCACGGACAGGCTCATTCTCCTTCGGTGCGAACAGCACGACCGAGGAAACGGCGACAGCAAGCATGACACCGATCGCCCAACGCTTCCGGGTCTTCGATTCTCGTGCGTTGCGGCGAATATAGGCGGTGCGGCGGTCCATGAAGTGGAAAGTAGGAGGTTTCCTACACAATAACATTGTTACTGATAGCAAATCCACATTTCATGCAAGAATCGCGCGTTTAAGTGTATTCTCTACAACAGTTACACCGAATGACGATGCAAATACAATAACGATATCGCGACTCTATTGCTGCAGAGAAAATCCAACATATACGCCGCCAAGCTTGCCTCACAAGCGCAAAAAGGGCGACCCAACAGGCCGCCCTTTTCGCTCATTGCTGATGGATTTGCTGCTTAGTGCTGGTACGCGCCGATATCGAAACCGGTGCTGGCGTTACGTGCGCGGCGAACGATGTCGGTGGCGTGCGCGTAGGTCGAGGTGCCCTTGCCCACTGCGGCCGAAGCCGCGGTGATCTTCAGGTTCTGGGTACCAGTACGGCTGTAGCTCACGAAACCTGGCACGGTGGCCACGGTGCCGGTGTGCTTCAGGCCGTTCTTCAGCGTCCATGGGTAGGTGTTCTGGTACACCAGGTTGTTGCGGTAGGTGTTGGACGTACCGGTCTTGCCCTGCTCCGAGATGCCGTACTTGTTGTCGTACACGATGTTGTTGTAGACGTGGACGTTGTTCGCGCCTGCGGTGGTGAAGTAGTAGTCGCCGCCGCCAACGATGATGCCGGTACCGGACGAGGTTACGGTGTTGTTGGTGATGATGACGTTGTTCGCGTCGTGCCACAGGTGGATCGCCGCTTCGGCGACACGGTAGGCCACGTTGTTCTTGATGGTGCCCGAGGTGCTCATGTAGATGCCCTGGACGAAGTGGCAGCCGGCCGGGCCGATGTCGTTGACGACATTCGAGATGATGTCCGCCTTCACGCCCTTGTAATAGCTGTCGGCGCCGATCGCCGAACCGCCGCCGCTGGTGCACGGGATCGTCTTGGCGATGTGGTGCACCCAGTTTTCACGGATCGAGTCGTAGGAACCGCCGTTGTAGATGCCGTAGCGCCAGGCCTTGCCGCCTGCCGAGGTGGTGCCGTCGACCTGGAAGCCGACGATGTCGACGTAGCTGCCGCGGTTGTCGAAGGCGACGTCGCGGGTCGAGTTTGCCGGTGGCACGATGCGCGCGCCCCACTTGGTGGTCGAGACGAAGTAGATGCGGCTGGCCGAGTTGCCCGACACGGTGTTCTGGAAACCGCCGGCATAGGTGCCTGGCGCAACCCACATGGTGGTGCTCGGGCGCAGGGCCTTGATGGCGCGGGCGATGGTCTTGAACGGCGCCGCCCTGGAGCCGGCTGCGGTGTCGGAACCGCTTGGCGCAACGTAGATGTTATAGGTCGTTGCCGGTGCGACGGTCGACGGGGCCGAAGCCGCGGTCGATCCACTGATATAGCCACGGACGTCGAACGCGGAGCTCGCGGTTTGGGCGAAGGCCGACGAGGAGGCGGCGACCAGGATCGCGGCGCTGCAGGCCAGCTTGGCGTTGATGGGGAATCCGGCGGCGAAAGTGGAGAATTTGGTCATGCGTGGGTCCTGCCTTTAAAGAAGTGATGAGTAAGCTTTGACGTGTGGAAACTGACTTGGTTCAACATTTTTGCAAATAAATTTCTTCGCGGTATCAAAGAGTTAAAGGTGAGTTAGCGAAGCATTCCGAACCAATCTGGCCGGGGGCTCCAACATTTATCAGCAAAACTTTGACGCTTGGAAACTGACTTGGTTCAACATTTTTGCGAATAAATTTCTTCGCAGTATCAAAGAGCTAAACACACTGCTCGGTGACCTGTGCCGGACCCGGCACAAAGCCCAGTCGTCAAAGTTGATGCGTAAAACTTTGACGCGTGGAAACTGACTTGGTTCAACATTTTCCGAAATAAATTTCCCGGCAGTATCAACACACCAAGAGCTTGTTCTGGAAAGAAAATGAACAGAAGGATGCAACTAGCGCACTGCAGACTTGTCTGAGTGCTAGAGCCATTCACAGGAGACCTTACCCATGAGCGAGAACACCGCAGTCGGCAATGTGCTTGGGGAGGGCGAGCGGTATGCCGGCTTAATACTTGGCAAGGACGGGGAGCAGGACTACCACCTGGTGTTGCTTCCGGGGGAAGTGGCGGAGGCCGGATGGGCGCCTGCCACGAGCTGGGCGCGCGAGCTCGGCGGCGAACTGCCGTCACGGCGCGAACTGTCGCTGCTGTTCGCCAATCAAAGGGAAGAATTCCAGCGCGAGTGGTATTGGTCGCGGGAGCCGCAGGCGGGCCACCCGCATTTGGTGTGGGGACAGAATTTCGCCAGCGGTATCCAGACCGTCTACGGACGGCCGTTCCGCGGCCATGCGCGCGCAGTCAGGCGGATGGCGGCAAAAGGATGAGCGCGCACAGTGATCGCACGCGCTGTGCTTCTCTTTGACATCCTCCCCTTCGTGAACAAAAGGGGATTCCCACTGCTGGCGTCTGATGCCCCAGACGGAAGCCGGGCTGAAAGAGCCCAGCTTCTTATTCAATCCGCAGGATATCTCTCGACCTCGCCTAAGGCGACTGCGGATTGGAAAAAGCGGTACTAGTAAATCATGCCCCAGCGCGTAATTGCTTACTGCGGCACTTATGGAATTTGACCGTGGACCAACAACAGAGTTCAAAACATTTTTTCACTTTAATGGCTGCGGGCGCTTCGCGCCCGGCTCCTTTCACTCCCTGCCCTGAAGTACAGGGTTTCTCGGAGCAATTCTGATGAATTGGACCGCAGGGCGGAAACGGCCGGGCCTTGACCCGCCCGATTCCGGAATACGGCCCGCGGCGGTGGAGCAGGGGTTTCGAATCGCATGCAATTCGCCTGCGAAACGGCCTGCGCTTGCAAGCACAGGCTCCCAAAAGCGGAGCCTGGCTATTTGGCCGGCTCGATCCTCAACAAGTGTCCGTTCGACTCGTCCGTCAGCAGATACAGATACCCATCCGGCCCCTGCCGCACGTCACGCACGCGCTTGCCGATATCCAGCCGCTCCTGCGACGTCACATTGCCATCCTTGTCGAGCGCAATCCGGCGCACATCCATCGCGGCCAGGCCGCCGCTGAACAGGCTACCACGCCAGCCCGGGAAATGGCTGCCTGTGTAATAAGCCAGGCCCGAGGGCGCCGGCGACGGTACCCATGCCACTTTCGGGTCCACCATGCCGGCGACAGCCCGCTTTCCAATCGCATCGCCAGACCCGTAATCCGCGCCATAGCTCTGCACCGGCCATCCATAATTGGCGCCGCCGGCAATCAGGTTCAGCTCGTCCCCACCGCGCGGCCCATGCTCGGTCGCCCATACGCGTCCGCTGGCGGGATCGCGCGTCATGCCCTGGATATTGCGATGGCCATAGCTCCAGATCTCCGCCCGCGCGCCCGGCTTGGCCGCAAGCGGATTGCCCGGCGCCGGCTTGCCCTGGTCGGTCAGGCGCAGCACCGAGCCGTGATGGGAAGCCAGGTTCTGCGCCTGCTCGCGCGCCAGCATGTTGCCAATCCGCTGGGGCGCATTGCCGCCATCGCCGATGCTCATCAACAGCGTTCCGTCCGGCTGCCACAGCAGGCGCGAGCCAAAATGCTGGCCGCCGCTCTTGTCCGGCTGCACCTGGAAAATCTTCTTGATCGAATGCACCCGCTTGCCGTCATAGATGCCCTGTACCAGCGTCGTGCGGTTCGCTTCGCTGGTGCCGGTCGACATCGTCATGTAGACGCGCGGATTGGCCTTGTCGGCCGGGTGCAGCGCGATATCGAGCAGGCCGCCCTGCCCGCTTGCGAAGACTTCAGGCAGCCCCTCGAGCGGCACCGCATCGAACTTCTTCCCGTTCAGGACATGCAGCGTACCCTTCTTGCTGGTCACCAGCAGCTTGCCGTCCGGTAGCCATGCCATGCCCCAGGGATTGGCGACGCCTTCGGCCACCGTCACCGCGCGCCACCCTTTGGCCGATGGCGGGGCGTCGCTCGGCGCCAGCTGGGCGAACGCGCTGGCGCCGGCCAATGCGGCGCATGCGCCAGCAACATACATGAAAGTCCTGCGGCCAGCCTGGATCATCGCTTCTCTCCCCGAATGTAAAAATAACAATGCGCATCCTACCGGATTGCGGACGCGGCCGCTAATGCGAATTCCCGGCTATGTGCTCTGCCGTACAGTCGGGCCGGCACATCATCTTGCTGATCATGGTCGTGCTGGCGGTGTTCGGCATCATCCCTGGCGGGTTCCTGCCGCGCCTGAATTTCTAGCCCTCGCGACTGGCGGGGCCGGCAGCCGATCCGCTATAATCGGCCCCGTTTTCACTCGTTAAGCATCAGCCATGCAGCCAAGGATCCAGGCGTTTTTCGACCGGACGACCGCCACCGTCTCCTACGTCGTTTATGAAGAACCGGGCGGCGCCTGCGCCATTGTCGATCCGGTGCTCGATTTCGATCCCAAATCCGGACGCACCTCCACCGCATCGGCCGACGCCGTCGCCGCCTTTGTCGAAGGACAGGCGCTGTCCGTCGAGTGGCTGCTCGAAACGCATGCCCACGCCGACCACCTGTCCGCCGCGCCCTACCTCAAGCAGCGGCTGGGCGGAAAAGTCGGCATCGGTGCGCCGATCCGCAGCGTCCAGCGCGCGTTCTCCGGCATCTTCCGCCACAGCCTGGACCGCGCCGCGCAGTTCGACCACCTGTTCGAACCGGATGAAGCCTTCGCCATCGGCCGCCTGCAGGCGCGCGCCCTGCACGTGCCCGGCCACACGCCGGCCGACATGGCCTACCAGGTGGGCGATGCCGTGTTCGTGGGCGATACGATGTTCATGCCCGACGTGGGCACGGCGCGCTGCGACTTCCCCGGCGGCAGCGCGGCCACGCTGTACCAGTCCGCGCGCCGCATCCTCGCGCTGCCCGAAGCGACGCGGCTGTTCATGTGCCACGACTATCCGCCGGCCGGACGCGGCCCTGCGTGGAAATGCACGGTCGCCGACCAGCGCGCGCGCAACATCCACATTCGCGACGGGATGACGGAGGAAGAGTTTGTCGGCTTGCGCACGAAGCGCGATGCCACGCTGGAGATGCCGACCTTGATACTGCCCGCCATCCAGGTCAACCTGAATGCGGGCCTGCTGCCGGAAGCGGAAGAGAACGGCGTGCGTTACCTGAAGATTCCGCTCAACGCGCTGTAATCCGGGCCCTTAGCGCGCCAGGCTCCAGCGCCCGATCGGCTCCTCCATGTTGGCCAGGTACCATGCGGTCGACGCCATCAGCGCCACGTGGCGGCGCAGGTCTTCCTTATTCACCTTGTCCAGCGTGTCTGCCGCCGTGTGGTGGTAGTGGAAGTAGGTCGAGGTGTCGACCAGCGGCGCGAAGCTCGGCACGCCCGCCTGTTCCAGTCCCGACAAATCGCCTGTGCCCAGCACGTCCTCGCGGCGGAACGCGCCCGCGCCCATCGGCTGAAGCACCGCCTGCAAAGGCGCGAACAGCTTCACCGCCTGCGGCCCGACGCTCATGCGCATGCCGAACGGACGGCCCGCGCCGTTGTCGCTTTCAATCGCGGCGAAGTGCTTCTCGGCCTTGTCCTTGTTCGATTCCAGGTAGGCGCGCGCACCGCGCGTGCCGTTTTCTTCATTGGCCCATGCGATCACGCGGATCGTGCGGCGCGGGCGGAAATCCAGCTTCTTCAGCGTGTCGACCACCGCCATCGCGCTGGTCACGCCGGCGCCGTCGTCATGCGCGCCGGTGCCCAGGTCCCACGAGTCGAGGTGGCCCGACACGATCACGATTTCATCGGCCTTGTCGGTGCCGGGGAAGTCGGCGATGACGTTGAAGCTGTCCGCGTCAGGATGAGTCTTCGGCGTCAGGGACAGGCGCATGGCCAGCGGGCCGCGTGCGGCCAGGCGCGACATCAGCATCGCGTCTTCCACCGATACCGCAGCCGCCGGGATGCGCGCCTTGTCGTCGAGGCGCGTGGCGCCGGTATGGGCGATGCGGTAGTTCGCGCCGCCGACCGAACGCACCAGCGCAGCCACCGCCCCCAGTTCCGCGGCGATGCGCGGGCCGTTGCTGCGATAGTTCGATCCCTGTCCGTAGGCCGGTCCGGCCAGGCCGCGGTCGGCCATGAGCTGGTCGAACGGCACGTCGAACAGCACGATGCGGCCCTTCACTTCCGCCGCGCGCGCCTTCAGTTCATCGAAGCTGCGCACCACGATCACCTGCGCGTTCAGGCCGGCCGCCGGCGTCGCCCCGGAGCCGCCGAGGGCGGTCAGCACCACGCGCTGGGTCACGCCGTCCGGGCGCCCCTTGTAGTCGACCAGCTCGCCCGTCTCCTGCCCGCGCACCCAGTGTGGCACCTTAACCGGTTCCAGCGTCACGGTCGCACCCAGCTTGCGCATGGCGTCCGCCACCTGGCGCACCGCCGCCGCTTCGCCGGCGGAGCCGGACAGGCGCGGGCCGATCAGGTCCGTCATGTCGGCCAGCCGCTCGTAGGCCCAGTCGCTGGCAAGCGCCGCGTCGCGGACCTTCACCAGCGCGGCCGGGTCGTTGCCCGGCGTGGCGGCAAACGCGCCGTGGGCGAAAATGGAACTGGCGAGGATGGTCAACAGCAGCGGCGTGCGGGTCATGCGGCGTATCCTTTGGATCGTTTTTTGAAAGATCCAGACAATAGCGCATCTCTGTGAAAAATGCTTCTCTTTCAGCACTGTCAATGCGCCGCGTCACGCGGGGACCAGCCGTATCAGTGTGATCTCGGACGGCGCGCCGAAGCGCTTCGGCGGCCCCCAGTAGCCGGTGCCGCGGCTGGTATAGATCCACATGGTCCCGGCCTGGTCCAGGCCCGCGGTGTAGGGCTGCTGCAGCGGCACGAACAGGTTCCAGGGATAGAACTGGCCGCCGTGGGTATGGCCCGACAGCTGCAGGTCGAAGCCCGCCGCGGCGGCGTCCGGCGCACTGCGCGGCTGGTGCGCCAGCAGGACCCTTGCCTTCACGTTGGGCGGCGCGCCGGCAATCGCCGCGCGCGGGTCGCTGCGCTGCGACGGGTCGAAGTGATGGGCGGTGAAGTCGGTCACCCCCGCGATCAGCAGCGCGCTGCCGTCGCGTTCGCGCACCACGTGCTCGTTGTTCAGCACCGTCACGCCCAGCCGCCTTAGTTCGGCGATCCACTGGCTCGCGCCGGAATAGTATTCGTGGTTGCCGGTGACGAAAAAGGTGCCGTCCGGCGCCGACAGCCGGGCCAGCGGCGCGGTATGCAGCCGCAGCCGCTCGACACTGCCGTCGACCAGGTCGCCGGTGATCGCGATCGCGTCGGGGCGGAGCGCATTGACCTTGGTGACGATGGCGTTCATGTAGCCGCGCTTGATCGTCGGGCCGACGTGGACGTCGGATATCTGCGCGATCGAATAGCCCTTGAACGCGTCCGGCAGGCCGGCGATAGGCACCTCCACCTCGACTACCTTCGCCACGCGGCGCGCGTTGACCAGGCCGGCCAGCGTCACGCCCAGCGCAAGCACCGGCACCGCAAGAGCGCTCCCGCGCGCGAAGTACGGTCCGGCGCCGCCCACGATGGCCAGGATCAGCAGCGTCACATCGCGTATCACCGTCAATACAAGCAACGACGAAAAGAATCCCATCGCGACCATGCCGGCCCACGCCAGCTGGTCGGGCCAGCGAAGCTTTTTCATGCGGGAGGCCAGCAGCCCGCCCGGAACCAGGAGCGCCGACACCGCCAGCAACAGCACCGCGGCCACGGTGCCGGCGGCGCCCGCCGCCATCGGCGGCAACAGGCGCAAGCCCACATATGCATGCAGCAGCACGGACAGGGAAACAAGGATAAGGATGGCGCGCGGGGGCATGGACGGCCTGGCAGGAATCGTGAGACTGCTTACATGGGGCGCATCCGCCGTCCTGCAAGCCCCGCGCCTGATGTTACACAGGCGCAGCATTTGTAATATTCTGTATTAACAATAGCGCGCCAATGTGCAGCCGCTATAGTGGAGTCATGCCCGGCTATGTTTGAGATCTTTCCGATCCGGTTGTGGGCACGAGGAACCGCCATGTTGACTATCTTGAACAAAAAATTCCTGGGCGCCGCCCTCGTCGCCGTCGCCACACTGTCCTCGACCGCTACGATGGCCAACGATCGCGGCGTCAATACCGCCCTCGGCGCAGTTGTCGGTGCAGCGATCGGCCACTCGGCCGGCGGCCGTGACGGCGCCCTCGTCGGCGGCGTGCTTGGCGCGGCAGTCGGCAATTCGATCCGCTCCGAAAGCCGCCGTAGTGGCTACTACGACAACGGCCGCTACTACAACGACACCAGTTACTATGGCCGCGGCTACGCGCCGGCGCCGGTGTACGTACAGGAGCGCGTCTATACGCAACCGCGTGCCGTTTATTATGAAGCGCCGGTCCGCTACTACGCACCGCCGCAGGTGGTCTATGTCGAGAAACGCCACCGCCGCCGCCATCACCACTACCACTACCGTGGATGTGACCATGACGACGACCGTGACGACGACCGTGACGACGACCGTGGCTACGGCTACTACGGCCGCTAAGGCGTAGTTTCCCCCTCCCCCCGCTAGGAAGCGCTGACGGCACGTGCCGTCAGTGCCATTCGGGGGGGATCATGCTTCAGGCAGGACAGCTCGTACCGCTGGCCGCAGGCGCCTACCGCCTGCGCCGGCAGCTCGCCGGTTCCAGCTACGGCCTCGTGTGGCAGGCCGCCGGCCCGCACGGCGACGTCGCCCTCAAGCTGGTCAACCGCCCCCACATGGCGCGCGCGCATCCGTCGCAGCGCAGCCGCTGGATCGCCAGCGCCAATACCGAAATCGCCTTCCTCCGTTCGCTGCGTCCATGGGACGAGCGCCACATCGTGCGCCTGCTCGACTGCGGCGAGCATGACGGCCTGCCGGTCATGGCGCTCGAACTGCTCGACACTGACCTCGCCCACCACCTGGCGCGCGAACGCGAAGCCGGCCGCCGCATCGGCCTGCCCGCCATCCTGCGCTGGCTCGACCAGGTCAACCACGCCCTGGCCAAGGTACACCAATATGGCTGGACCTACCTCGACCTCAAGCCCGGCAACGTCCTGCTCGACGCCGGGCGCGGGCGCGCCAAGCTGGCCGACTTCGGTACCAGCCGCGCACGCGGCGCAGGCGCGGATGCCGGCTACGCGGGCACCGCAAGCTGGCAGGCGCCGGAGCAGTTCTTCCCGGCCGCCCACGGCGGCTACGATACCGACTGGCGCAGCGACTACTTCGCGCTCGGCGCGCTGTTCTACTACCTCGTCACAGATGGACTGATGCTGCGCTTCTGCAGCGATTGCGGCAAGGCCTGGCGCGAGCACCAGCTTGCCGGCGCGCGCAGGATGCAGCGTGAACTGGGCAGCGCGCAGCCGCAGGTGCTCTCGCCCACAGAGGCGGCGCTGTTCGTGCGCTGCATCCGGCGGCACGCGCATCCAGGCCGGCGCAGCGGCGCCACCGCCGCGCTTGCCCTGCTGCGCAACTTGATCGCGGCCGAACCTGGTGGCCGCCCATCCCATGCGCTGCAGGTCGCGCGCATGATCGCGGACATACGCGCCGCAGCGGGTGTCCTCGCATGAACCCGCGCGCCTTCGCCATTCCCCTGCTCGCCCTCCTCTGCCTGCTGCAGCTGGTGGCGCTGGCGCGCGCGCCAGCCGCGTGGTTCCCGTCCTCGGTCGCGGTCGCGCTGGCGCCAGGCGAAACCATCACCCTCGGCCGGCGCGAGCTCGCCGCCCCGTTGGCCGACGCCAGCCAGCTGTGCCTGCGCCGCGACGCCGCCGGACAATGGTGGATCAGGAATGCCAGCGCCTCGCAGCAGCTGATACTGCGCCGCGGCGGCCGCGACACGCGCACCGGCAGCATCGCGCTGCAGGCGGGCCAGGAGTTCCGCATCGGCGGCGCCAGCTTCACGGTCACGGCCGCCGGCGGTGGACGCGCCGCGTTCGAAGGCGCCGGGCACGCCTGGCGGTACGACGGCGCAACCTTGCTGCGCGACGGCCGTCCCCAGGACGCCTGTCCCGGCGCTTCGGTGCCGGCGCGTGCCGCGGCGGCATGGAACCGGCTCGCGCCGGAAGCGTTGAAGGGCGCGCGTCCGCTCACCATTGGCGGCAACCTGTTCTGTGACAACCGGCTCGCGGCCAGCCCTGCCGCACCCGGCAGCGCAACCGTGCGCCGCATCGATGGCGTGCTGCGCCTGGAAACCGGGACGGGCGACGACGAGCCTTCGCCGGTCATCGTGTCCAGCGGCAGCCGATCCCTTGAACTGGCGCCGCGCGAGGAAACGCTGTCCGGCGTCGCCGGCATGGTGGCCGGCCGCACCCGCTTCGCGCTGGCCATCGATGGCGCGCGCCTGCTGATCGCGCCGCAGCGGCAGGTGGCCTTGTATGCAGAGCCGCGCGCGCTGCTGCCGCAGCCGGTCGAATGGCGCTGGGAACGGCGCAGCATGTGGGGCCTGGGCGGCGCGGCTGCCGCCCAGGCCGGCGCCGCATTGTTCTGCCTGCTCGCACTGGCGGCGGGTTGGGCATGGTTGCGCGGCGCCTGGCCGCTCGCTCGCCGTGCCTCCATGCCAATCCGCCTTGCCTGCGCCGCCAACCTCGCGCTGGCCGCCGCCGGCTTGTGCGTGCTGCTGGCACTGCGCGGCGCGACGCCGGTCGGCGCCGGCGTCTCCCTGCTGCTCGGCTGGGCCGCGCTGTGGGCATGCATGCTGGCGCCCGGCCGCCTTGCGCTGGCCACGGCGGCGGGCCTGCTGCTGGTCGCGGTCGGCCTGTTGGCCCAGCTCGAGCTCGGGCTGGCCTCGATGGAATCGTCGATGCTGCGCCACTTCCAGAAAACCAGCGCGCTGCTGGCTCTCGGCCTTGGAGCCGGCACGGTGGTCCGCCTGTGGCTGCGGGGCCGCCCTGCACTGCTGCCGCAATCGCGGCTCGAGCCGCTGCTTGCGCTGCTTGCCGCCGGCGCGCTGGTTGCGCTGCTGCTCCAGGTGGCCTTCGGCGGCGAGACCGGCGTGTTCGACCTGCAGCCTGTGGAATTCGCCAAGCTGGCGCTCACCGCGCTCACCGCGCACTGCCTGGCGGTGGGACTGGGCTGGCACGCCACCTTGCCGGAACACGAACCGCGCCTGCTGCGCTGGCTGCGGCTGGGCGCACCCGTGCTGCTGTTTTTCGCGTTGATGGGCGTCGCGCTGGTGCAGGTCGACGATTTCTCGCCGCTGATCCTGCTGTCGCTGTGGAGCGCCGCGATGCTGCTCGCGTGGGCGCTCGCGGCCGGCCGGCATGCCGTCAGCGCAGGCTTGCTCGGTGCGGGCCTGGCCGCCGCCGGCGCCATCGTCCTGCTGCGCGGCGCAGGCCCGGGTCAGCTGGCGGAATGGGGTTTCTACGCAGACCGCTTCATGGTCTGGCTGGAGCCGGCCCGCCACCCGCACACCGGCCAGCAACTGCTGGCGGGGGCGCGCGCCATCGCCGACGGCGCATGGTTCGGGCAGGACGGGATGCTGGGCATCGCCTCGCTCGGCCTGCCCGGCTCGAACGCGCTCGCCATCCCGGCGGTGCAGGACGATTTCGCGCCATCGTTCTTCCTCAACCGCCATGGGCTGGCTGCCGGACTGGCGCTGTGGCTGTTGCAGGCGCTGTTCCTGGCCGGCCTGCTGCAGGCGGCGGTGCGTTCGCATGCCGCCGGCAGCGCCACGCGCGACTTCCGCCAGGCCTGGTCCGGGCGCTTCCGCTGCTTCGCGCTGTGCGGCGGCGCCGCCTTCGTGCTGGGGCACCTGCTGCTGTCCTGGGGCACCAACCTGGCGATCTTTCCGGTGATGGGGCAGCCCATGAGCTTCCTGTCCGCGGGCGGCAGCCACCTGCTGTTTTTCATCTGCCCCCTGCTAATACTGGGTGCGGTGAGCGCACAATCTTTAGAGGAGAATCATGATGCCGGTCTATGTCCAACATGAGGTGCTCGGCAAGGTGGGCGACGTGTTCAATGCCGAAGCGATATGGCAGGCGCCGGGACTGGCGCTGTTCTCGCGCAAGCCGCTGCTGCGCGACCTGCTGGAACGTTCGCCGCGCGAACACCGCGGCCGCGCGGCCACGCGCTGCTTCTCGCACGTGACGCTGATGCTGCCCCAGGACGACGTCGACGACGACCGCCACCTGACCCGCGGCGCGCGCGTGCGCGACCTGGCCCAGTCGCTGGCGGCGCTGCACCAGAAGGATTTCGGCGACCTGCTCAAAGGCGACGACGTGCGCTACGACGTGGTCGGCGCCGATGCCCTGCAGCCGGGCCAGGTCGAAGTGCGCTTCGGCCATGCCGTCTACCTGCCCGCGCCGGACGAAAAAATTCTGTACGCGGTGACGGCATCGACCGACAGCGCGGTCTGGAAGCCAGTGTGCGCCATCTACCCCGATCAGCGGCTGGCGCTGATCGGGCATGACAAGGCCACCGCCAGCCACGCGGTGCCGGGTTGGCCGTTCGGCCCCGCCGGAGCGCTCCTCCTGATCAATGACGGACCCGACGCCCCCATCGAGCTCCAGGTCAGGCCCAAGGACACGCTCGAATGCACTTTTGATCCGATCGGCGGCTGCTACGTCCTGAAGGACGGCGCCGCGCGTCTGTTCGTCAAGGTGGCGCGCGTGGGCGCGCCGGCTGCGGCCAAGCCGGCGGCAGTGTGGAAGACCCGCAGCCTAGATGCCAACGCGGGCACCATGCGTCCGCCGCCGGAAAACGAAGCGACCTTCGCGCCGGCCGCGCAGCAATGCGTCAGCCTGGCCGCGCTGGCCCTGCCGCGCCTGAGCCGCTACCGCGAAACCGGCATGGAGTCGATGGAAGTGGGCTTCGACAGTGCGCTCGGCGTCACCGCCAATGGGGACGACGCCGTGATCCGCTTCTCGGTCGACGCTGACGACCAGCTCCATGCGGTAACCGGCGCCGGCCGCCAGCGCATCAGCGCACCGGCCAGCTTCGCCCCGGTCGAAGGCGCGCCGATCGCCCTGGCGCCGGTGGCGCCCGAAATGGCCGACCGCTATTGCGCAACCGTGTCGCTGGCGCAGCCGCCCAGCGTGCCGGTGGCCGCCGGAGTGCGCTTCGAATTCGGCCGGGCGACGCCGATGCTGGCCAGCCTGCGCGTGCTTGGGGGCGCCGACCGCATCGGCCTGTCGCGCAGCGCCTTCAGTTTCGAAGCCGCCGCCGGCGGCTACCGGATCGGCCGGATCAGCCCCACCCAGGCGCTCTACCACCTCGACGACAAGATGCGCTTCGTGGCCGCCATCGGCGAGGCCACCGCCGACCAGCCCTACCTGCTGCCGGCCGGGCACCACCTGGTAGCAGGCCATTACGTACTGCGTTTCGATGCCTGATTGGCACTATCATGTCCGCTATCCCGCTCCTGACACTCGCCGCCTACGCGACGGGGCTGCTGCTGACGCTTGTGCTGGCGGCCTTCCTGACGCCGGCAAGCTGGTGGCGCCGCCTGAACGCGCGCGCGCTCGCCGTTACCGTGGCCGGCACTTGGGCCGCCGGCAGCCTGCTGGCGGCACTTCTGCCCGCGCACGCCGGCGCGACAGCTTCCAGCGCGCGCACGGCCACGGCCGCCGCGCCGCAACGCAGCTACCTGGTGTTCCGCGCCCTGAACCTGCGCAGCGGCGCCGGCACCAGCGCACGCCGCATCGTGGTGGTGCCGGCCGGCGCGGAGGTTGCCGCGACCGGCGCTCGCGAGGGCGACTGGTGGCAGGTACGCGCCACCATCGAGGGACGGAAGGTGACCGGTTGGGCCAGCAGCCTGTGGCTGCGTCGCGCCGATGAGGAACCGGCCAGGCGCTGAGATCAATTCTTCATGCCTGTCATTTCGACATGTCCCCAATGCCGCGAAAAAACCATAGGGCGGGCAACCCGGGCCTGAGTTTGTTGACGCTGCGCCGCGCTCTCCGTAGACTAGGCTGATGCCGAAACCGAGTTTCTCTTCCCCGCTGCCTGCGCAACCGCTGCGCATCCGGGTACCCTTGTCGAAACCGCTACGGCATCCGCGCTACCGGCGCCTGTGGACCGCCAACCTCGTCTCCAACCTCGGCACCTGGACCCAGACCTTCGCCTCGGCCTGGCTGATCGCCTCGATGTCGAAGGCGGCCGCCGTCACCACCCTGGTCCAGACCGCGAGCTACGTCCCGATCTTCCTGTTCGCGCTGTTCGCCGGCGTGATCGCCGATGCTGTCGACCGGCCCAAATTCCTCTTCTTCTGCAACCTCTACATGGCCTTGTGCGCATGCGGGATGGCGGTCCTGGTCATCACCGGCAACGCCTCGGCCGGGCCGGTACTTGCGCTGACCTTCGCGCTCGCCACCGGGTCGGCATTCATGTGGCCGGCCTGGCAGGCCTCGGTATCGGGGCTGGTGGAACCGGACGAACTGGAAGCGGCGGCCACCCTCAACAACCTGAGCTACAGCGTGGCCTCGATCGTCGGCCCCGCGCTGGGCGGCCTGCTGTTCAACTGGATCGGCGCCGGCGCGCTGTTCCTGATCAATGCGCTGTCCTTCATCGGCCTGCTGACGGTGTACTGGGCCTGGTGGCAGGAGCGCCTGCCGCGCACCGAAGCGCCGCACTCCTTCATCCTCAGCATGAAGACCGGCCTGGCCACCGCCTTCGGCTGCGCGCGCTACAAGCGCATCCTGCTCAATGTCTGCACGGTCTTCTTCGCCAGCATCGCCTTCGCCGCGCTGCTGCCGCTGTTCGTGCGCGACGTGCTGCACCGCGATTCGAGCACCTTCGGCACCCTGATGGGCAGCCTTGGCGCGGGCGCGGTGCTGGCCGCGTTCTGCCTTCCCAGCCTGCGCGCAGGCGTCGACAAGACCAGGCTGCTCACCGGCGCGCTGCTGGTGTACGGCGCCATGCTGATGCTGATGCCCTTCATTAGCTCGCTGACAATGCTGGTGCCGCTGATCGTCGGCGGCGGGATGGCCTGGTCCGCCATCGTGTCGACCATGAACGCGGCGGCCCAGTCGTCCTTCCCGCCAAGCATACGGGCGCGCACCCTGTCCATCTACCTGTTCGTGATGGCCGGCGGCTATGCGCTCGGCAGCGTGGTATGGGGCCGCGTGGCCGACCACGTCGGCGTCAGGTACGCACTGGCCGCCGCCGGCGCATGCCTGCTTGTCAATGCCGCCGCCCTCGCGGCCGGCAAGCGCGCGAACCCGATCTGAACGCCATGAGCGGCGGCCTTGACTTCGGCCCACGCCTGGACGTCGCGGCGCACAGCAGCGTCGGCGCAGGCCCGTCGCCGCGCCTTGAAAACCAGGACAACTTCCTCCTCATCGACACCAAGGGCAAATGCGCCTGGATGCATGGCCAGCAGCCGGTATCCGGCCAGGTCGACGGCTGGCCCGAAGGCCACGCCCGCGTTGCGGTGCTGGACGGGATGGGCGGCCACGGCCACGGGCGCGAGGCCGCCGAAGCAGCCGCCGACGGCCTGCGCGCGATGCCGGCGTGCGCGACGGTCGACGAACTGTCGGCCCGCCTCGAAGCCCTGCACGCGGCGCTGCAGCGCCAGTTCGCCGGCGCCGGCGACCAGGCGCACCGGCCCGGCACCACCCTCACCCTGCTCGAACTCCCGCCCGGCCAGCCCGCGCTGCTGTTCCACGCCGGCGATTCGCGCCTGTACCGCATCGGCCGCGGCAAGGCCGAGCCCCTGACCATCGACCATGTTCCGGCCACCGCCTTCGCCATGGCCGGACTGCTGCGCGAACGCGAATGGTGGCAGCAGGTGCACGGCGAACACCGCCCGCAGATCTCGCAGGCCTTCATCCTCGGTAATGCCTTCGCCAATCCGGCGGGGCTGGAAGATCCGCTGTTTGCGCTGACGCCGGCCCTGCTGCCGCCCTTCCTGCGCCACATGGCCGACCGGCGCGCGGTCGAACTCGAACCTGGCTGCGACTACGTACTGGCCACCGACGGTTTCTGGTCCTGCCCCGATGGCGCGGCCTGGGTCGCGCGCTGGCCCGCCCTGCTGGCGATGGAAGCGGGCGCCGACAGCGCCTGTGCCGCGCTGTTCGACGCCATCGAGCGGCAGCCGCCGCGCGGCCTGCACAGCGACAACCTGACCGCCATCGTGCTGCGGGTGCGCCCGGCCGCCTCCACGGACGAGACCGCCTTACCTGGCCAGCCGGCCTGAAACCTGCGCCACCCCGGCGCCAGAACGGGTAAGCTGCCCGGATCACCGAATGTCCTGGCGAGCGATGAAAAAATGCGGTAATCCGGAGCACCCGTACTGCACCCAATGGGTGCTGCCTGGAGAGCTGGCCTGCTCCAGCGGACACGCGCAGCCCGCGCCCGCGCCGGCCCCAGTCGAACTGCCGCAGCACGCCGCGCCCCGCTCCCACCTGCACATCAGCGGCTTCGATCCGCGCGCCGCCGGCGGCCGCCAGGCCATCAAGGTCGAACTGCGCGGGATGCCGTCCGGCGCGCAGGCCGCTGTCACGATGGAACTGAAGTCGGCGCTGTTCGAAGGCGGCGCCTCGCGCCATGCCTACGAGCGCAACCTGCACGGCGGATGGCGGCCCCAGTTCGTCGAGTTCAACGCGCGCGGCAAGGAGCACGGCCAGTACCGCATCGAAGCGGAGCTGCACTGCAGCGAAGCGGGCCGCGTCGCGCGGCGCTGGGTATGCACCCTGATCGTCCTGGTGCCCCGTCCCGACGCCAGCCTGGGCGAGATCCACAACGCCTTCCTCGCCACCCACAAGAATGTCCGCATCAGCGCCGACGACGCCTCCATCGCGCGCATCAGCGCGCAGGCGGGCGGCGGCAGCTTCGACATCGGGGTCGACGCGCGCAACGGCTCGATCGCGCGGCTCGACCTCGACGCGCGCAGCGGCCAGGTGACGGTCGGCTATTCGAGCATCGCGTGGGATGAGGACCTGATCGAAATCGAGGTGCCGGCCGAGCCTGCGCACCATCCGCATCCCGGCATCGCCGGCTGCCTGTCCAACGCGCCGGGCGGCACGCTGCCGCGCCACATGCGCATTTTCGCGCTGCGCGAATGCGTGCTGGGGAGGTTCGAATCCCTCGATCCGGAAGCGGACGTGCTGCTCCGGCACTATGGCCAGGAAGGTCCTGAGGAAGGCGGCCTGACACGGCGCCTGTCCGCGCGCCATGCCGTCATCCGCCACACCGGCGCCGGCTTCGAGATCGAGGACGTGTCGCGCTACGGCCTGCTGCTGGACGGCGCCCCGCCCGGCAAGCACCAGCCGGTGCAGCTCCGGCTGGGGATGACCATCGAACTGTCGGCCAGCATCCGCGGCATCGTCATGCTGAAGGTCGGCGCGCTGCCGCCCGGCGGCGTGATCCTGCTGCGCACCGACGGTGGCGCGCATGATGAATGCTTCTACATCGTAGAGCCGGAGCACCATCCGGGCTTGCTGCTGACTGGCCATCCGGCGCTGCCGGCGGCCGCGTCCCTGCCGGTCGTGTTCCACCATAACGGCGGCCTGTGGCGCGTGGATGCCGCTTCCGGACAGCAGTCGGCTATCGACGCCGGGCATTGCCTAAACGTGCGGTAGCGGTTACGCTGGCGCCATGCAATCGCCCGCCGCCACCATCTCCGACTATCTCGCTACCCTGCCCGGCGGGCGCCGCCAGATCGTCGAAGCGGTGCGCAATGTCATCGTCGCCAATCTCGATGGCGGCTATGCCGAGGGCATGCAATACGGAATGATCGGCTACGCGGTGCCGCACTCGATATTTCCTGCCGGGTACCATTGCGACCCGAAGCAGCCGCTGCCATTCGCAGGCCTGGCGTCGCAGAAAAACTACGTGTCGCTCTACCTGATGGGCCTGTATTCAGGCTGCACCGAGGAAAACGAAACGGACGAAGTGCGCTGGTTCCGCGACGCCTGGGCCGCGTCGGGCAAGAAGAAATTGGATATGGGCAAGGCCTGCGTGCGCTTCAAGAAACTGGACGACGTACCGCTCGACGTGATCGGCGAGGCAATCCGCCGCATACCGGCGCAACTGTACATCGAGCGCTACCAGGCGGGACTGGCAGCGGCAGGCAAAGGCGGCCGTACGTCGCGCAAGGCTTAGGTCGGCGGCACCAGCACGAAGAAGATCAGCGCGAGGCCGATCAGCATGATGGCTTCAAGGGTGAATACGGTTGCCGGAATGCGCAGGTCTTGTGGAATTTTCATGACACTCTCCAAACAGCGGTTTGCCCTACCAGTCTAGTTCACAGCCCGGCCTTGCGCCAGCCCGTCAGTGAAGCTCGCGCGCGACGCGGAAGCCGACGATGTCATTGCTGAGCACCGCGGAGAAACCGTTGCGCAGCGCCGAACGCAGGTAGCGCGGGTGGTACAGCCATGAACCGCCGCGCAGGATGCGCCGGCCCTGGTCGCCGCCTTCTTCCCACGGCCGGCCGTCCGGCGGCGCGCCCTCGTAACTGTCGTGCACCACATCCTGCACCCACTCCCACACGTTGCCGTGCATGTCGTACAGGCCCCAGCCGTTGGGCGCGAAGCTGCCGACCGGGGTGGTTCCATGCCTGGACACGCCCTTCTGGCTGCCGCCGTAGCTGTAGTTGCCATCGTAGTTGGCCATGCTGGTGTCGATCGTGTCGCCGAAGGCGAACGCGCTCTTGGTGCCGGCGCGGCAGGCATATTCCCATTCCGCCTCGCTCGGCAGCCGGTAGTGCTGGCCGGTCTGCTCGCCCAGCCAGCGTACGAAGTTCTGCGCATCGCCCCAGGTGACGCCGACCACCGGATGGTCGTCGTTCTGGCTGAAGCGCGGCTCGGCCCAGTCGGCCCCGGCATGCGGACGCCATCCGGTCGCGACGGCGAAGCGGCGCCATTCGCCCACAGTGACCGGGAACCGGCCGAGCGCGAACTGCCGCCCGATGCCGACCCAGCGCTGCGGCGTCTCGCGCGCCAGCCATTCCGGCTGGGCGCCGGCCTCGATCGCCTTGCGGCGCTCGTGTTCCGGCGAACCCATCAGGAAGCGGCCGGCCTGCACCACTACCAGCTGCGGCCCCATGCCGGAACGGTCAAGGAATCGGTCGCGCAGCACGCCTTGATCGGCTTCGGTGCGCGCCGCGATTCCGGCGCGGGCGCGCTCCTGCTCGGCACGGTAAGCCGCGGCGGCCTTCGCCTGTTGCGCGCGGCGCTGCTCCTCCTCCTGCGCGGCCCTGGCTTTCTCGCATTCCTCGGCGCGTTTCGCGCGCAGTTGCTGGCGTAGCGCCTCGCGCCGGGTGCGGCGCGCCGAATCGCGTTCGGCCCGTTCGCGCGCTTCCTGCTCGCGGCGCCCCCGGTCGCGCGCTACCCGCGCCGCTTCCGCCTGCGGGTCGCACGCCGGCGGAATCAAGCGCCTGAACCCCGGCGCTTCCGGCTTTGACTCGGCGGGCGCCGGCAGCGCGGCCGTCCTGAGCGCCTTCACCAGCTCGGCCACCGACGCGGGACGGTCCTCCGCGCGCCATGCGAATCCCGCCTGCAGCACCGCCCACTGCGCCTCGTCCAGCGATGCCGGCCGGGCCGGATGGTGGAACTCGGTGCGGGCGCCGTCGAACGGCATCTCCCCCTCGACCATCTGGTAGATCATCACCGCCACCGCATACACGTCCAGTGTCCGTTCCGGCGCCCGCTGGTGCGTCCCCGCCTCCGGCGCGCGGTAGCCGGCGGTGCCAGAGCTGGCGGGCGCCTCGATGGCGGCGCTGCTGGCACTGGTGCGCACCCGCGCCGCGATGCCGAAGTCGAGCAGCTTCACTTCGCCGCTGGAGGTGACGAACACGTTGCCCGGCTTGAGGTCGCGGTGGACCAGGCGGCGCCGCTCCCACGCGTAATCCAGCGCGCCGGCGATCGGCTCGGCCAGTTCGAGTGCGCGCGCCGGCCGCAGCGGCCCCCCTCGCGCCAGCATGCTGTCCAGGTCCTCGCCTTCCAGGCATTCCATGATGATGAAATAGCTGGCCGTGGCCGGGTCGCGCGCCCACTCGTAGACGCGCACGATGTGTTCGTGCGCCAGCTTGCGCGCCTCGGTCGCCTCCTCCACCAGCAGCTTGGCGCGGGTTGCGCTCTGGGTCAGCTGGGGCGGCAGGATCTTCAGCGCCACCATGGCGCCGTGGCCAAGTTCGGCGTGGGTCGCGATGTCCACCGCCTGCCATACCTGGCCCATGCCGCCGTGCGCGATCTGGCGTTCGAGCCGGTAGCGGCGGTCGGGCGGGCCGACCTCCATGCCGGCCATCAGGCCGATTTCGGTGCCCTGGCGCGGAAGGGGGCGTGCCGCGCGGCCGGCCGGCGCCGGAAACTCGGCGTCGAGGATGGCATTCTTGCGGAAGTCGAATTCCTGCTGGCTCAGCAGGCCGTCGTCATGCAGGGCGCGCAGTTCGCGGATTTTTTCTCGCGCGGTTTGCATGGAAAGCTCAAGGCTGGAGCGCGGCGCCGCAGCGGGCGCAGAAGCGGTCGTGGTGGCCGGAGGCGTGGCCGTTGTGGCAGGTGCGCACCGCCGCCGCACCGCTGTGGATCGCCAGCAGGCTGGCCTGATGCTGGCGGTCTTTCTCCACTTCGGCGTCGCGCCTCGCGCGGTCCTGCTGCACCCTTTCGTCGGCCATCCGCGCCGCGTCCAGCGGCGACGTGCCGGCCAGCGATTCGAGCTGCCCCGCGCTCATCGACGCATGCACCTGGGTTTTCATGTAGTCGCCAAGGATGGCCACGTTCTCGCCAGGGGCCAGCGCCAGCTTGGCGGTATCGCTGGCGGCATCGAAGCTGCCGATACGGCGCAGCTCGTGCTGCCAGCGTGCTTCGTGCTCCTGCCTTTGCAGGGCATGGCGGTGCTCTTCGGCGTCGAGTTGCAGTCCCAGTTCCTGCCGCATGTACTTGCCATCGGCATCGATGGTGCGCATGAGCTTTTCATGCTGGGCCTGGGCGTCTGCCTTCTCGCCGCTGCGCGCCAGTTCACGGCGTTTCAGCAGCGCCTGTTCATCCTCCCACTCCTGCACCCGCTCGGCCTCGCGCCGGCGGGCTGCATTCGCCAGTTCCAGCGACTGCAGGCTGGCGCGGTGCTGTTCGCGGTCGAGCGCGCGGTCGAATTCATGGGCCTCGGCCTGGTCCTGGTGCAGGCGCGCCAGCTCGCTGCGCTTGCGCGACTCGTCCTCGATCGCCAGTGCCTGCTCGATCCGGTTCTGGATCTGCTGGCGCACCAGCTGGTGCGAGAAGCGCTGCTGCGCCAGTACCGCCGTGTTACGCGCATCGCGGCGCGCCGCCTCGATTTCGGTGTGCATGCGGATGCGCGCGACCTGGCGCAGGTGTTCCCATCCGGCCACTTCGTCGGCGCGCGCGCCGACCTTTTTCGCCAGTTCGTGTTCCAGCTCGGCCAGCACGTCGGCCGCGCCGCGCTCCAGCGCCTGCCTGCGGTTCTTCGAATCGGCGATGCGGCCGTACAGGTCGATCTCGCGCGCGCGGATCGCGTGCATGCGCTCCGCGTTCAGCACAGACAGTTCGGCCTTCCCGATGCCCTGGTCCTCGCACATCTCGGCGCGGCGGTAGGCGATGCGCGCATCCTGCTCCTCGCGCCGGATGCGCTGCCATTCCTCGTCGGTGTACAGCTGGTCGAGGTGCTTCTCGTGTTCGAGCTGCACGTGGCGCTCGTCCGCCACCATCCACAGGCTGCCCACCCGCTCGCGGTTGGCGTCGTACTTGTCGTGATGGACGTCCAGCGTGTCCACCTGAGCCACCGCCAGCCCGAATTCGGCCAGCCGCATCCTCAGCGCGCTTTGCAGGCGCTCGTCCAGCTGCAACCGCAGATCGCGGTTGCCGGCCATGTCGCGCAGCGACTGGGCCGCCATGAATTCGGCCGCCAGCTGCCGCACCGACGGCGCCAGCAGGTCGCGCAGCTGCGCGGTGGTCACAGTGCCGGGCGCGGTCATGAAGTGGCGCGCGAACGCCGGCACCTGCTCGATGCGCACGCTGGCGCGGAAGCTGGCCGACACCGCCAGGTGTTCGGCCGTGCGCAGCCCCTCGAACGAAAAGTCGACCGGCAAGGCGGCGCTGCGGGTGATCAGGATTTCGGCATGCTGGTCGCGCAGCAGGTTGTTCAGGCGCGTGAAGAAGCCCTCGATCTCGTACTCGCCCTGCGGCACTTCGGTGGCCTTGTCGCCCTGCAGGATGTAGGCGCGGGTGGTGGCGGGAACGCGCAAGGTCTTGACGAACAGGCCGGACAGCTCGCGCACGCCGAAGAATACCGCCAGTTCGTCGGGCGCGGGTATCCAGCGGTTCTCGCGCAGCACCGGCTCGCTGCGCGGCGCGCCAAGAATCAGCCCGCAGCGCGCGCAATAGCCGGAGTCGCCGGTATTTTTGTGCTCGCAGCGCGGACATTTGACGCCGCCGAAGCCGAACATCTGGAACATTTGAACTCCTGGTGAGTAAAGCTGTCCTTGTTTCGATGACATCATGTTGTACGCAAAATGATTCTAGCAAAGGCTGGTTTACGGCCGCGTTCTCTATCGTGCGCCCCTCAGGGTAGGCCGATATGCTCGATGCAGGCCATGCTGGCGCCCTTCGCCTTTACCGCTGCTGCGAAGCCGGCGTCCAGCCCCGCTTCCCATGCGCGCGGCAGCAGGATACGGTCGCCGGGCGCCGCCTGCGCCAGGATCAGCGCGCATTTCGGCGCCAGCCCTTCCACTGTATCGACCCTTCCGGATTGCCAGGCCGACGAACAGCCGGTCGCGATCACCCTGCCGCGGGCCAGGAATTCGCGCCCGCGCGCCATGCGGTCGGCCACCACCAGCGCCAGTTCGTAGGACTTGCCGTGGAAGCGGGGCTGGCCGAAGCGGACGGCGGTGCGCCAGCGCCCCTCGGCACGCGCGTCGAAGCGCCGCGCCGCTGCCAGCGCCTGCCGCACCGCCAGCTGGCCGGTCACGTCCAGCCCAGGTACCGCGATGGTGTCCTCCTCCTCGCCGGCCGGCGCCGCCAGCGGATAGACGCTGACCTCGACCCAGCACAGGCTGTCGTTGATGCCGCCGCTATGCAGCGGGAACCAGGCGCGCGCGCCCGACACCGCGCCGCTGGCGCAGGACTGGCCGTGCAGCGCGCCCAAATGGGTGACGCCGCCGGGACCTCCCAGCAGCAGTCCCTCGCGTCCCGCCCCGTGCGCGTGGCCGCCGACGCGGCCCAGGTGCCATTCGTCCGACCAGCCATTGGCGGCCAGTCCCGGCTGCGGCGGCAGCACGCCGCGCGCCATGCGGTCGGCCAGCACGGCGGCCAGTTCCCAGTCGCGTTCGTGCGGGGCCGGCGCGCGGTCGGCCGTGAGCAGCACCTGGTCGCGGCTGTCGAAGCGCGGCTCGGTGAGCCGTGCAAGCCGGACCACCTGCTGCATGCGCTCCGCCAGCTGCGGTCCGCCGGCGCCGGCGCACTTGACGTCGGCGCGGCCGGCCCGCTCGCGCCGGGTGGCGCAAATGGTCATCACGCTGCCGTCGGCAAGGATGCTGCGGCATTCTGCGGCGCTCATGCGGCATACCCTCCCGCGGCGCGGCGCGCGGCGCAATCGTGTTCGAGGTTGGCCGCGATGCGTTCGGCATCGTCGAAGATGGCCGCTTGCGGTTCGCCGCCCTTGAGCCTTGCGAGCATCGCCCAGGCCTCGTCCAGCGAGACGGCGGCGCGCATGCTGTGGCCGATGCGGCGAGCCTGCTGGCTGGCGCAGAGCGGCCTGCCGGGCGCCTCCAGTTCGAGCGAAGGCATGGTGGCGACCGACAGGCCGGCATCGCCGAGCCGCTGGAGCAGCGCCTGGCGCCGCTGGAACTGCCCTGGCGGCCAGTCGAACATGCGCAGTGCCGCCGCGATGCGGGGCAGCTCCAGGAACAGGCGCCGCAGCGCGCGTGCGTCGTCGGCGGCCTGCGGCGCGGGTGGCGCCGCAGCCGCAGGCGGCGCTTCGGCTTGCGTCGTCGCGGCTGCGCGCGCCAGCAGCATGGCGGCATAGTCGCGCCCACCGGACAGGTCGGACGGCGCGCAGTGTTCAACCGTGATGCCGAAGCGGGTGTACATCAGTTCGTCGAAACCGGCACGGAAGGCATCCCATTCGGCCAGCGTGGCGCATGGCGGCAGGTCCAGCTGGCCCTGCGCCAGCTCGCGCCGCAGTGCGGCTTCGACCGACGCCGCCAGCGCGGCAGCGTCGAGCCGCTCGCCGCATTCGCTCGCCAGGAACAGGTCGAAGCGCTGCTGGCCGACGCGCGGGTCGGGGCTGTCGACTACCCAGGCCAGGCTGATGCCGGCCTCGGGCGCCGCTTCGAACGGTACCAGATCGGCGGTGTAGGGGCCGGGATGGAAGCACCATGCGGCGGCGCCGGCCGGAGGATTCACGCGTTCGCCCTCGGACACACGGTGGGTGACGCCCTGCCGGTCGCAGGCGACGCCGACGCAGCCGGGCGGCACGATACAAGGCGCCGCGATGCGCAGCGCAACGGTGTCCGCGCCGAGGGCGGCAAGTGCCCCGACGCATTCGGATCGCCTGAAGATGCCCATTGCAGCGTCCTATGCGCGCGCGGGCTGGATGGTGAAACCGCCGCCAAGCGCCTGGAAATGGGCGGCGGGTGCGTCCGGGAACGGCCAGGCGGCCTCGCACTCGCCGTCCGTATCGAGGTGGCCCTGCATCACCGCGCCGCCCTCGCCGTCGCGCACCCGCAGGAGCGGCCGTTCGCGCAGCAGGCGCGCGGCATACGGTGCATTGGCCGCCAGCGCAAGGATCACCCGCCATGCGCCGCCGTCCTCGACGAAGTGCAGCGTCCAGCAGCCGTCGTCGGTCGCCAGCGCCTGCAGTTCGTGGCCGCTGCTGGCGGCGCGCAGCATGCCCCTGCTGCCTTTCCACGCACCGGCGGCGCGGTGCTCCAGCGCCAGGTGGCGGAAGCGGCGCAGCGTCAGCGGCGACAGTTCGAGCGCGTGCCGTTCGGTGGCGGTCAGCGGCCGGCTGCTATCCAGCGCGGAGGCGATGATATCGTCCGCCAGCAGCAGGCTGTCGCCCTCCACCCTGCGCGAAATCAGCACATGTGCCTGGAGCCTTGCGGCGTTGTTCACTGGGTTGCTCATATCGTTCTCCTTAGGGCCGGTTTTCCAGAAGCCTGGCGATTGCCTGGTCGCGCCGCTTGCGCAAGGTCGGCAGCGAGACCTGGTCGAGCATGGCCAGTTGCTGCATCGTCGGCAGCTGCCCGGTGGTTGGATCGAGCCAGGCGTCCGGATAGGTGTCGTCGGCCCCGCCCATCATCTTCAGGTACACGGCCAGGTAGACCGGCAGCGAACTGGCCGCAAGCGTGCGCGCCGTCCAGCTGGCGCCGTCCTTCGCCGAGCGTGCCAGCTCCATATAGCCGGGGGGCAGGCAAACCGCGCTGGCCAGCGCGGTCTCGCCGGGGGCCGGCTCGCTCACCAGGGCCGGTACCGCATCGTCCTCGCGCGCCTGCGCGGCGTCCGACTCGTCCAGCACCCGCCACAGGTCTTCGATCCACTCGGTCGCTTCGGCGGCATCCAGCAACCGGTCGCAGTCGCCGTTGGACGACAGTTCCTCGTACTCGCCGATCTCGGCTAGCATGGCCTGGATCTTGTCCGGGCTGTTCTTCAGGCTGGCGAAGCGCTTCGACTTCGTGTGCAGCGGCCCGGTGCCGCCGCCGAAGCGCTCCAGCGATGCGCTCCACCGGACCACCCACTCGGCACGGCAAGCCCCGCTACCGCGCATCTGCCTCGCCTCGATCGGCACGCCGCCCGGCTCGCGGCCAAGGATGGCCGCCACCTGTTCCGGATGCTCGTGCCACGCGGCGAATATGCGGGCGATCTCGCCGGCCGCGGTGTCGAGCATGCGGTAGGCGTATATGCGGTTCGGACTGCACGGACGCCCGCAGGCGGCCTGGTAGTTGTCCGAGTCCACCTTGTCGCGCAGGACCGCGAACATGTCGTTGGCCTTCTTGCGCAAGGCCGCCTCGCCGCCGGGCGCATCCCAGAACGCGCCGCAGCGCGCGTGTTCGGCAGCGACCGCGTGGCGGAAGGCGCTCCAGTCGGCGGGCCGCGCCTGCAGTTCGCACACCAGCGCGAGCGCCAGTTCCAGCGCCGTATCGCCGTAGCTGTTGGCCTGGGCCGACGCGCGCGCGCTGCGGCGGGTGGTGTGAAGGCTCTCGGCCATCGCGTCCAGGTAAGCGGCCAGGCTGTCCGCTTCGGCCGCGTCGTCCAGCAACTGCGGGCAGGCGCCGGCGAGCGCCTGCAGCGAGCAGTGCCCCAGCAGCTTGCGGACGTGCTCCCAGCCGTGCTCCTGGTAACGGGTTCCCGGCAATCGCATGCCATCCTCGTCTCAGCCGATGCCGCCCGGGGCGGCTTGAAAAAATGATGCCATATAATTAAGAACCGCACTGCACAGTTGAATCCGCTCAAGGGCCAGTCGTCGCCAGCGCCGCCAAAAGCGCCGCCGCCATCGGTGCCGCATGCTCGCCGCCGGTTGCCTCCGAGTGGCTGGCGAAGGCCGCCACCGCCAGCCGCCGTTTTTCGCCGGGGATGCTACCCGGTTCCAGCCAGCCGGTGAACCACACCGTCGACAGCTCGCGCCCGCCGGCGCTGATGGTGGGGGCGGTGCCGGTTTTGCCGGACATGCCGCGCCGGATATCCCGCAGACCTTGACCGCGGAAAGCGCCGGCCGCCGTCCCCGCGTCGACCACACCCTTCATGCCGGCACGCACGCGGTCGAGGCGCACGCCCAGCGGCTCCACCACCGCTTCGTGCGCATCGTGGCCATCAAGGGCAAGCAGCAGGCGCGGAGCCGCGACGCCGCCCTGTCCGACCGCGGCCGACACCAGTGCCATCTGCAATGGGGTCGCCTGCATGCGCAGCCCGATCGCCATCTGGCGCAGCTCATGGCGTGTATGCACCGGGTCGATGCGCGCCGGGCTGGCTTGCAGCGCGTCCCATTGCTGCCACGCGTAGTCGGCTGGCAGCAGGCCGCCGTCAAGGCGCCACGCGCGCCCGAAGCCAAGGCGGCGCGCCATGCCCGCGATCGGCCGCACCGTGTCGAGCGCCCCCTCCTCCAGCGGCTGTAAATCGGGAGCCCCGCCGTCCGGCCGTCCAAACAGGCTGCGGTCGGCCAGTTCGCCCGACCACGCGAACCAGGTATTCAGGCTGTACGACAGCGCCTGCGCCAGGCCGAGCCGCCCGTCCTGGGCGCGCCGGTCGAGGTGCTGGTCACGGTAATTTGTGATGTGGGCCAGCCGCGTGTTGGCCGGATAGGCGGCGGCATTGGTCTGGAACGCGAAGCCGCGCTGCGCAGCCATCTCGTTGATGGCGTCCAGCGGCAGGCCGGCCAGCAAGCCATCCAGCCGTGCGTCGCGCTGCGCCGCCAGTTCCAGCCCGAGCGCGCTGATCACCTTGAAGGTGGAACCCGGGCTGCGGTGGGCGCCGCCGTCGTGCTGGAAGGCCGGCAAGCGCAGCGGGCTGCGCGCGGGATTGGTGCGGTCGAAGTTGCGCACCTCGTCCCAGTTAGCCGCCGTGACAGTGCCGGAGCCGGCGCCTGCGGCAGCGAGGATGTCGCCGCTGGCCGCATCGACCAGCACGATCCCGGCCTGGCGGCCAGGAGGCGCCGGCTGCCCGCCATGGCACTTGGAGCCGTCCCAGATGCCGCGCCGCATGCCGATGCATTCGAGGATACGCTGGCTGGCCGCCTGCAGTACGAGGTCGAGGCTGAGGCGCGCTTCATGCGGCGCGCCTGCCGGCGACGGCAGCCTCGCCAGCATGCCAGCCAGGCTGTTGGCGTGGTCCCTCCGCAGCCCCAGCAGCGGCGCCAGGCCGGCGTCGATAGCGGCGGCCGTGGGCGTCCCGCCGCTCCACAGCAGCACGCCATTGCGGTCGGCCAGCCGGATGGCAGCAGGTAGCCGGGGCTGCGCTGGCGCGCCACCGCTTCGCAGCGTATGCCATGCAAGCCGGCCCGCTTCAACCCGGATGTGGCGGTACTGCTGGTCGGCGGGATTGGCCAGCGCCGCCATGTCGAGCGGCGATGCATGGACGGTGAGGCTGCGCGTGCCGGGCATCAGGTCGAGGTCGAGCAGCTGGGCGGCGCCGCGCGAGGGACAGGCACGACCAGTGCAGGCGTCGGCCGGAGGACCGTTCAGGCGTGCGCCATCGACCGCCAGCACACGCCCGGCGAGCATCAGCTGCACGCGCTCGCCGGCCTGCGCGGGACGCGGCAGGACTAGCGTGATGCACGCGGCGCCTGCGTCGGACCAGGCGGCAATGCGAACCCATGGCGCCCAGCCCTCGGGCAGTTCCGCGAACAGGCGGCTGGCGGCCAGCGGCATCGATGCGCTGAGCGCAGCGGGCGCCCCGCCCACGCTGGCCTGCCACTCGCCCTGCGCCGCCAGCGGACGTATGCGCCAGGCAAGCAAACGGCGCTCGCTGTTGAATACGCGCACCTGTTCGCGCACGAAGGAGCCGTCGGCCATGCGGTACAGGGGCGTGCCAGTAAGCCGCGCGTTTCGTCGACCAGCTTTATTGTGCCATTCCAGGCAGACGCGCGCGGCCGGGAAGAAGCGGCGGACCTGCCCCATGCGCACAGGCGCGCGGCGCGAGTCGTCTTACCAGCCCGACCGAGCGCCAAGGCGCACCCAGGGCGCGCCGCCTCGAGGGCTGGAACAGGGATAGGTCTCTCGAGCGTCGCTGCGGGCGCCGCAGGGACTGGTAGTCGCGCCGGGGGCATCAGCGCGCGCTGGCGCTTGCGCGCCGACGGCGCCAAAGGCATGCACCTGCGCCGCGCGTGCGGCAGCTTGCCCGGGCCGCAGCACCTGCAGCAGCAGTTCGCCGGATCCACAGGAGCCGCTGGCGCGCCGTTGGATGCGCAACGCGCCTTCGTTCCATACCAGCCAGCCCTCGCGCTTCAGCATGCCCCGGCCCTGGTCTCGCACGGCACCGCCGCTGGCGTCGCTGATCCAGCGCGCGGCCGTGCCGCCTTCCCACGCCAGCTGCAGGGCGTCGGCGCCGGGGTCGCCGGTAACGGTCACGCGCGGGACGTCGCCAGACGCAGGCGCCGCCAGCAGTACATTGCGAATCGCGACAGTTCCCGGCCGCGCTTCGTTGCGCGCGGCCCAGCGCGCAACGTCCTTGAATTGGTAGCCCACCCTGAGCGGCAGCATCCGGGCGCCCGGCCGCAGGGCTTGCCGGCACAGGTCCACTGCCGCCGCCGGCGCCGCTTTCATGCCTGCCGCGACCAGCACAGTTCCATGCGCCTGCTTGAGCAGCGACACACCCGGAGCATCGGACACAGTGAAGGCCGCGCCGGGCACGGCGGGCTGGAAGACGGACGCTGCAGAGCCAATCCCCGAGCCCGCGTCCTCCGCCAGCTTGCACGCGTGGCCGGCGATCAGCACCGCCCCGCCCAGCGCGGCAAGTATCCCTGCCACGCCGACCCATGCAGCCGGGCCGGGAACAGGCAAGCGCAGCCGCGGCGGCGCGACAGGCTTGCGTCGCGCAGCATCGAAATTGCGCCCGCGCCGCCACGCCTTGCGGCGCTCCGCCCACGCCTGCCATGCAATGTCGATCCGGCCTTTCATTTCGTGCCCGCTCCCGGTTGGCGGCCCCTTGCGCTGCCTGTGCGTGGGCCTGACCAGGCATAGCTGGGGGAGATGGAAACCCTATCCCGACAGTAAGCCGTTTCATCGCGCATTTTTAACAGGTCGCGCCGCAAAATCTGCGGCTTGTCGCAATCCGGTAGTGGACGCGGCGCCCCGTGGCTACAGTGACTCCATCGAAACCAGCTCTGAAAGGAACGCCATCATGAACATCCTCAAACACATGGAAGCAGTCTTCCTCGTCTCACTGGCAGTCGCCGGCCCAGTCACCGTCGCCTTCGACGCCATTCCGGAAGCGCATGCTGCGGCAGCCCGCTCAACGGTGGTGGCCAGCGCAGCGCCAGACCAGGCAATTCCGGTGGTCGTGGTCAGCGCAAAGCGCATGACCGACGCCGAAAAGCTGCAGTCGCTGGAAGAAGAAGAAGCGCGCCTGAGGGCCGTTCGTATGGCTGACCGGAGCACTTTTTGACCCGCAAGGCCCGGGCGCTGCCGGAGTGACTCCACCTGCGTCCGGCGGCCGGAAGCTTTGTTAGTTCCCGCCGCAAATTGTTACCACCTCAGTGAAGATTTAGGTGAAGTGTTTCAGTTGTAAGCTCTTGCATCATTTGAACTGAACGTGCATCCGTGCTTGATATAGTGAACTTACGCAATCTCAACACGGAGAAGAAAATGAAACGGACACTTACCCTCGCAACGATGATCGCCCTCGGCGCCGCAGCCTATATGCCGTTGTCGTCGGTAGCACAGTCCAGCTTCAGCGTAGTGATCGGCGACGCGCCGCCGGCGCCCCGCTACGAAAGCGTACCTGCTCCCCGCTCCGGCTATATCTGGGCGCCGGGCTACTGGAACTGGACCGGCGACCGCCACGACTGGGTTCCCGGCCACTGGGAACGCGACCGCCGCGGCTACCGCTACCGCGCGCCGGAATGGGAACGTGCCGACCGCGGCTATCGCCTCAACCAGGGTGACTGGGTCGTGATCTCGGACGGCGACGTCGACTACATCCGTGTCGCGCCACCGCCGCCACGCCATGAACGCGTCCCACGCGTACGTCATGGCCATGTCTGGGAACCTGGCCACTGGGAATGGCGCCGCGGCCGCTATGAATGGAGGCCGGGCAAGTGGATCGCCGTACGTCGCGGTTACGAATACCGTCCGCACACATGGATTGAACGCGACGGCCACTGGGTGCTCGAGCAGCCGCGCTGGCACCGTCCTGGCCGCGACCGCGACCGTGACGGCATCGATGACCGCCGTGACCGCGATCTCGACAATGACGGCATACCGAACCGCCGCGATGCCGACATCGACGGCGACGGCGTCCGCAACGACCGCGACGCCCGTCCTGCCAACGACCGCCGCTATTAATTAGCGGGAAGGTGCAGGAAACAACGCCACCTGGGGCAACCCCGGTGGCGTTTTATATTAGTGGTAGCCCTGATCCGCCTTGACCGTGCCGCGGAACAGCCAGAACACCAGCACCGTGTAGGCGATGATGATCGGCAGCAGGATAGCCGCGCCGATCAGGTAGAACATCTGCGTCGACGGATGCGAGGCCGCTTCCCACACCGTCATCGACGCCGGCACCAGGTAAGGGACATTGGACACGACCAGGCCGCCGAAGGCCAGCAGGAAGATTCCGATCGCCGAGGCGAACGGCAGCAAGGTGCGGCCGTTGCGGATGCCGTACCAGCATAACCACGAGAACAGCGCGGTCGCCACCGGCACTTGGGCCAGGAAGAAGATGTTAGGCGTACTGAACCAGCGCTCGGCGATGCGCCCGATCTGCAGCGGCGTCCAGATGCTCACCAGCACGATAAAGCCAAGCATACCGATCAGCAAGGGCGCCGCCATGCGCCGCGCGTGCCGTTCGACGTCGCCCTCGGTCTTGAGCAGCAGCCAGGTTGCACCGAGCAAGGCATAGCCGGCCACCATCCCCAGCCCGCACATGACGGAGAACGGGGTCAGCCAGTCGAATGGCGTGCCGGCGAACCGGCCGTCCACCACCTTGATTTCCTGCAGCACCCCGCCCAGGATGAGGCCTTGGGCGAACGCCGCCAAGGTCGAACCGCCGGCGAAGGCCGCATCCCATTTGCGGTGGTGCGGCTTGGCCACCCAGCGGAATTCGAAGGCGACGCCGCGGAAGATCAGCGCCAGCAGCAGCACCAGCACCGGCAGGTACATGGCTGGAAGGATGATCGCGAAGGCCTTCGGAAAGCCGGTCCATAGGGTGATGCCGCCCAGCACCAGCCAGGTTTCGTTCCCATCCCAAAATGGCGCCACGGAATTCATCACCTGGTCGCGCTCGATCTCCTCGCGGAAAAATGGGAACAGGATGCCGATGCCGAGGTCGAAACCGTCGAGCACGATGTACATGGCCACGCCAACTCCCAGCACCAGCGCCAGTATGACCGGCAGCGTATAGGAAAGTTCGTTCATACCGGCTCCTCGGTGTTGTCGGGGCGTCCGCCCGCCAGCGGCCGGCTCGGCAGCGTTTCGGGTCCGGGCAGCGACGGCTGCGGCCCCTTCTCGATCATCTTGTTGATGTACCAGACGCCGATCGAAAACACCACGCCGTACACCAGCACGAACATCACCAGCGAGGTCATCACCTGCCCAGCAGTGATCGGCGACACCGCATCGCGCGTTCGCAAGATACCGTGGGCGATCCACGGCTGGCGGCCGATCTCGGTGACCATCCAGCCCGCCAGCAGCGCAATGAAGCCGACCGGCCACGCGTGCGACAGCGGCCTGAGGAACCAGCGCGTCTCGTCAAGCCGCTTGCGCCACCACTGGAACACGCCGAACACGCCGATGGCGATCATCAGCACGCCCAGCCCCACCATGATGCGGAAGCTGAAGAACACCGGCCACACCGGCGGCCGGTCCTCCTTCGGAAAATCGAGCAGCCCCTTGAAGCGCCCTTCCCAGCTGTGCGTGACGATCAGGCTGGCCAGGCCGGGGATCGCGACCTCTGCGTAGTTGCGTTCGGCCTTTGCGTCGGGCCAGGCGAGCAGGATGAGCGGCGCCGGCTTCGAACCGTCCCAATGCGCTTCGATGGCGGCGATCTTGGCCGGCTGGTGTTGCAGCGTGTTCAGGCCGTGCAGGTCGCCCACCACCGCCTGCAGCGGCCCAATCACCGCCAGCATGCCCAGCCCCATGTGCAGCATCGTGCGCGCCTCGGTGCGGAAACGGCCGCCCAGCATGTAGCGCGCGCCGGTCGCCGCCACCACCAGCGAGGTGGTCAGGTAGGTGGCGATCATCATGTGCGTGAAACGATAGGGGAAGCTGGGGTTGAAGATGATCTCGAACCAGCTGATGGGATAGGTGATGCCGTTTTCGATGCCGAAGCCGGCCGGGGTATGCATCCAGCTGTTGGCGGCGAGGATCCAGAAACCCGAGATGGCGGTGCCGAGCGCGACGAACACCGACGCCATCGTGTGCAGCCAAGGCGGAAATCGGTTCCAGCCAAACAGCATGATGCCGAGGAAGCTGGCTTCGAGGAAGAACGCGGTCAGGACTTCATAGCTGAACAGCGGCCCAAGCACGTTGCCGAACACCTGGGCGAAGCGGCTCCAGTTGGTACCCAGCTGGTATTCGAGCACGATGCCCGACACCACGCCCATCGCGAACGACACCGCGAAGATCTTGGTCCAGAAGCGCGCCAGCGTGTGGTAGTGCGGCTTGTCGGTGCGCATCCATAAAATCTCGAGCGTGGCGATGAAGGCCGACAGGCCGATGGTGAAAGCCGGGAAGATGATATGGAAGGCGATCGTGAATCCAAACTGGATCCGGGACAGGAGGACTGCATCGAATCCGGCGATTGTTTCCATTGATCACTCCTGCTTGTTCCCGTGAACGTGCATGGATCAGATCGCGGGATGCGGGTAAAAGTTCGTCCTCCGAGTGTTGCAAAAACGACCAGCAATGTCAATTGTGTTGAAAACGGTTATCCTCGGTGCATGTACTACTTTTCCGAGCTGCAAGCAGCTGCCTACAAGACTGAACGCAGCGCCGCGCGCAGGCTGTCCGCCAGCGCAGGTATCCCTGAAGAACAAGCCTTGCGCCGCACCCTCGAGCTGAGCGCCGGGACTGCGGGACTGGCGTCGCTGCTGGCCACGCGCGCCGCCCTGCGCGATGCCGACGCCGTCAGGCAGCAGGCGCGGGCACACCGCGCCGCTACGGCATCCGCGCGCACTGAACGCAAAGGTGAACCCGCCGCCTGGCGCGCCTGGTTCGATGGATCGGCCCACCCCAACCCCGGCCGCTGCGGCATCGGCGGCCTGTTGCTGGGTCCCGGCGACGCCCGCATCGAGATCTCGCGCGCCGCAGGCCACGGCAACAGCAGCGAGGCGGAATACCTCGCCCTGATCGCGGTGCTGGAGGCGGCGGTGGAAACCGGCGCGCATGGCCTGGCGGTGTACGGCGACAGCCAGGTCGTCGTCGACGACATGCACGCGCATCCGAGCGAAGCGGCCGGCGCGCTGGCCGAATACCGCGCAACGGCGCAGGCCCTGCTCGCGCGGCTGGACGGCGTAACGCTGCGCTGGATCCCGCGCCACAGAAACGGCCTGGCAGACGCCCTGTCGCAACGGGCGTGCGTTCCAACGGCCGCGGAAACCTGACCTGTCCGAAGGCGGCAAGCTGCGTTAAACTACCGCTTCGGCTTCTCTCGCCCCACGGGGCTGACCTTCATGACCTCCAGCAGCTCCGCGACTGTGCCGGCACGCCCCGGCAACCTCAATTTCGTCCTTGTCTGCATCTTCATCGATATGCTCGGCATCGGTCTGATCGTGCCGGTGATGCCGCTGCTGGTGGGCGAGTTCGTCGCCGCGCGCGACCAGCAGGCCATGTGGTTCGGCGTGCTGACGATGGTGTTTGGCCTGATGCAGTTCATCTTCATGCCGACGCTGGGCGCGCTGAGCGACCGCGTGGGCCGCCGTCCGGTGCTGATGTACTCGATGGCCGGCATGTGCCTGAACTTCCTGATCACCGCATGGGCGCCCAACCTGGCCTGGCTGTTCATCGGCCGCGTGGTCGGCGGCATGTCCTCGGCCAGCATGTCGGTGGCGTCGGCCTACGCGTCGGACATTTCGGACCACGACAACCGCGCCAAGAGCTTCGGCAAGATCGGCGCGGCATTCGGGCTGGGCTTCATCTGCGGCCCGATGCTGGGCGGCCTGCTGGGCGGCGTCAACCTGCACCTGCCGTTCTACGTGGCCGCGGCGCTTTCGGCCGCCAACCTGGTGTACGGCTACTTCGCCGTGCCCGAATCGCTGCCGGCGTCGCGCCGTTCACCGTTTTCCCTGGCACGCGTGAATCCGTTTTCCGCCATCCTCAAGCTGCTGCGCCGCACGGACATCCGTGGCGTGGTGTTCGTGTACACGCTGATGGTGTTCGCGCAAATGACGCTGCAATCGACCTGGGTGCTGTTTACCACCTTCCGCTTCGACTGGACGCCGCGCGAGAACGGCATCGCCCTGTTCTGTGTGGGCCTGGCGGCGGCCGTTGTGCAGGCGGGCCTGCTGGGCATCCTGATCCGGCGCTTCGGCGAGGTGCGGCTGGCGCTCCTCGGCCTGACGTCGGGCTGCATCACGTTTGTGCTGTACGGCCTGGCGACGCAGGGATGGATGATGTACGTGTTCATCATGACCAACCTGCTGGCCTTCGCCGCAGGCCCGGCGCTGCAGGGGATCATCTCGAAGGCTTCGCCGGCCAACGAACAGGGTGAGCTGATGGGGTCACTGCAGTCGATATCGAGTGCCGGCATCATCGTGATGCCGATCGCCGGCACCACCATCCTCGGCATGACCAGCCACCTGCCGCCGCAGGACTGGCGCGTGGGCAGCACCTTCTTCGCCTGCGCCCTGCTGCAGGCATGCGCGATCTTCCTGGCGGTGCGCTACTTCAAGACGCACCGCTTAAAGGGCTAGCTCAGAACTTGATTTCCAGCGTGGCGCGCAAGGTGGCGCCGCCGAGGAAGACCGACACGCTGCGCGTGGAACCAAACTTGTCCGCGTAGGTGACGTCGCTGATAAAGTCTTGCGCCAGGATGTTCGACGCCGCCACGCGCAGCTGCGTCTTCGGGCTGAACTTCCACAGCACGTAGGCTTCCAGGTCACGCCTCACACTCTGGTTGCGTGTCTGCTCGTTCGACACGCGCACAACGCCGCCGTTGGCGAAGTTGAAGCTGGCGCCGGTGGTCAGCGCGCCCTGCTTGTAGTCGAAGCCGAAGTTGGCCGACAGCGGCGTCTGGTTATCCAGCCGGTTATCCGGGCCGGGCACCGCATCGACCGAGGACCAGTTTCGCGCAATGTTCGCCCGCACGTCGATCGCCGGCGCATCCTTCAGGATTGCCTTGAGCGGGAATTTCGCTTCCAGTTCGATTGTGCGGCTATGCGCCTTGCCATTATTGACCGGCATGACGACCCAGCGGCCGTCCTCGCGCAGCACCAGGCCGCTGCGCGTGTAGTCGTCGATCTCGCGTGCCGACACGTTCACCGACAGCAGCGCGCCTTCCGCCCAGTAGTGCTCGTACGAGGCGTCGACGCCCAGCGCCAGCTCGGGCTTGAGCCTCGAATTGCCGAGGTAATCGGGTTCCGAGGAGCTGTTGTTCAGCGAGCGGAAGCCGCGCGGGATCAACGACCCGGTGTTCGGCGCCTTGTAGGTGCGCGTCACGGCAAGGCGCAACTGGTCGCCCTTGCTGTCAGGGAGCTTGTACAGGGTCTGGAACAGCGGGCTCCAGACGCTGGTGCGCGACCTGGACGCGTCGAAGGTATTCCCGGAGCTGGTGGTCTGGATGCCTTCCCAGCGCATGCCCATGTAGACCGACCAGCGCGGCGTGACGTTCCATTCGTCCTGGCCCCAGAGCGCAACACGGCCAACCTCGGACAGATAGCGGTCGTCGGTCGCGAACGGCAGCGGGATCGCCATGCCGAATCGTTCGAAGCGGTCTTCCTGGCGCTCGGTGTAGCCGGCATCCCAGCCCATCGCCAGCGCGTGCCCCTCGCCCATCGGCGACGAATATTTGCCGGTGGTGCTGTAACCGGTTTCGTCGGTCGCAGTATCGCTCACGTCGTCCAGCGCCAGCGCGCCGGCCGCGTTGTACCCCAGGCGGTGTGCATCGTTTTGCTGGTGGTTGAAGCTTGTTCCGGCCTTGACGTCGAGCTTGGCGCCGTCGCCGAGCTTCTTCACCAGATTAAGGTCGGTGCGGAACGAATCGCTCCGGTTGGTCAGCACCACGTCCATGCCGGGATAAGGCGGCGGCGCCCCGGCTGGCGTTTGCACCCCGCGCTTCGCATTCAGTTCGAAGCGGCTGGAATTAAGGAAGGACTGCGAGGTCAGCGTGTCGCCGTTCTCGAAGTTCCAGACCAGGCGCGGACCAAAGTTCACCGCCTTGAAGCCGCCCTCGTCCTCCGACAGCGTGTTACGCAGGCGGATCAACTGGCCGGCCGCATCGAAACCCTCCTCCTGCGAGGGCGTGTCGCGGTCGAACTCGTTCTTCACGAAATTCAGGCTTGCCGAGTACGAGAACTTGCCGACACGGTCGGACATCGTCAGGCTGGCGTTCGGCTGAATATTGCCGTTACCCGCCATCAGCCCGGCCTTGAACTCGCGCTGCGCGGTCGCCTTCACCGATTTCTTGAGGATGATGTTGACCGTGCCCGCGATTGACTGCGTGCTGTACTCCGCGCTAGCCGCGCGAATGACCTCGATGGTCTCGATCGAGTCGGGCGACAGCGAATCGATGGAGAACCCGACCGGCGGGCGTTCGCCGTTAAGCAGGATTTGCGTGTAGCCGCTGCCCAGCCCGCGCATGCGGATCGCGGAGCCGCTGACCGTCACGCCCGGCAGGCGCTTCATCACGTCCAGCACATTGGTGTCGCCGTACTTGACGATCTCGTCCTGCCTGACCACGATCTTGCTGGCGGTGTCGTCGCGGCGCGGATTGTAGGTGTCGGCGCTGCCGCGCACTTCGACTTTCTGGATCTTCTCTTCGTCGTCCATTTTGACCGTTGCTTCAGGCTTGGCGGGCGCCATCGCCTGCTGGCCGTAGGCGGAAAAGGAAAGCGACAGTGCTGCTGCCAGCAGGGTGAGGCGAAGCGGTTCGGCGTGGTGCATGAATATCCGGGCTAGAGAACGAGGGCGCAATTGTCGCCGAAGCGATGGCGATTTTGTGATTTTTGGGGGAATGACTTCGGCTTATGCCTCATGCATGACATCAGAATCCCATATTGACGGAAACGCGTGCGGTCGCGTATCCGGGCGAGTTGACTACCTGTGGGTAGTCCCTGCCTTGTTGGTGTAGGTAACGTCCTGGATCGTGTCCTGCGCCAGGATGTTCTGCAACGCGAGGCGCAGGCTGAATTTGTTCCGGCTCCACCCAACGTAGGCTTCCAGGTCGCGCTTGACGTTCTGATAGCGGGTCTGGTCGGTTGAAACCCGTACCAGTCCACCATTGGCAAACGTGTAGCTGCTGCCCATGCTGTAAGGGCCGGTGCGGTAGTCCAGGCCGAAGTTGGCCGTGACGGGCGTCTGGCTGTCGAGACGGTTGTGCGGGCCGGGAACGGAATCCACCCATGACCAGTTGCGCGCCACGTTAGCCCGCAGTTCGATTGCCGGCGCGTCCGGATTCAGCGCCTTCACCGGGAATTTCGCTTCCAGCTCGATCGAACGCACATGCGCCTTGCCGTTATTGACCGGCATGATCGCCCAGCGGCCGTCGGGCATCAGCACCAGCCCGTTGCGGGTGTAGTCGTCGATCTCGCGCGCCGTCACGCTGGCCGACAGCAGCGCGTTCGGCGCCCAGTAATGCTCGTACGAGAGGTCGAGGCCATAGGCCAGTTCCGGCCTCAGGTCCGGGTTGCCGAGGTTGTCCGGCACGGTGGCGCTGTTGTTCAGTGAACGGTAGCCGCGCGGGATCAGCGACTGGGTGGCGGGCGCCTTGTAGGTGCGGGTCAGGGCTCCGCGCAACTGGTCGCCGCGGATGCCGGGAAGCTTGTACAGGGTGTGGAACAGCGGGCTGAGGACACGGGTACGGGAACGCGAGGTGTCGAAGGTATTGCCCGAGCTGATGGTCTGGATGCCTTCCCAGCGCGCGCCGGCGTACACCGACCAGCGCGGCGTGACGTTCCATTCGTCCTGCGCATACACTGCAACGCGGCTTGCCTCGGAGCGGTAGATCTCGTCGGAGATGACAGGCGCCGCGCCGTTCCTGCCGATGCTTTCGAAGCGGTCCTCGTCGCGCCCGGTGAAGCCAAGGTCCCATCCCGCGCCCAGCGAGTGCCCCTCGAAGATCGGCGTGGAGTACTTGCCGATCGAGCTGAAACCCGTTTCGCCGGACTCGTTTGCGGTCAGGTCATCCTGCACCGGCGCGCCGTTGGCTGCCAGCGCAAGCCTGCGCGAATCGCCGCGGAAGCTGTTATAGGTGACGCCGGCCTTCAGGTCGAGCTTTGCTCCCGCGCCGAGCTTATGCAGCCAGTTGAAATCGGTACGCATGGAACGCCGCTCGCTCGGCGAGGAACTGTCCACCGTGCGGTATGTATACGGCGTGCCGAGGGTGCTTTCGGTTTCCCAGTGCATGCGGTTTTTGGAACGGTTGGCATGCAGCGACGATAGCAGCGTCAGGTTCTCGCCGTTTTCCAAAGTCCACGTCAGGCGGGGCGTCGCGCTGATGGAGGAGCTTTCGTTGCGGCTTTCCACTTTGGTGCCGCGCAAGCGGATCAACTGGCCGGCCGCGTCGTAACCCTCGTCCATATTGTGCGATTCACGTTCGAACACGTTGCGCGAAGCGTTCGCATTGACTGCATACGCAAACCTGCCGAGCGGCTCCGACATCGACACGCCCACATATGGCGATACGCCCCCTTTGCTGGCCCCGGCTCCAACGGACACGCTCCGTTGTGCCCCGCCCTTCGGCTTGAACCTGACGTTCGTCTTCATGATGATGTTGATGGTGCCCGCGATCGACTGCGTACTGTACTCCGCGCTGGCGGCGCGCATGATCTCGATCCTCTCGATCTCGTCCGGATGGATCTGGTCGGTCGAGAAGCCGATCGGAGGACGCTCTCCGTTGAGCAGGAACTGGGTGTAACCGCTCCCCAGTCCGCGCATCTGGATTCCGCGCGGGCCAACCGACACGCCGGGTAGGCGCTTGAGGATCTCCATGACGTTGGTATCGCCATATTTGGTGATCTCGTCGCCCTTGACAACGATCTTGGTGGCGGTGTCGTCACGGCGCGGGTTGTAGGTTTCCGTACTGCCGCGTATCTCGACTTTCTGGATATCTTGCTCGTCCACCTTCTGCGCGGGTGGCCTGGCCGGCGTTGCGGTGGGCGGCGTCTGTGCCGCAACCGGGGCGGCAAGCGCCGCGAGTACCAGCGGCAGGCGGAAGGTAAGGAGAACAGGAGGCATGCATATACCGGAAGTCAAAGTAGACATCATTGTCTACAAAATTCACAGCAAATTGTTGTCTCCTTGAAAAATATTTCTTCCCGTAAATACGCTTGCCAAGCAAATTCGCCAATATTGCTCCGGGAAGGCATAATTCGGCATCGTCTTGATTACAGGTTGCCATCGTGTCTCGCATTAAAGTACTGCCGCAATACCTCCTGCCGAAACGGGCGCTGACCACTTTCGCCGGCCGCGTCGCGGGCGCGAAAGGCGGCAGCATGACGCATGGCCTGATCCGCTGGTTCGTCGACAAGTACGGCGTCAACATGGACGAAGCGGTCAACCCGGACATCGAGAGCTACAGCAGCTTCAACGAATTCTTCACCCGCCCGCTCAAGGAAGGCGCGCGTCCGCTGGCGCAGGCCGATTTCATTTGTCCGGTGGACGGCGCGATCAGCCAGTTCGGCGACATCGACGATCATCAGATCTTCCAGGCCAAGGGGCACAGCTTCACGACCGCGCAACTGGTCGGCGGCGATAAGGAACTGGCCGCGCACTTCCAGCATGGGCACTTCGCCAACCTGTACCTGAGCCCGAAGGATTACCATCGCCTGCACATGCCGTGCGACGGCCGCCTGACGCGCATGATCTATGTGCCGGGTGCGCTGTTCTCGGTGAACCCGACCACAGCGCGCGGTATTCCCGGCCTGTTCGCCCGCAATGAGCGCGTCGTGTGCGTGTTCGAGTCCGAGGAATATGGCCCGTTTGTGCTGACGCTGGTGGGCGCCACCATCGTCGGCAGCATGGAAACCGTGTGGCACGGCGTGGTCAATCCGCCGCGCGCGCCCAATATCTGCGAGTGGAATTACGACGACAAGCAGATCGTCCTGAAAAAGGGTGAAGAGATGGGCCGCTTCCTGCTTGGATCGACCATCGTCATGCTGTTCAAGGAGGGCGCCATCAAGTTCAATCCGCAGTGGTCGCCCGAGAAGGACATTCGGCTGGGGGAGATGATGGGGAACAGGCCTTAAGGGTTCATCTACTCCACCTGCCGCTTGCGCGCCTCCTCGCAGCACATCGTTTCCATCATGTCGAGAAAGGCCCTGGTCTTGGCCGGCATCAGCCTGCGGCCAGGGAACACCGCCCAGCCGGTTGCCACCGGCAGGCTCCAGTCAGGCAGCACCCTCACCAGTTCACCGCGTTCCTCGTAAGCCCCGGCGAACAAGTCCGAACTGGCAGCGATGCCCGCCCCCGCGAACGCCATGCGCGCCAGCAGGTCGGGCGAGTTGGCCCTCATCCGCGCCGGCAGCTCCTTCTCCCACGTGGTCTTTCCCCGCGTGAGCACCCACGGCTTGGCGCCGCCGCTGCGGCTCAGGAGGCATAGCAGGTCGTGGCCTTCCAGCTGGTCCGGATGCAGCGGCATGCCGCGCCGCGCGATGTAATCCGGCGCGGCGTACAAGCCGGTGCGCTCCAGCACCACCCGCCGCGCGTTCAAGGTCGAATCCTCCGGCAGGTCTCCCATCCGGATCGCGATGTCGAAGTTCTCGGATACCAGGTCAACCCTGCGCGGCGACAGGTCCAGCTCCACCGACACCGCCGGATAGCGCTTCATGAACTCGGCCATCACGCCGGTCAGGCCGATGTTGGCGAAGTCGCCAGGCGCGGAGATGCGCAGCCGCCCGCTGGGCGCCGCCTGGCGATGCTGGGCCAGCGCGGCGGCCGCCTCCACTTCCTCCACCACCTTCTGCGCGTGCTCCAGCAGGCTGGCGCCGAATTCGGTCAGCACCAGCTTGCGCGTCGTGCGCTGGAGCAGGCGTTCGCCCAGTTTCGCTTCCAGCAGCGAGATCCGGCGCGACACCGTCGACTTGGGCAACTGCACCCTTTCGGCGGCCTGGCTGAAGCTGCCCGCCTCGACGATCCGGGCAAACAACAGCAGGTCATTCGGTTCGACGTCCATCATGATTGTTCCACTGGCTGAATAATGTTATCCATTTTAACGACTTCCGGATTGGTTTTGGAACGTCTAAAGTGTACCTCATCGAACACCAAACCACACACGAAGGAACGACACATGAACATCCTGCAAATTAACTCTAGCGCCCGCTCCACCGGTTCCGAGTCCACCCGCATCGCCGACGGCATCGTCGCCAGGCTGGCAGCTTCGGCCAACGCCAGCGTTGTTCGCCGCGACCTGGCCGTCACCCCGCACCCGGCCATCGACGAAGCGACCCTCGGCGCGCTGTTCACGCCTGCCGACCAGCGCACCCCGGAACAAGCTGCCCGCGTGGCGCTGGACGACGCGCTGATCGCTGAAATCCAGGCGGCCGACACCGTGGTCATCGGCGCCCCGATGTACAACTTCGGCATGACGGTGCAGCTGAAAAGCTGGTTCGACGCGATCGCCCGCGCCGGCGTCACCTTCCGCTACACCGCCAGCGGCCCGGAAGGCCTGCTGAAGGACAAGAAGGTTTTCGTGGCGGTGGCGCGCGGCGGCATGCACAAGGATGCGCCGACCGACACCCAGGTGCCGCATATCAAAATGCTGCTCAGCTTCCTCGGCATGACCGACGTGACCTTCGTCTACTCGGAAGGCATGGGCATGGGTCCTGAGGCAGTGGCGAAGGCGCAGGCCGACGCCGACGCGCAAGTGAACGAAGTATTCGCCTGATCCATCCGGACCGGCGAGGCAAAACTGGAGATGGACATGACACAGCAAGTGGCAACCAAGATAACAAGTGAACGCGTAAGCCGTGGCCGTGGCGTGGAGCGCCTGATCAACGGCCAGTTCGTGACCGATGGCGCCGGCGTGAAGATCAACCGTATCCTCACGCAGCCGCTCCAGCGCCGCCTCGACCCGTTCCTGATGCTGGACGCCTTCGGCAGCGACAAGCCTGGCGACTACATTGCAGGCTTCCCGGAGCATCCGCACCGCGGCTTCGAAACCATCACCTACATGCTGACCGGTAGCATGCGCCACAAGGACAGCGGCGGCAACGAAGGCCTGATCACCGACGGCGGCGTGCAATGGATGACGGCAGGCCGTGGCGTGGCGCACTCGGAAATGCCGGAGCAGACCGACGGCCTGATGGAAGGCTTCCAGCTGTGGCTCAACCTGCCGGCGCGCGACAAGATGATGGCGCCGTGGTACCGCGACATCCCTGCCGGCGAGATCCCGCGCTTCGAGACCGAAGCCGGCGCGCAGGTCCAGGTGATCGCGGGTTCGACCCACGGCGTGGCGGGCGCGGTGCAGCGCGAAGGCACCGAGCCGCTGTACCTCGACGTGACGCTGCCGGCGCATGCCAGCTTCGAACAGCTGCTGCCGCCGGGGCACAATGCCTTCATCTATGTGTACCGCGGCCAGGTGGTGGCGGACGAAGGCTGCGTGCCGGAAGCGCGCATGGCGATCCTGGCCAACGATCCGGAAGCGGACGGCGTGCGCATCGTGGCGGCGCGCGACAGCCGCTTCATCCTGGTCGCGGGGCGTCCGCTCAACGAGCCGATCGCGCAGTATGGCCCGTTCGTGATGAACTCGCAGGCGGAGATCGTCCAGGCGGTGGAAGACTACCGGAACGGCCTTTTCGCGGCCTGACAACACCGGCGCAGTGGCATGCGTTAAACTCACGGCATGCCACTGCTTCCGAAAATCCTCGACGCCCTCGCCTACGTCAGCCGCGCCTGCGGCTTCGAGACCGTCAACTCATTCCCCGCCGGCCACGCCTATGCGCGCACGCACTGGAACCCGGCCTATTTCGACATCGCCTCCGACCTCAAGCCCGACGCCATCGAGCGGTCGCTGTGCGAGTCCATCGCCAACACCCCCACCGTTTTCGCGCACATCGCCAACCCCACGCCGCGCATGCAGCGCGCGCTGCTTGGCGTGATCGAGGCGCGGGTCCGCCGTTCCTGCGGCAATCCGGTGGACTTGATGGCGCTGCTGATCAACGCCTACGCCAGCCCGCACACGCAGGAAGCGATTCCCGGCCTGCGCGCCCGCATCGCGCAAAGCGCGCATGAGGACCTGGCCGCGCGCTCGCGCGACCTGCTGCACTTCCTGGGCGGGATGCACTCCGCCTTCGACGTTATTGAGGCGCAGGCGTAAGAGTGGTGGGTCGTGCCGAATTGCTCGGAACATAGCGGTCGCGCAACGCCATGAACGGTGACTCCACCAGCTTGTACAACACCCATCCCGACAGCAGCGACAGCGCCATCAGGGCGGCGATGGTCACCGGCGATTCCGGGCCGTAGCCCAGCTCCTGCATCGGCGCCTTGGCCAGGATGCAGGCCTGCTTGTGGGTCAGGTAGATGGCGTACGCCCACAGCGCGAGGCTGGCTGCGCCCGGCACGCGGGTGGTGCGCAGGATGGAACGTTCGCTGAGCGCGGCCACGATCAGCAGCGAGAAACCCAGCGCCAGCAGCGGGAAGCCGATAACGGTCTGCAGCAGGTCCTGGCGGTCCTCCATCGGCAGCAGCAGCGTGAAGGTAAACACCAGCACGGCCACACCCACGCCCAGCGCCACGTTGCCGTGGGCCGTCAGGCGGCGCCACGCATCGCCGTGGTAGTTCTTCAGGAGCGCCAGCGCCACGCCGGCCACCAGCTCGTCGAAGCGGCAGAATGTCGAATAGTAGATGTACTTGAAGTAGTTCAGGCCCGGTCGTGCGCTGCCGTCGACCAGTTCGTGCCACAAGGTGGCCCGGATTACCATTCCCGCCACGAAGGCCAGCGCCACGGCGACCCATGCCCAGCGCAGCGAGCCGCGCAGCGACGCGATCAGCAGCGCAAGCGCAGGCAGCACGACGTAGAACTGCTCCTCGATGCACAGCGACCAGGCGTGCGAAAACGCGGTGCCGGGCGTCAGGTTGATGTTCTGGACGAAGGTGAGGAATTGCCACAGCGGCGGCAGTTCGAGCCCGCTGCGGAACCACGGCCACAGCGCATACAGCGCCAGCACCACGTAGAAGTTGGGCAGCGTCCGCAGCAGGCGGCGCGCATAGAAACGGGTGAGCGAGAAGCCGCCTTCGCTGCGCATCGCCGCGAATATCTGGTTGCCGATCAGGTAGCCGGACAGCGCGAAAAACAGATCGACGCCGACCCAGCCGATGTCGCCGACCCAGCCAAAAGTATCGGTACCGCTGACGAACAGCACGTAATGGTGCAGCATGACCAGCACGATGGCGAGCGCGCGGAGGGTGTCGAGGCCGTAGATGCGGCGGGGGAGCTTGGAGCAGTCATTCGTGAACCTTGAAAATCGAGGGCAGATGATGCCACGGCGATTCTGCCGATGCCAGCGTTTCCCGATAAAATAGCGGATTCGGCGGACCACGGCGGTACCGCAGCACGACCTGACAAAGGAAAGCCCGGCAATGACTTCAACGCGCGACATGCAGTTCAAATCGATTAACTACACCGGCCTGGGCAAGGGCCCGTCGGTGATCATCCAGGGCGCGGTACACGGCAACGAGACCTGCGGCACCAAGGCCATCCTGCGCGTGATGGAGCAGCTCGACAGCGGCGAACTGAAGATCGCGGCCGGCAGCGTCACCTTCGTACCGGTCGTGAACCCGCTCGCGTATGCGCTCAACCGCCGCGCCGGCGACCGCAACCTGAACCGCAACCTGTTCCCGAACGAGAATCCGCAGGACTTCGAAGACCAGGTGGCCAACTGGCTTTGCCCGCTGCTGGCGCGCCACGACGTGCTGCTCGACCTGCACTCGTTCAACGCGGAGAGCCAGCCGTTCGTGATGGTCGGCCCGCGCAACAACAAGGGCCCGCTGGAACCGTTCGTGCACGCCGAGAAGGAACGCGCGCTGGCCCGCCGCCTGGGCGTGCGCCGCTTCGTCGACGGCTGGCTCAAGACCTACGGCGACGGCGTGCAGCGCCGCATGGGCAAGGGCGATGCGGCCCAGCTCCAGACCGTGATCCGCTACGGCGTCGGCACCACCGAATACATGCGCAGCACCGGCGGCTACGCGCTGACGCTCGAATGCGGCCAGCACAACGACCCGCAAGCGCCGGAAGTCGCCTACCGCGCCATCATGAACACCCTCGCCTTCCTGAAGCTGATCGACGCGCCGGAACCGGCGCCGGTGCCGCTGGAGGAAATGGAAACGCTGTCGATGGTGGCGGTGCACGACAAGCTCGATCCGGGCGACAAGTTCACCCGCGTGTGGTCGAGCTTCGACGACGTGGCCGCGGGCGACCAGATTGGGGTGCGCGCGGATGGCACGCCGGTGACGGCGGACTTCGACGGCAAGATCCTGTTCCCCGACGTGAACGCCGGTGCCAACCAGGAGTGGTACTACATGACGCGCAAGAATCCGGACTTCGAGCGTTACGAGTAAATACTAGCGCCTGATCCCGAACACGAAGGGATCGCTGTCATCGAGTATCAGCTGGGCCTGGGCGTTGACCCAGGCCTTGCCGCGTATGCTAGGCATCACGCGCCCTTCATCGAGCCGGTACGACGCTTCGAACACGCTGCCGATGATGCTCTCCTGGCGCCACACCTCTCCCTCCGCCAGCTTGCCGTCTGCCGCGAGGCAGGCCAGCTTGGCGCTCGTGCCGGTCCCGCAAGGCGAACGGTCGTAGGCCTTGCCGGGGCATAGGACGAAGCTCTGGCTGTCGGCGCCCGTCGACGAAGGCGCGAACAGCTCGATATGATCGATTAGCGCACCGCCCTCACCCGTGATGCCGTTGGCCGCAAGCGCCTCGCCCACCGCCACCGAGAACGCGGTGAGCACCTCGACGTTCGCGAGATCCAGTGCGAGGCCATGATCGGCGACGAGGAAGAACCAGTTGCCGCCGTAGGCCACATCCCCGGTAACGGGCCCGTATCCATCCACATCGACCGTTACCGCATGCCGCGAGCGCCATGAAGCCACGTTGTTGACAGTGACGCTGCCGTCCGCGTGCAACTCCGCCGCGACCACGCCGGCCGGCGTGTCGATGCGGTGCACGCCGGACGCGATGCGACCCATGAAGGACAGCGAAGCGATCACGCCGATCATGCCGTGCCCGCACATGCCCAGGTAGCCGACGTTATTGAAGAAGATGACGCCGGCCGCGCAATCGGCTTCGTGAGGCTCGACCAAAATGGCGCCGACCAGCACGTCGGAACCGCGCGGTTCGCACACGACGGCCGAGCGCAGGTGGTCGAAATCGGCGCGGAAGCGGTCGACGCGCTGCGCCAGTGGGCCGCTGCCGAGGTCAGGGCCGCCTGCGATGACAAGGCGCGTGGGCTCGCCACCGGTATGGGAGTCGATGATGGAAATGGTATTCATGGATGAAGCATACATCCCTGGCCATCGCCTGTCTTGGCGCGATCCCCGCGCCGGTGGCGCGAAAGCGGCACAGCGGAGCTTAGCCGGGTGTCAGCAACTTGAGGCCGAGGATGCCCGCCACGATCAGCGCGATGCAACCGAGGCGCATGGCGCCCGCAGGTTCGCCCAGCATCATCATGCCCGCGATCGCGGTGCCGACGGTGCCGATGCCGGTCCATACAGCGTAGGCCGTGCCGAGCGGCAGGGTGCGCATCGCGAGGCCGAGCAGGACGACGCTGCCCGACATGGCCCCGAGCGTGAACAGCGACGGTCCCAGGCGGGTGAATCCATTAGTGTATTTGAGGCCGACGGCCCAACCGATTTCGAGGAGGCCGGCGACGAAGAGAATAATCCAGTTCATGACACGCTTTCTTGGGCAAGGCCGTCCTTGCCATGCTCCGGTCCTGCACGGGGCCGTCCCCGCGGGAGCAAAAGGTGGCCGCAGTATAGCACCGCGTGAAAAAGTTGGGGCGACCTGCAAGATCTGGCGGGGTGCGCCATAATCGGCGCTCGACACAAAGCGATACGCTTCAGGAGCAACGATGAGCAAACTATTCGACCCGATCACCATTGGCGACCTCGAACTGCCGAACCGGATCATCATGGCGCCGCTGACGCGCGCCCGCGCCGTTGGCGAAGGCCGCGTGCCAAACGCGCTGATGGCGCAGTACTATGAGCAGCGCGCAAGCGCGGGCCTGATCCTGTCCGAAGCGACCGCCGTCATGCCGCAGGGCGTGGGCTACGCGGACACGCCCGGAATCTGGTCGGACGAACAGGTGGAAGGCTGGAAGCTGGTGACCGACGCCGTGCACAAGGCTGGCGGCCGCATCTTCATGCAGCTATGGCAGGGGCCGCATCTCCGATCCGAGTTACTGACGGCGAAGCGCGGGTGGCGCCAAGTGGATGCGGCCAAGGGCCACGTCAGCCTGCTGCGTCCAATGCGCGACTACCCGTTGCGCGCGCGCTGGAGACCAGCGAGATTCCCGGCGTCGTGGCCGCCTACCGCAAGGGCGCGGAGAACGCGAAGCGTGCCGGCTTCGACGGCGTCGAGATCCACGGCGCCAATGGCTACCTGCTCGACCAGTTCCTCCAGGACGGCAGCAACAAGCGCATGGACGCGTACGGCGGCCCGGTCGAGAACCGCGCGCGGCTGATGCTCGAAGTGACGGACGCCTGCATTGAAGTATGGGGCAAGGACCGCGTCGGCATGCACCTGGCGCCGCGGTGCGACTCGCACGACATGGGCGACTCCGACCCGAAGGGCACGTTCGGCTACGTGGCGCGCGAGCTGCGCAAGCGCGGCATCGCCTTCATCTGCGCCCGCGAAGGGCTGGGCGACGACCGCCTCGGACCATACCTCAAGCAGGAATTCGGTGGCGTCTACATCGCCAACGAAAAGCTGACGCGTGACGACGCGGATGCGCTGATCGAGTCCGGCGAAGCGGACGCAGTCGCCTTCGGCAAATGGTTCATCGCCAACCCCGACCTCCCGCGCCGCCTGAAGACCGGTGCTGCACTCAATCCCGTGCGCCCCGACCGCTTCTACCACCCAACGGCCGAAGGCTACACCGACTACCCCGCGCTATAAGGCCAATTCGGGGACAGACCACCAACTCGAAGGAGATCGTGGTCAGCGTGACCCGGTCTGTCCCCGATCTGGCGCCAACTCGAAGGAGATCGTGGTCAGCGTGACCCGGGCTGTCCCGATCTATGTTGCAAACGGTCGTGGGGTCTGTTCCCCGATTTGGGGTAGCGATTAGTTCCCGGTGATTCGCTTGCCGTTGGCGTCGATGACCTGCTCGCCGTCTTCCTTCGCGAATGCGCCCTTCTGCGGGAGCGGCAGGATGTCGAGCACCAGCTCGGACGGGCGGCACAGGCGCACGCCCGCTGGCGTTACCACGAACGGACGGTTCATCAGGATCGGGTTGGCCACCATCGCATCCAGCAGCGCATCATCATCCAGCGCGGGGTTCTCGAGGCCCAGCTTGCCGTACACGCTTTCCTTGCTGCGCATCGCTTCGCGTACCGTCAGGCCGGCGTCGGCAATCATCTTGCGCAGCGCGTCTTTCGACGGCGGCGCCGACAGGTAGTCGACCACCTTCGGCTCGACTCCCGTATTGCGGATCAGCGCGAGCGTGTTGCGCGAGGTGCCGCAGCGCGGGTTGTGGTAAATCGTGATGTCCATGTTTATTGCTCTCCTTGTGTTTGATTGGTGCCGGGCCCGCAGGGCGCGCCGCCGCAGCAGTTCTCCGTCAGGAACCCAACCAGCGCGGCCATCGTCGCGAAATTGGCGGCGTAAATGACGAAGCGCCCTTCCTGCTTCGGCGTCACCAGCCCGGCGTTCGACAGTTCCTTCAGGTGGAACGACAGCGACGAGGGGGCAATGCCGAGGCCTTCCGCGATCTTCGAAGCCGCCATGCCTTCCGGCCCGGCCTGCACCAGCATCCGGTACACCGCCAGCCGCGATTCCTGCGCTACCGCCGATAAGGCCACCAGTGCCTGCCGAGTTTCCATATGTGCCATCCTGGCCTTTGATTCGATAGTTCAATAATATTCGAACTGTTAATTATGCACAATGGTTTTGCTTGTCGGGGCGCAGACTGGACTATAGAATCGCTCCTTTTTCCGGGACGCAAGAAATGTTGCTGCGCTCCACGGATAACATAGAAGGAGTCCTGGCCGTCCGGGAAGAAGGTCACTAATCCATGAGCAACCACGAGCTGCAGCCAGCCGCCCTGCCTACCTGGGGTCAGCGCACCTCCTTGCGAATCCTGAAACTGTTTGGCTGGCGCGTGCTGTTCAAGCCCTTGCCAGGTCCGCACGGTGTTGTGGTGGTTTACCCACACACGTCGAACTGGGATGTCGTCGTCGGCATGCTCGGCAAGTGGGCGCTTGGCCTGCCTTTCCGCTGGCTCGGCAAGGAGTCGCTGTTCAGCGGCCTGACCGGCAAGACGCTGGGCGTGTTCCTGCGCCGCTGGCATGGCGTCCCCGTCGAACGCCGCACCTCCACCGGCGCCACCACCCGCCTCGCGCGCCTGATGCACGAGTCGGACTGGTTCTGGATCGCGCTCGCGCCGGAAGGCACCCGCAGCTACCGCCCGAACTGGCGCAGCGGCTTTTATCACCTGACCCTCGCGGCCAAGGTGCCGCTGCTGATGGTGTATCTGGACTATCCAAACAAGACCATCGGTGTGATCGATTCAATCGACCTTACAGGCGACACGGAACGCGACATGGCCGCCATCGCCGCAGTCTACAAGGGCCACCATGGCCTGCATCCGGAGCTCGAGGCGCCCATCGTCCTGGCCCCTCCGCGCACCAGCGGCCAGCCCCTGGTTTAAGCGCCGCCATCACGCGGCGTTACGGCTGAACAGGGTCTTGTAGTAGATGGCGTTGGCGGTCCAGCGGCCGTCGGGCGTGCAGGCGTATTCCGGGATGCCGCCGATGTAGGTGAAGCCCAGTCCCCTGTAAAGCACTTCGGCCGGCGCGCCGGCTTCGGTATCGAGGAACAGCACGCCCCGCTCGCGCGACCGCGCCTCCGCTTCCAGCGCCGTCATCAGCGCGGTTGCCACGCCCCGCCTTCTCGCAGTGCTGTGCACGATCAGCTTTTGCACTTCGCCGCGATTGATGCCGTTGCGCTTCTGGCACAGGTCCAGCTGCACCGATCCAGCCACCGTACTGCCGCCCTCCTCCTCCGCTACAAATACAAGCCGCGAGCCGTCCTTCATCGCCAGCTCCACGCCGTCCCAGTATTCACGGGCTTCCGCGGCGTCCAGCCCGGCCAGGAAGCCCACCGAAGCGCCGTTGGCTACCGTATCGCGCAAGAGTTCCACGAGCTGCTCGCGCACGCCGCCGAAGGTGTCAGGTGTCAGGAGTCGGATATTCATGTGGCTCTTCATATAGTTGATGAGATACCGCGTGGATTAGCACAACACGTGCCATCCCGTTGAAGCCGGGCGCCGCCCCGCCGCGCGCCCCAAACCGGCGCGCCTGCCCCAACCCGGCGCACCAAATCCCCAATCCGGCGCAAGGCCGTCACAGCCAGATCGCTTGCTCATCCCAGCCCAGTTCCCGCATCTCCGCAGCGCGCGCCTCGCGGTCCATCTCGCAGAAAAATTCATCCAGCTGGGGCGGCGCCACCGAGGTCCCGGCCAGCATCGCATGCACCTGCCCACGATGGTGTATCTGGTGCTGGAACAGGTGCGCCAGCAGGCGCTCGCGCGTTTCGACCTGCACCAGGCTGCCGTGCAGGATCGCCACCTTGCGGTCCAGCGTGTCATCCGCCAGCCCCTGGCAGTAGTCGATCAGTCGCCGATCCGATTCCGCCTGCGCGGCCTTCAGGCTCGCACATGCGCCGAACGGCTGCTCAGGATTGAAGAACGACAGGTAGTCCGGATGCGGGTCAAGGCCCGCAACCTCGCGTTCCAGCGCATCGATATAGAACCAGTCCACCGTCAGGATGTGGTTCAGCGTCGCCTTGATGGACGGGAAAAAGCTGGTGCGGGCCGCCTCGAATTCCGCCTGTGTCAGGCGCGCGCAGGCTTTCAACAGCCGGTGGTTGGACCAGCCGTTGTTATAGGCTTCGGCCAGCAGATGGTGCGACAGCGTCATGGACAGGCTCCCGGATCTCGCCTTCGCATGGTATGCCGTCCCACGCCATCGCGGCGCTCAGGAAGATCTTTCCGTTCAGCGCGGCAGGCAGGTCGCTGGTCTTCAGCCGGTCCATTACCGGCCCCTTCACTTCGGCCAGGTGCAGGCCGATGCCGTGCTGGCGCAGGCTCTGGTTCAACTCGGCCAGCGCGAACAGCGCCGAGGTGTCGATCGAGCTTACCGCCGTCATTACCAGCACCAGGTGGCGCGCCTCCGGATGGCTGCGCAGCCCTTCCTCGACCCTCTGCTTGACCGCTTCCACGTTGCCGAAGAAAAGGTTGGCGTCGATGCGCAGCATCAGGATGTCTGGCCGGGTCTCGGCCGGATAGCGGTCGATGTTGCGGAAGTGCTCGGTCCCGGCGATCCGCCCCAGCACCGCGATGTGCGGCCGGCTGGCGCGCCAGATCAGGGTACCCATCGACAGCACCACGCCGATGATCACGCCCGCCTCCACGCCCATCGCCAGCACGCCGGCAGCCGTGGCCAGCAGGGCCAGCGCGTCGCCGCGGTCGTAGCGCCAGGCCGTTTTCAGCGTCGACAGCTCCAGCATGCCGAGCACCGCGACGATGATGGTGGCGGCCAGCGCAGGCAGCGGCAGCAGCGCCAGCCAGCCGGTCGGCGCCACCAGCGCCAGCGCCAGCAGCACCGCCGTGATGACGCTCGCCAGCGGCGTATTCGCGCCGGCCGCGAAGTTGACGGCCGAACGCGAAATGCTGCCGGTGACGGCGAAGCCGCCGCTCAGGGCGCTGCCGATGTTGGCCGCACCAAGCCCAAGGAGTTCGAAATTGCTGTTCAGTTTTTCCTGGCGCTTGAGCGCCAGCGCTTGCGCGGCCGACATGCTGATCAGGAAGGTCATGAAGCCGATCAGCAACGCCGGCTGTACCAGTGCGCGCCAGTGGGCGCTCGATGTGGCGAGGTTCAGGCCAGGCAGGCCGGCCGGCACCGCGCCGGTGGTCGCCACGCCTTGCGCCTGCAGGTCGATCGCAACCGACAGCACCGTAGCGCCCAGCACCACGAACATGGGCGCGAGCCGCACGCCGATGTCGGCGGCGGTGGCGCGCAGGCCGATCCGGCGCAGCAGCGGCGCGAGGGTGTTACGCGCAAACAGCAGCAGCGCCAGCGCGCCCACGCCCAGCACGGCGCTTGGCATATGGACGTGCTCAAGGTCGCCGCCCAGAAGCGCCTTTACCTGGCCCAGTGCGATCAGGATCGCCGAGCCGATGGTGAAGCCGCTCATGACGGGACGCGAAAAGAAGTTGGCCAGGAAGCCGATCCGCAGCAGTCCGCACACCAGCAGCACCGCGCCCGACATCAGCGCCAGCTGCCCGGCCAGCACCAGGTACAGCCCGGAACCGGGGGCGGCCAGCGGCGCCAGCGCGGCGGCCGTCATCAGCGAAATGATCGCCATCGGCCCCACCGACTGGGTCATGCTCGACCCGAACAGCGCATACAGCAGCGGCGGAAGGATGCTGGCGTAAATACCCACCACCGGCGGCAGGCCGGCCACCAGCGCATAGGCCATCCCCTGCGGGATCATCATCATCGCCACCACCAGGCCGGCACTGATGTCGCCGGCCAGCATCGCACGGCGGTAGCGCCTCAACCACTCAAGCATGACAATATTTCCGCGGAAAAACCGCAAGACTACCACGCGGCGCCGCACCATTCCAGTGCGGCAGCTTCCTTACCGTACCGGCGATGGCTCGGATTAGGCCGAATGTGTGTAAGCGCACCGTCAAGCCCGCAAGCAGCGCGAATACTTTCCAGATACAGTCAGGGAGGCAACGATGGATCAACTACCGGATGAAACGGGGCTGAATTCCGCCGTGGAGGGCGTGGCCGACAAGCAACGCGCCATCCAGAGCCGCCAGGACCAGAAGGATGCCGGCAGCAAGGAGGAAGAAAGCAAGGAACCGGTCCAGACCGGCGGCTTGGCACGGCCGGCGCCGCCGATGCCGCAGCAGCACCTGTTGAAACCCGGCCTCGAAGCGGCGATGGAGCTCAAGCCGCAGTTCATGGCCAAGGGCTATAAGGGCAGCGGCAAACTGGAAGGCCAGGTCGCGATCGTGACTGGCGGCGACTCAGGCATCGGCCGTGCGGTGGCGGTGCTGTTCGCGCGCGAAGGCGCCGACGTCGCCATCCTCTACCTCAACGAACACGTCGATGCCGAGGAAACCAGCCGCTGCATCGAGGCCGAAGGCCGCAGATGCCTCACCGTGTCGGGCGACGTCAAGGACATGGGTTTCTGCAAGAGCGCGGTCGACAAGGTAGTCAGGCACTTCGGCAAGCTGGACATCCTGGTCAACAACGCCGCCTTCCAGGAACACGCGCAATCGCTGCTGGACCTGACCGAAGAACGCTTCGACGAGACCATGCGCACCAATATCTACGGCTACTTCCACATGGTGAAGGCCGCCCTGCCCCACCTGAAACGCGGTGCCGCGATTATCAACAACGGTTCGGTGACCGGCCTGAAAGGCTCGAAGCACCTGCTGGACTACTCGTCGACGAAGGGCGCGATCCACGCGTTCACGATGTCGCTTGCAGCGAACCTGCTCGACCAGGGCATTCGCGTCAACGCGGTGGCGCCCGGCCCGGTCTGGACACCGCTCAACCCGGCCGACCAGTCACCCGACAAGATCGCCGAATTCGGCAGGAGCACCGACATGCGCCGCCCGGCGCAGCCCGACGAGATTTCGCCGGCCTTCGTGTTCTTGGCATCATCGGTTTGTTCTAGCTACATCAGCGGAATCGTGTTGCCGATCACCGGCAGCGTAGGCTGACAACCAAGTCCGGCTTGCCGGCGAAAGGACGCACATGGCACGCAGTCTTTGGAAAGGGGCCATCAGCTTCGGGCTGGTGCATATCCCCGTCGAGATGTATCCGGCGGTGCAGAACCACACACTGGACCTGACCATGCTCGACCGCCGCGACTTTTCGCCGATAGGCTTCAAGCGCTACAACAAGAACACCAACAAGGACGTGGCCTGGGACGACATCGTCAAGGGTTATGAATACGCCAGCGGCGATTACGTGGTGCTGTCCGAGGAGGACCTGCGCCGCGCCAATCCCGAGGCCACCGGCACCATCGACATCCTCGCCTTTGTGAACGCCGAGGAGGTGCCGCTGCTGTTCTACGAGCAGCCCTACTACCTCGCGCCCGGCAAGGGCGGCGACAAAGTATACGCGCTGCTGCGCGAAACCCTGCGCAAGACCGGCAAGATCGGCATCGCCAACGTCATCATTCGCGTCAAGCAGCACCTGGCGGCGCTGGTGTGCGTGGGCGACACCATCGTACTCAATACCCTGCGCTATGCGGACGAGATCCGCGACACCGGCGATCTGAAAGTGCCGTCCGCCTCGACCAAATCCGCCGCCATCTCGGACAAGGAGCTGAAGATGGCGATGGCGCTGGTCGAGGGCATGAGCGACACTTGGGACCCGGCCGAGTACCACGACACCTACCGCGAGGACATCATGGCCCTCGTTGAGCAGAAGGTGAAGGCCAACGAAACCAAGACCATCACCATGCCGGGCAAGGAGAAGGCGGCGCCGGTCTCCGGCAACGTTATCGACCTGGTGGCGCTGCTGCAGCAAAGTATCGGCAAGAAGCCGGGCAAGGCCGCAGCGGCCAATGACGAGGAAGAAGACGAGGAAGAAGAAGCCGCGGCACGCAGCAAGGTGCGCAAGGTGCCGGCCAAAACCGCAGCGAAGGCTGCGGCCAAAAAGACGCCTGCCACGGCAGCGAAGCCGAAGGCCAAGGCGGTCAGCGCCACCAGGGCCGCGGCGCCCGCACGCCGAAAAACAGCATGAGGAAGTGAATGGAAGATTTTTTCGCGCTGCTCGAATGGCCCGCCATGGCGATCAGCCTGGCGGCCGCCTGGCTGCTGGCATCGCAGAAAGCCGAAACGCGCATGATCGCTTTCGCCCTGCTCATCGTCGGCAACGTGATGTGGATCGCGTGGGGCTGGGGTGAGGCCGCGTGGGCGCTCATCGCACTCAATGTGGGGCTGATGGCGCTGAATGTGCGGGGGATCTTCAAGAACGAGCATCCGGGCGAAAGTGCGGCGAGTTAAAGCCACCACTGGTATCCACCGCTTAAAGACCGTCGTGCTCGCCACTGGCGAACCCAACTTCCCGCGAAAGCGGGAACCCATACTGAGCTCATGACGGACACTGAGCATGGGTTCCCGCCTACGCGGGAACGACGTGCATCTGCCGGCGATTCATCTCAACGTCCGCGCCGCCCCAGCGGCCTTACCGACGCCACCCTGTTAGTCATCCCGTACCTGTCCAGGTCCGCGACATTCCGATCCAGCGTCACGCAGCGCCCACGGAAGTTCTCGTCATCGCACAGCTCCCACACCCCGCTCATGGCCGCACTGCGCGCGCGCCGGTCGTTACCCGACAGGTAGCCAACCGGCCCGCGGAAGGTCGCAGCCGCGCCACGGAAATCGCGCTGGTCGTAGAAGGTCAGGAACTGCCCCTCTCCTGGCGGAGGCACAGGAGGCGAGCGCGGATCCACCGGCCGCAGCGATGCGATGCGGCCGCGGAAGTTATGCACGCGCAGGTCAGGCGCGCTGTTCTCGAACACCACGCAGTGTCCACGGAAGTTGGTGCGGTCGCACAGTTCCCACACGCCCCGGGTCACCGCCACGCTCTCCGCGCTGGCCGCCAGCCGCGGGACCGCGCCCCCGAAGACGGTCGAACGGCCACGGAAGTTGGTCCGATCGAACAGCGTCACCGACCAGCGGCGCCGCGCCTCCGCGCCGTAGGCGGGATCGTACGGCCGGCCATCCTGGGCATACGGCGGCACATCGGCGCCGCCCACCCGCCGGATCGATGAAATCACGTCGTTCCATGGAGTGCGCCTCAGGTCCGGTTCGTCGCTGCTGATCATGAAGCAACGGCCCCGGTAGAACGCGTCGGCGCACGCCTCCCACTGCTCGCCTGGCACCACCCGCACGCTGGAGATCACGTCGTTCAGGCCGACGCGGCCCAGGTCCGGTTCATCCTGGCGCAAAGTCACGACTGGGCCCCGGAAGTCCACGTCACCGTAGACCGAGATGCCGCCATAGTCCCCGGCTGGTGGCGGCGCGCTGCCGGCGCCGCCCACCCGCCGGATCGACGAAATCATGTCGTTCCATGGAGTGCGCCTCAGGTCCGGCTCGTCGTTGCTGATCATGAAGCAGCGGCCCCGGTAGAACGCTTCCGCGCACGCCTCCCATTGCTCGCCCGGCCCCACCCGCACGCTGGAGATCGCGTCGTTCAGGCCGATGCGGCCCAGGTCCGGTTCATCCTGGCGCAAGGTCACGACAGGGCCCCGGAAGTCCACGTCACCGTAGACCGAGATGCCGCCATAGTCCCCGGCTGGAGGCGGCACGCTGCCGGCGCCGCCCACCCGCCGGATCGACGAAATCATGTCATTCCATGGAGTGCGCCTCAGGTCCGGCTCGTCGTTGTTGATCATGAAGCAGCGGCCCCGGTAGAACGCTTCCGCGCACGCCTCCCATTGCTCGCCCGGCCCCACCCGCACGCTGGAGATCGCGTCGTTCAGGCCGAGGCGGCCCAGGTCCGGTTCATCCTGGCGCAAAGTCACGACTGGGCCCCGGAAGTCCACGTCGCCGTAGACCGAGATGCCGCCATAGTCCTGGGCCAATGCCGGCGCGCTGAAGCCCGCTACCGCCAGCAGGGCAAAGACAAGGAATCTGATCGTTCTCATTTTTTGTTCTCCTCGTTGATCACAAGTTCACTTCCGCACGAAAGGCTGCTTTCCCGCCCCGTTCGGAAGGGTTGAAAAATGAACTCAGCGCGCCGCCATAGTCGCTTGATGCAATCACCGGCTCTCAAACGAGAGGACCTGCACCTCATTTGAAAAAAGGTGCAGGGTATTTCCGCTCACTTCATAACGTGTCGTTGATGAGAGCGACTTCAGGAAAGCGGTTTCAGCGCGCTGCATGTCGTTATCGATGCAAGCCCGTTTGGTGCCAGCCATTGGCGAAAATGTCAGCCTGGAGCCGTCCGTCTGGAATGCCCCAATGAACCGATTGCACCCGCTGGAACCCGCGACGCGGTTCTGATTCCGGTCGAATTCCATATGTGGCGCTTCGGCGTTAAACCTGCGTCCCTCCATTTCGGACAATATCCATCGTTTGCCAAATAGTCCGGGCGTTCCGGCGTCGGGCCCATCTGTAAGACACGCCGCGGTCGGAGTGACATGCGTCGCCGCTAGCGTGGGTATATCGTCGCGCCGGAACGCATAGGCCACCGAGTCGACGCGCGATGGACAGCAGAGTGCGTCGGATTCCCTGTAGCGCGCGAAGTCGGCAGAAAAGCGCCCGGGGCCATTCAGGTGAATGCTGGTGAGCGCGCCATCCGTGCGCGAGTTCATCGGCACCGGCGAGAGCGTTCCGGCATACCTGCCATCCCAGTACACGAAGGCCTGGTACCCCAGAGGACGGCACATGCCGTCGAAACCCGACAGCGCCGTGACGATCCGTGTCGAATCGTAGCTGTACACCGGGCCATACATCAGCCAGCCGCGCCGCACGAGCGCCTTCTCCGCCGCACTGGCAGGCTGGCGTACCTGGTTAGCACGGCACTTGGCGGTGTTTGCGGAGTCGCCCTGCGGCGAGGGCCGCGGCAACTGCAGCAGGGCCAGGCCCTGCCGGTTCCAGTTAGAAAGCGGGCTGTCCAGCCACGCGTGCTGGGCGTGCGCCTGGTGGGTCAATGCGACACCAAGCAGCACGCCGACGACAAACCTCAGGTCCACGGCCTCACCTCATCGCGGTTTGCACCGCAGCGGACGCACGGAGCCGACACGATCCCTCAGCCCAAAGGTTTGTGCTGATGGCAACTAGTGCGAGCAGGGAATAGACAATCGAACTGATGATTCTCATCGTTATTCTCGTTACAGTACGACAGGTTCAGTCTTGCACAGAACTGGTGGTTGTCCAGTCCTGTCCGTTTGGCCGGAAAAGGTCATTTCCGGCCGTCTATCCAGGTGCTTCGTACCCCATTTTCTTCATCGCCTTCGTTAGCGTCTTCGCACTTTTCGCATACGCCGCCCACGGCTCATTGCCCCGGTCCAGGCGCGTATGCACGTTCTTCACATTCCATTGGTCGCCTGCCTTGACCGATTCGAGTTCGTCCCACGCCAGCGGCACCGAGATGCCGAGGCCGGGACGCACCCGCGCGGACCACGCGCAGACAGTTGTCGCGCCGCGCCCGTTGCGCAGGTAGTCGATGAAGATCTTCCCGACCCGGTTGCGCGGCCCGCTCTTGAACGCGAACCGGCCCGGCAAGGTCGCTGCCAGGTGCAGCACAATGGCCTGCGAGAAGTCGTTGACGGTATCCCAGTCGTAGCCTCCCTTGATCGGAACCACCACGTGCAGGCCCTTGCCGCCGCTGGTCTTGAGGTAGCCGGGCAGCCCCAGTTCATCCAGGAAGGCGTGCACCAGCTGCGCGGCTTCCTGCATCGTGTGCCACGCCACGCCCTCGCCCGGGTCGAGGTCGAACACCATGCGGTTGGGCGCCTCGTAGGCCTTGCCTGTCGCGTTCTGCGTATGGAATTCCACCACGTTCCACTGCGCCGCCGACAGGATGCCCTGGACGCTGCCGATTTCCAGCATCTGCGGATGGTCCGGGTCGAGCGCCTGGTCCATCTGCTTCACGCCGGGCAGCTTGCCCACATCCGCGTGCTTCTGGAAAAACAGCTCGCCGCCCACGCCCGCCGGCGCGCGCACCAGCGATACCGGCCGGCCCTTCAGGTGCTCCATCATCAGGGCACCGACCAGCGCGTAGTAGCGCACCAGTTCTATCTTGGTGGTGCCGCTCGCCTCGTCGATCAGGCGGTCGGGATTGCTCACTTTCAGGCTCGCGGGCAGTTTCCCTTCGGGCGCCGCCGGTTCCGCCGATGCCGTTTGTTTTTCCACGCCATCCTCCATGTGCTTCGGGGTTTCGCGTTTGATGCCCCTGGCCGGTTTGTCGTCGCGCAGGCCCTGGAACACCGCCTGCCGCACCGAACCGGTCTTGGTCCACTCGGCGAAGCTGACGTCCGCGACCAGCTTCGGCTTGACCCAGTGCGGCTTGCGCCCAGCCACCGCTTTCGGCGGAAATGGACTGCTATCGGTATCGAGCGCGCCCAGCCTGGCCTTCAGGTCGCGCAGCGTGGCTTCGGCGAAGCCGCTGCCGACGTTGCCGGCGTATTGCAGCACGCCGTCCTTGTCGTACACGCCCAGCAGAAGCGAGCCGATGCCGGGGCGCGAGCCCTGCGGATCGGTGTAGCCGCCGATGACGAACTCCTGGCGCTGCGCGCATTTGAGCTTGATCCATTCCGGCGAGCGGCGTTCGACATAGCGCGAGTCGCGCCGTTTGCCGATCACGCCCTCGAGTCCCAGTTTGCACGCTGCGACGATCAGCTCGGACGGATCGGTGCCGAATTTGGCGCTGAAGCGCACCATGTCCGGCGGCTTCGTGCCAAGCACCTCCTGCAGCAGCGCGCGCCGCTCCACCAGCGGCACCGCGCGCATGTCGTAGCCCTTGCAGTACGGAAGGTCGAAAATGAAGTAGGCGATTTCCGCAGTGTCCGAACCGTCGAAGGCCAGCTGCAGCATGCCGAAATTGGGCTTGCCGCTTTCGTCGTGCACGACGATCTCGCCGTCGTACCAGCCGTCCGGCAGCTTCATGGCAACCAGCGCCTTGTGCAGGACCGGCAGCTTGTCGGTCCAGTCGTGGCCATTGCGGGTGAACAGCTTGACCTGCTTGCCTTCGACCCGCGCCAGCAGGCGGTAGCCGTCGAACTTGATCTCGAACACCCAGTCTTCCGGGGTTGATGGCGGCCTGTCGACCAGGGTCGCCAGCTCGGGCGACAGCGTGTCCGGCAGCGCGGCCTTGACCGCACCGGCGGGCGCCTTTGCGCGGCCGGCCGATGCCGTTTTCGCGGGCGCTGCCTTCACCGGCGCGTCCCTGGCCTTCTTCGCCTTTTCCAGCGCGGGAGACTTGAGCGCCTTGACACTGTCGGGCATCTCGTCGACCACCGAGAACTCGGCGGCCGGGCGCGCATAGCCGTCCTTCTCCTTGATGAGCAGCCAGGGCTCCTGCTTTTCGCCCTTGCCCTTCATCCGTACCAGCACCCACCTGCCGTGCATCTTGTGGCCATGCAGGTCGAATTTCAGGTCGCCTCTGGCGTAGCCCTCGTGCGGGTCGCCCAGCGGTTCCCAGGTGCCCTTGTCCCAGATGATCACCTTGCCGGCGCCGTACTGCTTTTCCGGAATAGTGCCCTCGAAGTCGGCGTACGAAACGGGATGGTCCTCGACGTGGACCGCCATCCGCTTGTCCTTCGTGTCATAGCTGGGGCCCTTGGGGACCGCCCAGCTTTTCAGGGTGCCGTCGAGTTCAAGGCGGAAGTCGTAGTGCAGGCGGCTGGCCCAGTGCTTCTGGATCACGAATGTCAGTTCGCCGGCCGCGGCCTGGCCGCCTTCGGCCGGCTCCGTGGTAATTGCAAAGTTGCGTTTTGCCTTGTAAACGTTGAGCGGGTCGCTGGTTGCCATGGCAGGACCTTTATTACAGGATATTGTCGACTCTAGACCCCGCCGTTGCGCCCGACTGTACGCAAACTAACGCTTTCCTGCCGCCCCGCGCGCGTACTGCCGGGTTGTTCTACAATCGACGACTGTTAGCAAACGAACACCCGGAGCCCACATGCACAAGATCGTTTTCCTCGACCGCGACAGCCTCGTCGCCAACCTGCGGCGCCCCGGCTTCGCGCATGAATGGACCGACTATCCGGGCACCGCGCCAGGCGAGGTGGCCGAACGCCTGCAGGGCGCCACCATCGCCGTCACCAACAAGGTAGCGCTGCGCGCCGCCGATATCGAGCGCCTGCCGGATTTGAAGATGGTGGCGGTGGCGGCGACCGGCACCGACAACATCGACCTGGCGGCCTGCCGCGCACGCGGCATCGTGGTGTCGAACATCCGCGACTACTCGCTGGTGTCGGTGCCCGAGCACTGCTTCACCCTGATGCTGGCCCTGAAGCGCAACCTGCGCGCGTATATCGAGGATGTCGAGGCCGGGCGCTGGGAAATGTCCGAGCGGTTTTGCCTGCTGGGCCACAGCTTGGGCGACCTGTCCGGCAGCCAGCTGGGCATCGTCGGCTACGGGGCGCTGGGCCACAGGGTGGCGCAGATCGCGCGTGCGTTCGGCATGAAGGTGGCCGTCGCGTCGCGTTCCCCGGTGTCCGACCCTGGCGTGACGGCGATGACGCTGCCCGAACTGCTGCGCAGCTCCGACGTGGTGACCCTGCACGCGCCACTGACGGAGCAGACCCGCAACATGATCGGCGCCGCCGAACTGGCGATGATGAAACCCACCGCCCTCCTGATCAACACCGCGCGCGGCGGGCTGGTGGACGAGGCGGCGCTGGCCGCCGCGTTGCGCAAGGGCGTCATCGCCGGCGCCGGCTTCGATGTGCTGAGCAAGGAGCCGCCGGCCGAAGGCAATCCCCTGCTCGGCCTGCGCCAGCCCAACTTCATCCTGACCCCGCACGTGGCGTGGGCCAGCGCGGGCGCGATGCAGACCCTGGCCGACATGCTGGTCGATAACGTCGAGGCCTTCGGCAAAGGCGCCCCGCTCAACGTAGTCTAGGCCGGCACTTCCAGGCGCGGCACCGGGTAGGTCCCGGGCAGCAGGATGCCACGGTCGACGTGCTGCACATCGCGCAGGCCGCAGAAGGCCATGGTCAGGTCGAGCTCGTTGCGGATGATATCGAGGCAGCGCGTGACGCCCGCCTCGCCCATCGCGCCCAGGCCGTACAGGAAAGGCCTGCCAATATAAACACCCTTCGCGCCCAGCGCCAGCGCGCGGATCACGTCCTGGCCGGAGCGGATGCCGCCGTCCATATGCACTTCGATGCGCTGGCCGACCGCGTCCGCGATGGCAGGCAGCGCCTCGATGCTGGACTGGGCGCCGTCGAGCTGGCGGCCGCCATGGTTGGAGACGACCAGCGCGTCGGCGCCGCTGTCGGCCGCCAGGCGCGCGTCGACCGGGTCCATGACGCCCTTGATGACCAGCTTGCCGCCCCAGCGGCGCTTGATCCACTCGACGTCATCCCACGACAGCGCCGGGTCGAACTGCTGCGCGGTCCATGACGCCAGCGAGGACATGTCCGACACCTCGCTCGCGTGGCCGACGATATTGCCGAAGCCGCGGCGCCGCGTGCCCAGGATGCCCGCGCACCAGCGCGGCTTGCCCAGCATGTTGAGTATGTTGGCCACTGTCAGCTTGGGCGGCGCGCTCATGCTGTTGCGGATGTCCTTGTGGCGCTGGCCGAGCACCTGCAGGTCGAGCGTCAACACCAGCGCCGAGCATTTCGCGGCCCTGGCGCGGTCGATAAGGCGCTCGATGAAGGCGCGGTCGCGCATCACGTACAGCTGGAACCAGAACGGCCTGGTGGTATTGGCGGCCACGTCCTCGATCGAGCAGATGCTCATGGTCGACAGGGTGAACGGCACGCCGAACTTCTCGGCCGCGCGCGCCGCCAGGATCTCGCCGTCCGCGTGCTGCATGCCGGTCAGCCCGGTGGGCGCCAGCGCCACCGGCATCGCCACCTCCTGCCCGATCATCGTGCTGCGCAGGCTGCGGTTCTCGAGGTTGAGCGCCACCCGCTGGCGGAACTTGATTTTGCGGAAGTCCTCCTCGTTGGCGCGGTAGGTCGACTCGGTCCAGGAGCCGGCGTCGGCATAGTCGTAGAACATGCGCGGCACACGCTGTTTAGCCAGCCTGCGCAAGTCTTCAATCGTGGTGATGATCATCTGCTCGGGTCCGGTGGTGGGTTGGCGGGATACTTGCCCGTAATTTAACATTGCCAGACGCGCAGGAGAAGTTGCTTGCAGCCTTCGCAAGAAGTCTCTGGACAAATCCCGGCTGCCACCCTACAATGCTGCTTCTTCGGACGAGCAAGCCCGAAGGGCAACAGAGTGAGTAAGCAGGAGTCAGCAATCAGGACTTCCGCAAACAAACCGAAGCTGCTATAATGCTTGCCTTC
>NZ_QYUP01000088.1 GCF_003590855.1 Massilia cavernae
GCTGGACACTGCGCGTGGGTGAGGCAACTAACAGACTTGCCGGCCTTCAAAGTTCATGCTGGACGTTTTCCACCAAGGAGGTCGAAGATGTCTTATGAAGAACGCGATGCCTATGGCATGTATGTAGACAAAGGCCACAAAGGGCCTGGCCCTGAACTGATGGGCGCCGAGACCCTGATCGGCAACCACGTTCACAACCTGAAGAACGAGCACCTTGGCGAGATCAAGGAAATCATGCTCGACATGCGCACCGGCAAGGTTGCGTATGCGGTGATGTCGAGCGGGGGCGTGCTGTCGCTTGGCGAGAAACTGTTTGCGGTGCCATGGGAAGCGCTGAAGCTGGATACGGTGCACAAGCGCTTCACGATGGACCTCGAAAAGAGCCGCATCGCGAACGCGCCCGGCTTCGACACCGACCACTGGCCGACATGGCCGAGCAACAATGGGCGAACCAGATCCACAGCTACTACGGCACCTCGGGCACCTCGTCGCGCATGTAATTGTTCCAAAATCGGGGTCAGACCACCATTCTGGAATATTCCAGAATGGTGGTCTGACCCTGAGCCTTCCCCTCATATTTCGTACGTCTCGAGCATGGACCCGAGCTCGTTCAACGCTTCGGCGATTTGACGTCGCGTTAAGAGTGCCGAGCTGTGATATTGCAGCCAGTGGCGCGCTAGCGACAGGATGGATAGGGTGGCAGCCGCTTTCTTGCGACTGCCATAGTGAACAGCGAACCCGTTGCGGCGTACGGCCAAGCCGATCAGCCACAGCGCGAACGCAAGCAGCGATGCGATGAGCAACAAGATGGTGAGTCGATGTGGCTTGCGTGTTTGGCTGCTGCTGAGCCCCATTCCCATTGGGAGCTTTTGAGGTCGCGGAACGTCTGCTCGATCTGCATGCGGCCCTGGTACAAATTAACAACCGCCTTGGCACTGAGCCTCGACAGGCGTGGCGAAACAGCCAGCAACCACGGCTCCCGTTGCCCTGCGCTCTGCTTCTTACTATGGTGGCTCTGCGATTTTTTCCCGAACACAGTCTTGCATGTGCGCCCTTTGGGTACTCTCTTGATCATCACCAAACGGCATGGCACAGGGTTCGAACGGACGTAATTGAAGCTCCCCAGGTCGCGTGCACGTCCCTTCGTGTCCGCGAAATGCTCTTTGCAACCGCGCCAGTCACTTTTGCCACTGGGGGTCACCATGTCGCGGTTTCGGATGCGTCCTATCCAGGCAAACCCGAGTTGATCGAGCATCTTGAACCACGCGGCGCGAAAGCCGGCATCGGTGATGATCAAGGGCTGACAATGGGCTGGCAGCACCGAGCGTAGCGTCTTCATGAACTCGCGGTGCACCGAAGCCGCACCATACTGCGCGGTGGGGTGTATCTCTTCATAGATGACGATAGCGCGGCCCTTCACAACGACAGCCGCACGCAGCACGTGTTGGCTGATGTCGGCTAACAAATCGGACCAGTCCACGATAATGCTGATCTTCGATTGGCCTTGCAAGACGCGCTGCGCGACTGCGCGAAATATCTCCACGCGTTCGGTCGCCAGATGGGGATTGCTCAACAGCCGATCACAGCGCTTGATGCGATGACGCAATGAGCTCGAGCCTTGCACAGACTTACTCATCTTCAGCAAACCAAGCCCGCCACTCCGCGCCGCCTCAATCATCAAGGCAAGGCAATGCCGGCGTTTGGCGTGTATCGATGGGCATTGATCGGCTAACAAATCTTGTATGATTCGTCCTGCATGCATAGTCTGTTCCTTTCGTTCGCAGTTTGGTCGCTACAAACGAAAGGGTTAACACAGCCATGCATGCGCCGTTTTTGGGATTAGAAGTTAACAGGCATCCAGCCTGTTTACAAGCAATTTTTGAGGGGAAGGCTCAGGGTCTGACCCCGATTTTGGAATGTTCCGAGTTGGAACGTTTGCGCTGTTTAGCAGAAGTTGCGGCTGGAGGTGTCGAGGCGGCCGAGCAGGTGCGACATGTCGACCAGCCGCTTGGCCACCAGGTGGCGCACCTCCCCTTCCCTTTGCCAGATGCCGTACACGCCCAGCAGCGGCGCGCCCAGCACTTCGCGGCGCTGCTTTTCCACCAGGCTGGGCCAGATGATGACGTTGACGTTGCCGGTCTCGTCTTCCAGCGTCAGGAACAGCACGCCTTTCGCCGTCGCCGGCCGCTGCCGCACCGTGACGATGCCGCAGGCGCGCGCCAGCTGGCCGTGCTGGAAATCGGCCAGGTCGGAGGCGGCAATGAAGCGCTGCTGGAACAGCCGCTCGCGCAGCAGCGCCAGCGGATGCCGTCCCAGCGTGAGCCCCTGCGCGCGGTAGTCGCCGATAATTTCGTCGGCTTCGCTGGGTGCGCGCAGCACCGGCGCTTCCTCCGCCAGCGAAGTTGGCCGCAGCAGGTCTTTGTCCGGCACCGCGCCCACCGCCTGCCACAGCGCCTGGCGCCGGTTGCCGGCCAGCGAATGCAGTGCGTTGGCGGCAGCCAGCACCTGCAGGTCGTGCCGGTCCAGCTGGGCGCGCCGCGCCAGGTCGCTGACGCTGGCAAAGGGCCGGATCGCGCGTGCGTCTTCGATCCGCGCCACCGCTTCCTTGTGCATCCCCCGCTGCAGCGACAGCCCGAGCCGCACCGCCGCCTGCGGCCGTTCGCCCTCGCGCGCGGGCGGCCCTGACGGCGGCTCGAGCGCGCTGTCCCAGCCGCTGATGGCGATGTCCGCCGGCCTCACTTCGACGCCGTGCCGGCGCGCGTCCTGCACCAGCTGCGAGGGGCTGTAGAAGCCCATCGGCTGGCTGTTCAGCAGCGCGCACAGGAAGGCGGCCGGTTCGTGGCACTTCAGCCACGAGCTGGCATACGCCAGCAGCGCGAAGCTGGCGGCGTGCGATTCGGGGAAGCCGTATTCGCCGAAGCCCTGGATCTGGCTGAAGATCGCCTCGGCGAACTCGAGCGCGTAGCCCCGATCCTGCATGCCGCCGACAATCCGGTCGTAGTATTTTTCCAGCCCACCCTTGCGCTTCCACGCCGCCATCGCGCGCCGCAGCTGGTCCGCTTCGCCCGGCGTGAAGCCGGCCGCCAGCATCGCCACCTGCATCACCTGCTCCTGGAAGATCGGCACGCCCAGCGTGCGTTCGAGCGCGATCTTCATCTCCGGCTTGGGATAATCGACCGGTTCGATGCCCTGCCGCCTCCGCAGGTAGGGGTGCACCATGCCGCCCTGGATCGGACCGGGCCGCACCACCGCCACTTCGATCACCAGGTCGTAGAAGGTACGCGGCTGCATCCGCGGCAGCATGCTCATTTGCGCGCGCGATTCGATCTGGAATACGCCGATGGTGTCGGCCTTGCAGATCATGTCGTAGGTTTCCGTATCCTCGGCCGGGATGTCCTGCATCGAGAACACCATGCCGCGCTGCTGTCCCACCAGGTCGAGCGTGCGCCTCAGTGCCGACAGCATCCCCAGCGCCAGGATGTCGACCTTCAGCAGGCCCAGCTCCTCGAGATCGTCCTTGTCCCACTGGATCACGCTGCGGTCGGCCATCGCCGCGTTCTCGATCGGGACGAGGCGCGACAGCTTGCCCTGCGCGATGACGAAGCCGCCCGGGTGCTGCGACAAATGGCGCGGAAAACCGAGCAGCCGCTGCGCCAGCGTGGCCCACTGCTGCGCGAGGACGGAGTCGGGATCGAGCCCGCTTTCGGCCAGCCGCTTGACCAGGTCTTCCTTGCTGTCGAACCAGTGGTGGCTCTTGGCGACCTTCTCCACGATCGCCAGGTCGATGCCGAGCGCCTTCCCGCTGTCGCGCAGCGCGCTCTTGGGGCGGTAGGAAATGACCACCGCAGCCAGCGCCGCGCGTGCGCGCCCGTACTTCCCGTAGATGTACTGGATGACTTCCTCGCGCCGCTGGTGCTCGAAGTCGACGTCGATGTCGGGCGGCTCGTTGCGCTCCTTCGAGATGAAGCGTTCGAACAGCAGGTTGCCGCGCGCCGGGTCGACTTCGGTCACGCCGAGGCAGTAGCACACCGCGGAGTTGGCCGCCGATCCCCTGCCCTGGCACAGGATGCCGACCGAGCGCGCGTAGCGCACGATGTCGTACACGGTCAGGAAGTAAGGCTCGTAGTTCAGCTGCCCGATCAGGTCGAGTTCATATTCGACCTGGGCCTGCACCCTCGCTGGTATCCCCTGCGGGAAGCGGTGATGGGCGCCGATGTAGGTTTCGCTACGCAAGTACTGGGCCGCGGTCTGCCCCGGCGGCACCAGTTCGTCGGGATACTCGTAGCGCAGCTCGTCGAGCGAGAAGGTGCACAGGCGCGCGATGCGCAGCGTTTCGGCCAGCACCTCGGGCGCGTAGATGTTGGCCAGCCGCAGGCGCGCGCGCAGGTGCTGCTCGGCGTTCTGCGACAGCGAGTAGCCGCATTCGGACACCGGCTTGCCGATCCTGATCGCGCACAGCGTGTCGTGCATCGGCTTGCGCGAGCGGACGTGCATGCAGACGTGGCCTACCGCGGTCACCGGCAGCCAGTGCTGCAGCGCGACTTCCTCGATGGTGGCGCGGTGGGCGTCGTCGTAGGCGCGGTGCAGCAGGTTCAGTCCCAGCCAGGCGCGGCCCGGGAAGGTGGCCGCCATCCACGCGGCCTGGCGGTGCAGGCGGTCGACGTCGGCCGCGTCATGTCCCGGATACGAGGGCAACAGGATCGCCAGGCAGCCCGGCAGGCCTTTCAAATGGGCCTGCTCGCCCGAAGGCGATGCGAAGTCCGCCGGCGTGAGCAGGTAGCTGCCCTTGTCGCTGCGCGTGCGTCCCTGCGTGATCAGCTCCGACAGGTTGCCATAGCCGTTGCGGTCCTGCGCCAGCACGACCAGCGACAGCGCCGGGCTGCCGTCCGGGTCCTGCAAATGGAAGTGGGCGCCGATGATCAGCGGCAGTCCCTCGCGCTTGGCCACCGCATGGGCGCGCACCACGCCGGCCAGCGAACATTCGTCCGTGATCGCCAGCGCCGAGTACCCCAGCTGCACGGCGCGCGCGACCAGTTCCTCGGCATGCGAGGCGCCATGCAGGAAGGAGAAATTGGTCAGGCAGAACAGCTCGGCATAGTCGGGCAGGCTCTGCGCCATCGGGGCGGGAAACATATATGGTGCAGAAATAGTACTGTATAAAAACACAGTATAGGCCATGCGCCAGCCGGGAACAAATCCGCGTGCGCCAGGTCCCGCCCCCCCCCCCCCCGCCAGGCATGCAAGCGGCATAGGTCGCCGTGAAAACCTGAGGATTACCTCCAATCGTATATACAAATGTTGTCCCATAACCACACTTAATACAGTTATAAGTGCTTAGAATGCTTTTTTTCACCCTGGAGACTGACGCGTGTTTCAAACCACCACCTTACGCCGTTCCGTATTGCTCGCCCTGTATGGCAGTGTCGCCCTCGCCGCTTTCAGCCCTTCCGCTTTCGCCCAGACCGAATCCCAGCAAGCCCAGTCGGCTGACGTGATCCCGACCGTCAGCATCGTCGGATCGCGCCGCGTGACGGCCGCATCGGCCACGGAGACCGCGGTGCCGGTCGACTTCATCCCGATGACCAAGCTTGCCGAGCAAGGCAGCCAGTTCGACCTGGCCCAGACCCTGACCTACATCTCGCCTTCGTTCAACTCGACCCGCCAGACCGGCGCGGACGGCGCCGACCTGGTGGATTCGGCAGCCCTGCGCGGCCTCGGCTCCGACCAGACGCTGGTGCTCATGAACGGCAAGCGCCGCCACAGCACCTCGCTGGTCAACATCTTCGGTGCGCGCAACCGCGGCAACACCGGCACCGACATGAACGCAATCCCGCTGCTGGCGGTGAAGAACATCCAGGTGCTGCGCGACGGCGCGGCCGCGCAATACGGTTCCGACGCGATCGCGGGCGTGATCAACGTCGAACTGAAAAAATCGCTGGGCTGCGAATCGGTATTCGGCGTCGGCCAGTACTCCGAGGGCGACGGCGAGAACCTGCTGGTGTCCGGCTACTGCGGCGTGCCGCTGGCAGGCGGCGTGGTGGGCATCACCGCCGAATACCTGGACCGCGACCGCTCCAACCGCGCCGATCCGGGCAGCCTGCGCACCATCGGCGACTCCAAGGTCGAGAACCAGACCGTGTACCTGAACGGCGAGATCCCGGCCGGTCCGGGCAAGGTGTACTTCACTGCAGGCCTGCAGAAACGCGACGCATCGTCAGCCGCATGGGGCCGCGGCCCTGACGAGATCCCGACCCGCAATGCGCAGGCGATGTACCCGAACGGCTTCGCCCCTTACATCAACGCCGACATCGACGACCAGTACGGCACCATCGGCTACCGCACCAGGTTCGACGAATGGACTGCCGACCTGTCGCAGACCTACGGCTACAACAAGATGCACTACAACATCAGCAACACGCTGAATGCATCGATCGCCAATAAGGACCTGCTGGCCGGCGGGCGCGGCGTCAGCGCGTCGCAGTTCGACGCCGGCGGCTTCTCGGCCGAGCAGATGACCACCAACGCCGACGTGGCGCGCTTCTACCCGGGCTTCATGAATGGCCTGAACCTGGCGTTTGGCGCCGAGTACCGCACCGAGAACTACAAGATCTTCGCGGGCGAACCGGGTTCCTACATCGACGCCGACGGCCCGGGCTTCGGCGGCGACCCGGGCAGCCAGGGCTTCCCTGGTTTCCGGCCGGCCGACGTGACCGACCGCGACCGCCACAGCGTGGCCGCGTACGTCGACGTCGAAACCGACGTGACCGACCGCTTCAAGGTGCTGACCGCGGCGCGCTACGAGAACTTCAGCGACTTTGGCAGCAGTGTCACCGGCAAGCTGGCGGCGTCGTTCAAGGTCAGCGACGGCTTCATGCTGCGCGGTTCGGCCAGCACCGGCTTCCGCGCACCGTCGCTGCAGCAGGCATTCTTCTCGTCGACGTTCACCGAATTCGTCAGCGGCCGCCCGATCGATTCGGTGTTCGCACCGAACGGCGGCGCCGTGGCCAACGCGATCGGCATTCCGAAACTGAAGGAAGAGGAATCGACCAGCTACACCCTGGGCGCGACCTTCACGCCGACCGCAGCGACCTCGGTAACGGCCGACCTGTATCGCATCTCCATCGATGACCGCGTCGTGTTCTCGGGCCGCTTCGACGCCGACAACTTCGCGCCGATCGTGCCGCTGCTGAATACCCTGGGCGTGGGCGCCGCGCAGTTCTTCGTGAACTCGATCGACACCAAGACCCAGGGCCTGGACCTGACGGTGGCGCACCGCGCCGACGTCGGCCCCGGCAAGCTGAATACCTTCCTGGCCATGAACCTCAGCAAGACCGAAGTGACCGCGGTGCATGCGCCGGCGGTGTTCAGCGGTTACGAGGACGTGCTGCTGTCCGAGCGCGAACGCCTGTTCATCGAACAGGGCGGCCCGCGCCGCAAGGCCACGCTGTCGTTCGAGTACCTGCTTGGCAAGGTCGGCACCGAGTTCAAGATCATCCACTTCGGCCCGCAGACGCTGGGCACGTGGTCGGGCAGCGAGTCGGTGCCTAACCAGCACTACAAGGCCAAGACCTCGGCCGACCTGTCGCTGACCTGGAACTTCAGCGACAAGACCAAGCTGACCGTGGGCGGCGCCAACATCTTCAACGTCAAGCCGACGGTGCAGGACGAGAACGAAACCGACAACGGTTTCAAGTACGAGTCGGTGCAGTTCGGCCTGAACGGCGCATCCTACTTCGCGCGCCTGTGGCACAAGTTCTAAGCCCGTACGCGTAAGCAGCGGCGCCCTGCCTCGTGCACGGGCGCCGCTTTTTTTTTGGGACCGCCGCCCTGTAATTACAAATATGTATACCGAATTTTCATGCTGGCCGGTGCGATCCCGGTGATATACACTTGCGCGCTACGTTATCCACGTCACCTCACACCAGCCCGGACATGAAACCAAAATTCCTCGCCTACGCCCTTCCCCTGTTCCTGCTCGCCGCCGCGCCGGCCGCGCGCGCCGATGTGGACTACCAGCTGCGCATTACCGATGCCGCCCAGCACCTGGCTGAAGTGCGCGCCACCTTCCCCGCCTCGAACGCCACCACGCTCGACGTGCAGATGCCCAACTGGCGCACCGGCCGCTACCAGATCCTGAACCTGGCCAACGGCGTGCGCATGTTCAAGGCGGTCAACGCCAAAGGCGAGCCGCTGGCAGTGGCCAAGACCGACAAGGGTACCTGGCAGGTGCAGACCACGCCGGGCGACGCCGTCACCGTCAGCTACGAGGTATACGCCAACGTGCTGGGCGAACGCACCCGCCACATCGATGACACCCACGCCTACCTCGACGCCAGCGGCGTCTTCGTCTACGCCGCGCCGTTCCGCAACGAGCCGGTGAAAGTGAAGATGGACGTGCCGGCCGGCTGGCAGTCGCGCTCGGGCATGGATGCCGGCACCAACTGCAACCACTGCTTCGTCGCGCCGAACTACGACGTGCTGGTCGACTCGCCGATCGAAACCGGCATCCACGAATTCCACAGCTTCATGGTCGACGGCCGCACCATCGAGCTGGCGATCTGGGGCCGCGGCAACTACGACAGCAAGAAGATGGCCGAGGACCTGAAGAAGGTCGTGATCGAAGGCGGCAAGCTGTATGGCGGCAAATGGCCATTCCAGCGCTACCTGTTCATCGTGCACGCCACCGACGGCGCGGGCGGCGCCACCGAACACCTGAACTCCACCGTGATCCAGAAACCGCGCTGGACCTTCGCCAAGCGCAAGGACTACCTGAACTTCATCCGCACCGCGGCGCACGAGTTCTTCCACACCTGGAACGTGAAGGCCTACCGTCCGAAGGAGATGGTTCCTTACGAATACCAGAAGGAGAACTACAACCGGCTGCTGTGGGTAGCCGAAGGCCACACCTCCTACTTCGAGGAGCTGATGGTGCTGCGCGCAGGCCTCGAGAAGCGCGACGAGTTCATGGAAGAATACGCGAAGCTGATCGATGACTACCTGCACCAGCCGGGCCGCTTCCAGCAAACCGCCAGCGAATCGAGCTTCGACGAGTGGATCTCGGTCGGCGGCGAACGCGCGCGCAACGCGTCGGTCAACATCTACACCAAGGGCCAGGTGCTGGGCCTGATGATGGACATCGAGCTGCGCCGCCAGACCAAGGGCGCCAAGGGGCTGGAAGACGTGCACCGTGTCCTGTACGAGAAGCACTCGGTGGCGCAGGGCGGTTACGATCCGAAGGCGTTGAAGGCTGCGCTGCGCCAGGTCAGTGGCCAGGACTGGAGCGGCTGGTGGGCGCAGTACGTGGACGGCACCGCGGAGATTCCGTTCAAGGACCTGCTCAAGACGGTCGGCATGCAGTACCTGATCGACGTACCGAAGGACGAGGAACAGAAGGAAGCGTGGTGGGCCGGCTGGAAGGTGAAGGAAGGCTCCGATCCGGCGGTGGTGACGGAAGTCGAGCGTGACGGTCCGGCGTGGAAGGCCGGTATCGTGTCGGGCGACGTGCTGCTGGCGGTGAATGGCGTGAAGGTGTCGGCCAAGGATTTGTCGGAGAAGCTGTACCTGACCAAGACCGGTCCGTTCAAGCTGCACCTGTTCCGTCGCGACGAACTGCGCGAGATCCAGCTGGCGCCGGTGCTGCAGCCGAACGGCAAGGCGAAGGTGAAGGCGCTGGACAAGCCGACAGCGGAGCAGAAGGTGATGAACGCGGCGTGGCTGGGTACGCCGTGGCCGAAGGAAGAGGCGAAGAAGAACTAACGAAGGGCGTAGGGCGGACAAGCGAAGCGCCTCCGCCGAATGGGTGCATACGTCAACGCGACGTACCCAATTCGGCGGATGCGCTCCGCTTATCCGCCCTACATTTTTATGGCTAAAATCTCGGGAACTCGATGCGAACTTTCAACCCACCCAGGCGCACGGATTGATCAAGCACCAGCTTCGCGCCATGCCTGTCCGCGATGGCCTTCACAATCGCCATCCCGATCCCGCTCCCCCCCGTCTCGCTGCCGGCAATCCGGTAGAAGCGGTCAAACACCCTCCCCCGCTCCTCCGGCGCAATTCCCGGCCCGCTGTCCTCGACGACGACCACCGGCCCGGTATCTCCCGCATTCACCTCCACATCGACCTTGCCCCCCGCCGGCGTGTACTTGATCGCGTTATCCACCAGGTTGCGCATCAGGATCGCCAGCGCCTCCGGCTGGCCCTGGATTGTCACGTCGTCAGCACGTTCCAGCCCCAGGTCGATTCCCTTCACCTGCGCCGCACCGGCCAGGTCGCCCAGCGTCCTTCGCGCCACGTCCGTCAGCGCAACTTCCTCGACCCTTGCAATATCGGCCGCCGTGGTCTCCTGCCTGGCCAGCACCAGCAGTTGCTCCACCAGCCGCGTGGCGCGCTCGATGCCAGCGGTAAGCCGCCCTACCGCCACGCTGCGCGCTTCCTCGCTGCCTGCGCGTTCGAGGCTTAGTGCCTGCAACTTCAGCGCCGCCAGCGGCGTGCGCAGTTCGTGCGCGGCGTCGGCGACAAAATTCTGCTGCGCCTCGAACGCCGTCCTCACGCGCCCGAACAGCGCGTTCAGTTCCTGCACCAGCGGCAGCACTTCATCCGGCAAACCCGATTCGGACACCGGCGACAAATCATCGGCCTGGCGCGACGCGACCTGCTTGCGCACCCGCGCCACCGGTTCCAGTGAGCCGCTGACCACCCACCATACGACCAGCATCAGGATCGGCATCATCACTGCGATCGGGCCGACCGTCCGCAGCGCGAGGTTGCCCGCGATCTTGCGGCGCACCGCCATGTCCTGCGCAACCTGCACCGTCTGGTTGCTGGTCTGGACCGAGAAGATGCGGTAGGTGGTGCCGTTGGCGTCGACGTTGGAGAAGCCCAGCACCGCCCGCTGCGGCAGGCGCGCTCGCGAAAACGTGCGGAACACCTGCACGCCGTCGGGCGTCCAGACCTGCACCATCAGCTCGTTGTTCTCCGCGTCGGCCTCGGTCGCTTCGCGCGCTTCGATGTTCGACAGCGGTGCGCCGGAGCGCAGCGACAGCGCCATCTGCTGCATGTGGTAGTCGAAGATCTGGTCGGCGTCGCGCAGCGAGGTGCGGTAGGCGATCGAGGCCTGCGCCAGCGTGGCGATCGAGATGGCGGCCAGCAGGAACCACAGCAGGCGGCCGCGCAGCGAGTGCGACACCTTCATTGTTTGGGCACCATGTAGCCGACGCCGCGCACGTTCTGGATCAGTTCACTGCCCAGTTTCTTGCGCAGGCCGTGGATGTACACCTCGACCGCATTGCTGCTTACTTCGTCGCGCCAGCTGTACAGCTTTTCTTCGAGCCGTGGCCGCGACAGCACCGCGCCGGGACGCGCGATAAGCGCTTCCAGCACCGCCCATTCGCGCGCGGACAGCGTGACCATGGCGCCGTCGACCTGCACTTCGCGGGTGGCGGGGTTGATCGAGATGTTCTTGTATTCGAAGACCGGTTCGGCGCGGCCGGCGGCGCGGCGCAACAAGGCGCGGATGCGCGCCAGCAGTTCGTCGAGGTCATAGGGTTTGAGGACGTAGTCGTCGGCGCCGGCGTCCAGGCCGGCGATGCGCTGCCCGACCGAGTCGCGCGCGGTGGCTACCAGCACAGGGGTGCGGTCCTTCCGGTTGCGCATGGAGCGCAGTACTTCAAGGCCGTCCTTGCGCGGCAGGCCAAGGTCCAGCAACACCAGGTCGTAGGCTTGCGACTGCATCAGCGCGGTATCCGCCATTTCGCCGTCCTTGACCCAGTCGACGGCGTAGTGCTCGGCCCTGAGCAGGTCGAGCACTACTTCGCCGATCATCGTATCGTCTTCCACCAGCAGCAGCCGCATCACTTCCCCGTTTCTCGATTAATGCGGTGGCCGACGTACGCGTCAACCGATCCGCACAGGAATGAAGATTTTGTCACCACCGCGCTGAATCAGCAAGGCAACCGACTTGGTCGACTTGCCCACCACGTCGCGCACCTGGGCGACCGAGGTCACCGGCCGGCCATTGATCGCCAGTAGTACATCGCCAGGTTCGACCCCGGCATTCGCGGCGGCGCCGTCCGCATCTTCCACCAGCAGGCCGGCGGCGATGCCGGACTGGCGCTTCTCGATCGGCTCGAGCGGACGCAGGGCCAGGCCCAGCTTGCTGCCCGAATCGACCGCGGCGACTTCCTCTTGCTCATCCGGCGCCGCCTTGTCGCTGGCGTTGGCCAGCTTGGCGGGCACCTGGATCGTCTTGCCTTCGCGGAAGACTTCCATGGTGACCTTGTCGCCCGGCTTGTTCAGGTTGAGCATGGCCGGCAGGTCGAGCGAGGCGATGATCGGTTGTCCATTGAGCTTGCGGATCACGTCGCCCGCCTTCAGGCCGGCCTTGTCGGCCGCGCCGCCACGCTCGACGTTCGCCACCAGCGCGCCTTCCGGCGAGGCCAGGTTGAACGAATCGGCGAAAGCCTGGTTCACTTCCTGGATCTGGATGCCCAGCTTGGCGTGCTGCACCTTGCCGGTGGCGACGATCTGGTCCTTGATGCGGTAGGCCACGTCGATCGGGATCGCAAACGACAGGCCCTGATAGCCGCCGGTCTGGCTGTAGATCTGCGAGTTGATGCCGACCACTTCGCCGCGCGTGTTGAACAGCGGGCCGCCCGAGTTTCCGGGGTTGACGGCGACGTCGGTCTGGATGAAGGGCACATGGCTGTCGTCCTGCAGCGAACGTCCCTTGGCGCTGACGACACCCGCCGTCACGCTGCTTTCAAGGCCGAACGGCGAACCGATCGCCAGCACCCATTCGCCCACCTTGAGGTCGCTCGACTTGCCGATAGGTACAACAGGCAGGTTCTTCGCCTCGATGCGCAGGACGGCAACGTCGGTCTTCGGATCGGAGCCCAGCACCTTGGCGCGGAATTCGCGGCGGTCCTGCAGCTTGACCGTGACCTCGGTCGCATCGCGCACCACGTGCGCATTCGTCAGGATGACACCGTCCGGGCTGATTATGAACCCGGAACCGGCGCCAAAAACGGGCATGTCGCGTTGTCCGCGGGGCCCTTGCGGCCCCTGGAAGCGACGGAAGAATTCATACATCGGATCGTTTTCAGCCCCGCGCGGTACGCGTGCACTGGTCTTGGTGCTGCCGGTGACGCGGATGTTCACGACGGCAGGACTGGCGCGCGAAACGAGCTGGGTAAAGTCCGGCAGGGCGACGCCCGCGGCAACCGGCGCAGGGGCTGCTGCCGCAGCGGCAGGCGCAGCAAGGGTTGCGACGGTTGCGGGAGCGCTGCCGGCGCCGGACGCTACCGCGTTGCTGTGATTGACTGCGACCGCACCGACCGCGCCGCCGATGATACCGGCGGTGGCAAGAGCCAACGTGAGTCGCTTAGCGCTGATGGCAGTGGTGGCACCTTCGTTTTGCATTGAGTAACTCCATGACAGGTAGGGTTTTACGATGGATATATATTGCGGGAGCAGACTTAACGTTCCCTTAAATCTGATTGTGCGACGGGGCGCTCCGTACCGCGAGCGCCCCGTCGTCTGTCCAAGGTCTAAAACATGCTGCCACTGCGGGCCTTACGCGGCCTGGCGCTGCTCCAGCGACTGCACATTCTCACCGTTGCCAGTGGTGGCGTCGGCGCCGCCGATGGCGATCTTGCGCGGCTTGAAGGCCTCCGGTACTTCGCGCACCAGCTCGATGGTCAGCATGCCGTTGTCGAACGAGGCGGTGGTGACCTTGACGTGGTTGGCCAGCTGGAAGCGCTGTTCGAAATCGCGTGCCGCGATGCCGCGGTGCAGGAAGGTGCGCTGGGTCTCGTCCTTCTGCTTGCGGCCGGTGACGTGCAGCGTGTCGCGCTCGGCAACGATCTCGACTTCCGAACGGTCGAAGCCGGCAAGCGCCATCACGATGCGGTACTTGTCTTCGCTGACCAGTTCGATGTTGTATGGGGGGTAGCTAGGCTGGGTGTCGGCACGCTGTTCGAGCAGCTGGGCCAGGCGGTCGAAGCCGATAGCGGAACGATAGAGAGGGGCAAGGTCAAAAGTACGCATGATAAGTATCCTTGTAAAGTTAAGCGATAAGTTGACGGACCTCCGTTGAGCATCCGTTGCACCCCATCTAATGGCTGGGCTCGTTCATTTCAAGGGTAAATAAAATACGGTTTTCTTGACCACTTTCCGATCAACATTTGCCGCCCGATGTATCCGCAGCGGTCGGATTCGCGGTATTGCACGATGGTGTATGCTGCCGGTCATGACTACCGATACCGACATCCAGCTGAGCGGCCCGTTCAAGGCCACGGACAGCACAGGCCGTTCCCATGACGTCAAAGGCATCCGCATTTTCGACGAGGGCTACGGAATCATCGACGTGTATGTCGATTTCGCCGCGGCGATCGAACCGGGCCTTTACAAGGACGATGCGCTCGTCGGCCAGGTGATCGACCGGCTGCGCGCGCTCGGCTACAAGGGTCCCGACTTCGGCCACAGCGATCCGGGCTTGCAGGAGCGCAAGCTGATCGTGCTGGAAGCGCCGGAAGAATTCAGCGCTTTCGCGAAGAGCAAAGGGTGGAAGAACCTGGCTGAGGAATTCGACGAGGAGTAAATCCGGCGCGGCCGGTCACGCGCGTCCTTATTCCTGCATGTCCAGGGCTGCGAGGTAGCGTGCCGGTAGCGGCTTCACCGCGATTCCGGTGGACTCCCGCCGTGCTTCCCATAAATCGCGGGATTGCTGCATCTTCAACCACGTCTCTGCAGACGTATTCAAGAGGATTTCGAGCCGTACAGCCATCGATGGCGACATCGCTCGCTTTTCATTGACCAGTTCCGAGACGGTCAAGCGACTGACGCCCAGCAATCGGGCGAATTCGGTTTGCGTGATTCTTAGCGCTGGCAGCACGTCTTCGCGTAGTATCGCGCCGGGATGGGTCGGTGGCCGTTGTGGATCGCGAAGTGATTTCACTAGTGATAGTCCTCCAGGTCTACATTGACGGCGTTTGCTTCGGAAAATTGAAATGTAAGGCGCCAATTTGCAGAAACATTCACGGCATATGTGCCTGCACGGTTACCTTTCAGGGCATGAAAGCGATACCCGGGCAGGTCCATCTCTTGCGGTTTTGAGCATTCGTCCAATATGTCCAGAATTCGTCCAAGTCGCACTGAGAAATTCGCAGGTATTCCACGTCGGTTACTTGTGTAAAAAAACTCCGCCAAGCCTTTGTGTCGAATCGATGTAATCACACCCACCTCGCAGAAGTGTAATCCACGCCATTACAATGTCAAGCCTCACGCGAACAGTCCGTGAAGGTACCAGCGCGGTTCCGCGTCTTCCAGCATGCCCGCGATCCGCTCGCGATAGACCCAGTAGTGCGCGTTGTCCTGCCCTTCCGCGATGAAGTAGTCGCGCGTGTGCGCCTGGCTCCACCACCCTGCTTCGATACGCTCCGGCGTGGACGCCATTTTCAACGGCGAGCCGTAGAACGGACGGTGGTTGCGCATCAGTAGCGCGATGGGTTTGGCCAGCAGCCACACCGGCCGCGGCAGGCTGAGCACGTCGGGCGGCATCTGCGCGTCCAGCGCCGCCTGCCTGATCTTTTTTTGCACCGGCACCCAAGTATTGGCCAGCTCTGGACGGTAGTCCGCCTGCGGCGCCGCCTGCAGCACGTTGTCGGGCCCCAGCCGCGCCACCAGCAGTTCGAGCATGCGCAGCTGGTCTTCCTCGCTGCCGCCTGGCTCGGGAAACAGCGACTCGCTGGGCGGCGCCATCGGCTGCACCTGCAGCGCTTCAAGAGTAAGGCCAATCACGTGCGCTTCCAGCGTTTGCTTTGCCAGCCTTTCCTTCAGCAGGCGCACCAGGTGCTCGTCGCGCCAGGTGGGTTCGGCCAGCGCGATTTCGATGACCGTGGGCGGCCGCGCCACCCGCCCCCGTTCGTGTTCGAGCTGCAGCGTGATGCGTTCGACGGCAAGCTGGCGCGCGCACAGCCAGCCTGTCAGCTGCAGCAGCAGGCGGTGCGCGCCCCACAGCAGCGCCTCGGCGTTTTCGACCCGGTCGAACAGCTCGAGATGGGCGCGGAAAGTGGTGGGCGCTTCGATCCACTCGAACAGCTCGGGCGTCATGCCGTAGGCGGCATCGAGCAGGTCGAGCAAGGGATGGCCGCAACGGCGCTGCAAGCCCGGCCTTGGCAGGCGCCGCATTTCGCCCAGGGCAAAGCAGCCGATGCCTTCGAACCACGGCGCGAACTGGCGCGCGGGCGGCAGCAAGGCGCACGGCAACTGGTCGAGCCGGCGCACCAGCGAAGGCATGCACAGGGCGCGCCCTCCTCCATGCCGCGCGAGCAGCCATGCGCCGCGCGCCGTGGGAGCGCAGCTGATCACGGCTGAAAAACCAAGCGCGCGCATGTTGGCGCGGATGCGCTTGCACAGCGAACGGATGCCGCCGAACAGCCGCAGGCTGGCGCCGATGTCGATCAGCAGCGTCGATTCCTCGGCTTGCGTTACCAGCGGCGTGTACTGGAGCAGCGCCATGGCCACCGCATGCAGTGCGTCTGCCTCGCGTTCGGCGGTGCGGTCGTACAGGCGCGCCTCGGGCATGAGCATGAGCACGCCGCCGCGCCGCATGCCTGGCTGCACGCCGGCGGCGCGCGCCAGCGGCGACGCGGCCAGCACCTTTTCCTGCTCCAGGACGATGCTGCCGCCGTCACTGGACCAGTTCGGGCAGAAGACCTCGAGCGGTAGCTGGCGCAGGTGCAGGCCGATCCACAGTCGCATGGCGTTGAAGTAAAGAAGGTGTAAGTGGCAGGAACAGCGGCGCATCGCGCTGCGGTCCCCGGCGTTTGACGAAACCGATTTCCATGCCCCCCGGCGCCGGGCGCAGGCTCAGGCGCAGCGGGGCGGGCGACGCGTCCTGGCTGGCGGCCAGCGGGCGCAGCATGAAGAACAGGGTTTCGCCACTTTGGGCGGCAAGGTGAAGCCGGCGCAGCGCCTCGCCGCGCGCATGGCTGTGCCAGAACAGCAGCGCGCCGCAACTGCCGCTGCGCAGGATTTGTTCGGCCGCCCATAAAGCGTCCGCGCTGCGGCTGGTGCGCACCCACAGCAGCTGGGACGGCTTGAGGCCCAGCGCGGCCAGCGCCAGCGCCTGCGGCGCGTGCGGCGGCTGCAGCAGCACGATGCGGCGTTTGGCGACGGCCTCCAGCGATGGACGCAGCAGGCGGAATTCGCCAATGCCCGGCTGCAGCAGCAGCAGTTCGTTCAGCGTGCCGGTGGGCCAGCCGCCGCCAGGCAGTTGCGCCGACAGGGTGGGATGCCCCGTATCGACGCAGCGCGTGGACGAATGCGCCAATTGCGAGGCCAGCCACAAGGAGGGGTGCAAAGCCTCCGGGGCGGGCATGGAATGTAGGGAAGGCATGGGTCAAAGGGATAGAATACTGTATGAATATACAGTACTATCCAAAGCCGCTTTTGACAAGGTCTATCTTTTTCGTGCGCTGCATCGCCTATCGGAAGCAGGCACTTACTTACACGATTAGCCGGGGATGGCCGCCGCGTCGCCACGGCGGTGGCGCGCAAAGAAATCGATCAGGATCTGGCTCGAATCGGGCCCGAAGCCGGAATTGAAGGCGATGCCATCGTTACCCCCGCTCCAGGCGTGCTTGAGTTCGGCAATCCTCACGACCCTCAGCAACACATTTCGCTTGAGCCGAATGTCGCGCAACTGGTAGGCATTCGACCGCGTAGTGCGCGCTTTTACCGATATCTCGACAGGCGTCCCATCGGGCACGCGGTTCAGTTGCAGGGACTGCAGTTCCAGCTGGGATTGGTTGATGGGACGGACCACCCCATCGGCCTCGCCATGGATCAGGATGGTCGGCATGCCGGGGAAGTCTGGTTGCCTCGCAAACAATTCCGCGATCGCCATCCCGGCCCGGGCGGCATCGCCATGCCGCATGACCTTGATGGCGCCGACCGCCCCGCGCGCCGCCCCGAACAAGGGCGATGAGTGGATGCCAACGCCGGCGATCAGGCCGGGATGGTTCAACGCGACAATATGCGCCATCGCGCCGCCGGCGGACAAGCCGCAAATATAAATGCGCGAACGATCGATGGGATGCGTAGCCGCTACCGAATTGACGATGCCGACGATGTGCCCGACGTCGCCGCCGCCCAGCTGCGTGGCCCGGTCGTACCATTTCCAGCAGGCGTGGGGATGGCTTGCCACCGATTGCTGCGGATACACAACCGCGAATCCCTTTCGCTCCGCCAGTTCGTTCATGCGCGTTCCCTGTGCGAAGGAAATTGCGTTCTGGTCGCAGCCGTGCAGCATCACCACCAATGGCATTCCCTGCGGCTGTGGCGGAAGCGACGGGACATATACCCAGTACAGCATGCTGCGCAATACGCCGTGCTTGCCGGGTGCGGTGAAATGGGACGACAGCCACCGGCCGGGCGGATCAAGGTGCGGGGTGGGGCGCGTGGCGCGCAGCCGCGAGGGTTTGGCGAGCGAGGACGGAGTCATTCCTGCTGCCGGCCCGACGCGGGGCGCGAGCAGCACGCTGGTCTTCGCCGGCGCCTTGCGTACCCTTGTCTTTTTTGGGGCCGCAGGCTTGGACAGGGCCAGCAGCGTCTTGACCGCGCGGGCGGATGTACGCTGCTGTATTTTCGCGGCGCGCAGCAGGCTGCGCAGCCAGGGACTGGCTTTCCTTACCATCGTAACCGGGACAGCACGGGCAGCCGCGCCAGCAATGCGGAAATCGAACGGCTTGGAATGGGCTTGCCGAGCGGGCCGGCGTTGTTGCAGCGTGAGCTTACGAACATGATGTGAGGTCTCCGGTTTTAATCAGAGTAGCAACCTGGAAACACACCTTCTGTGCGTTAGCTCGCATAAAGGTAGAAACACAACAATATCGCCGCACTCCCGGCCGGTGGCCGGAACTTCTATCAGGGACAGTGTAGTAAAGAGACGGCGGAAAAATCTGGCGGAAATCAAGGAATCGCGCTTGCGCCCGATCCTGCGGGCAAGCCCGCAGGGGTCAGCGTTGCATCGACTCCCATACTTTCTGCAAGCGCTTCCCTGAAACGGGCATCGGTGTACGCAATTCCTGCGCAAACAGCGAGACGCGCAACTCCTCCAGCATCCAGCGGAATTCCACCATCTTCGGATCGGTGTTCTTGCCCGCGAGCCTGTCCCTGGCGGCGCGCAGGAAGTGGCTGGCCGACTGGTTCCACTCGGCCATCAGGCGCGCGTCGCGCGACGGATCGCCGCGCAGCTTTTCGAGCCGCACGTTGATCGCCTTAAGATAGCGCGGGAAGTGGGACAGCTGCGCGTATTCCGTTTCGCCGACGAAGCGCTTGTGCACCAGGCCTTGCAGCTGGCCCTGGATGTCGGCCGCCGCCTGCTGCCCGATGTTCTGCAGCTTCTTCGGCAGGCCGTGGTACTCGGCCAGCACCTGCCCGACCAGCCGCGCGATCTCGTTGACCAGCAGCCCGAGGCGAGACTTGCCCTCCTCCTTGCGCTTGTTGAACGATGCCGCATCGGTCGGCAGCGGATCCTGCAGGCAGGCGATATCGATCGCCTTCTGGATGATCTGGTCGCGCAATTCTTCCTGCGATCCGAGCGCCATGAACTGCATGCCCATCTGCTGCATGCCGGGGATGTTCTTCTCCACGAACTTGAGCTGGTCGCGGAACTGCAGCGCGAACAGCCTGCGCAAGCCGATGCGGTGCGTACGCGCAGCCACTGCCGGATCGTCGAACACTTCGAGGTCGCAATGCGTCCCCTTGTCGACCAGCGCCGGGAAGCCGATCAAGGTCAGCTTGCCCTGCACGATCTCCAGCAATTCAGGCAGTTCGCCGAAGGTCCAGCTGGTCAAGCCGGTGTGCTGGGTGATAGACGGCGAAGCCGCAGCTTCGGCCGCGGCCGGCGCGGCCTTGCCGCCCTTGCCCGCCGGCGCAGCCGCGGACGGCGCTGCGGCCCCCTTGGCGCCCGCGAACACATTGACCTTCCCCGCAGCAGCGGATCCCATGCCATTGATGGCAGCCTGCGATGCGGCCGACAGCCCGACCGCCTGCGCCTTCCCCTCGGCCAGCTTCTGGAAGCTCTGGCGCGCCTGCTTGCCGAATTCGTCCTGCAGCGCGGCCAGGTTGCGCCCCATCTCGAGCTGGCGCCCGTGTTCGTCGACCACCTTGAAGTTCATGAAGTGGTGGGCCGGCAGCGTCTCCATCTTGAAATCGGACGTCAGCACCGCGATGCCGGTCTGCGCACGGATGTCCGCGATGACCGCATCGACCAGGTCTCCGCGCCCGAAGGTACCGGTGTCGTTGATCCGTTCGCAGAACTTCGCGGCGAAATCCGGCAGCGGTACGCAATGGCGGCGCAGCTTCTGCGGCAGCGATTTCAGAAGCAGGTGCACCTTCTCCTTCAGCATGCCCGGCACCAGCCACTCGGCGCGCTCGCGCGGCAGCTGGTTCAGCGCGAACAGCGGCACGTGCAGCGTCACGCCATCGCGCGCGGTGCCGGGCTCGAAGTGATAGGTCAGCTGCATCTCGATGCCGGTAACCGACATCGTCTTCGGGAACAGCTCCGTCGTCACGCCCGCCGCCTCGTGCCGCATCAGTTCTTCGCGGTTCAGGTACAGCAGCTTCGGGTTGTCGCGCGTCGCGTCCTTGTGCCATTTATCGAAGCCGGCGCCGTTGACCACGTCGGTTGGTATCAGCTTGTCGTAGAAGGCCGCGATCAGGTGGTCGTCGACCAGCACGTCGAGCCTGCGCGACTTGTGCTCGAGGTTCTCGATTTCCTTGATCAGCTTCAGGTTGTGCGCGTAGAACGGCGCGCGCGTGTCGTAATCGCCCGCCACCAGGCCATCGCGGATAAAGATCTCGCGCGCCTCGGCCGGGTTCTTCTGGCCGTAGTTGATGCGGCGCTGGCTATACACCGTCAGGCCGTACAGCGTCGCCTTTTCGGACGCGGTCACCTGCGCCGCGCGCTTTTCCCAGCGCGGCTCGCCCCAGGATTTTTTCAGCAGGTGGCTGCCCACGCGCTCCACCCACTCGGGCTGGATTTGCGCCACGCAGCGCGCGTACAGGCGCGTGGTCTCCACCAGTTCCGCCGCCATCACCCACTTGCCCGGCTTCTTCAGCAGCGACGATCCCGGCCAGATGTGGAACTTGATGCCGCGCGCGCCCAGGTAGGCGCCGCCCTGTTCGTCCTCGGACTTGAAGCCGACGTTACCCAGCAAGCCGGTAAGCAGCGCGGTATGCAGGTTCTCGTAAGTGGCCGGCGCATCGTTCAGGCGCCAGCCCTGCTCGCGCACAATGGTCAGCAGCTGCGAATGCACGTCGCGCCATTCGCGCAGGCGCACCTGGGACAGGAAACTGCTGCGGCAGGTTTCCATCAGCAGGCGGTTCGACTTCTTGTGTTCGATGGCCTGCTCGAACCAGTTCCAGATCTTGATAAACGAGAGGAACTCCGACTTCTCGTCGGCGAACTTCTTGTGCGCCTCGTCGGCCGCCTGCTGGAACTCCATCGGGCGGTCGCGCGGATCCTGCACCGACAGCGCCGACGCCACGATCAGCATCTCGGTCAGGCAGGCGTTGTCCAGCGCGGCGAGGATCATGCGCCCCACGCGCGGGTCGAGCGGAAGCTTGGCCAGCTTGTGGCCCAGGGGCGTCAGCTGGTTGGCCTCGTCTACCGCACCCACTTCCTGCAGCAGCTGGTAGCCGTCGGCGATCGCGCGGCCCTGCGGCGGTTCGATAAAGGGGAAGGTTTCGACGTCGGTCAGGTGCAGCGACTTCATGCGCAGGATAACGGCGGCCAGCGACGAACGCAGGATCTCCGGATCGGTGAACTTCGGCCGCTGCAGGAAATCGTCTTCCTCGTACAGGCGGATGCAGACGCCGTCCTGCACGCGGCCGCAACGGCCGGCGCGCTGGTTGGCCGCCGACTGGGCCACCGGTTCCACCTGCAGCTGTTCGACCTTGTTGCGGAAGCTGTAGCGCTTCACGCGCGCCAGGCCGGCATCGACGACGAAGCGGATGCCGGGCACCGTCAGCGAAGTCTCGGCCACGTTCGTCGACAGAACGATACGGCGCGCATTGGTAATTTTGAAGACGCGGTCCTGCTCCTCGACCGACAGGCGGGCGAACAGCGGCAGGATCTCGACGTGGGGCGGATGGTGCTTGCGCAGCGCCTCGGCGCAATCGCGGATCTCGCGCTCGCCCGGCAGGAACACCAGCACGTCGCCTGAACCGATGCGGCACACCTCGTCGACGCCGTCGATCACCGCGTCCATCAGGTCGCGCTTTTCGCGGGCGGCCTGCGCCTTCGGCTGCGGCTTGCCTTCCGGCGCGGCGACGGCGACCGGGTCGCGGTCGACCGGACGGTAGCGCACTTCCACCTTGTACAGGCGGCCCGACACCTCGATCACCGGGGCCGGCTTGCCCGGCTGGCCGAAGTGGCGCGAGAAGCGGTCGGCGTCGATGGTTGCCGAGGTGATGATGACTTTCAGGTCGGGACGGCGCGGCAGCAGCTGCTTCAGGTAGCCAAGCAGGAAATCGATGTTCAGGCTGCGCTCGTGCGCCTCGTCGATGATGATGGTGTCGTAAGCCCTGAGCAGCGGGTCGGTCTGGGTCTCGGCCAGCAGGATACCGTCGGTCATCAGCTTGACCGACGCGCCCTTCGACAGCGTGTCGTTGAAGCGCACCTTGAAGCCCACGTGCTCGCCCAGGGGCGAACCGAGTTCCTGCGCGATGCGCTTGGCCGTGGACGACGCCGCGATACGGCGCGGCTGCGTGTGGCCGATCAGGCCTTTTTGGCCGCGCCCCAGTTCGAGGCATATTTTCGGCAGCTGGGTGGTCTTGCCCGAGCCGGTCTCGCCGGACACGATGATGACCTGGTTCTCGGTCAGGGCCTTGGCGATGTCCGCGCGGCGGCCGGAGACCGGCAGCTCCTCGGGGAAGGTAATCGGCGGCAGCGGGTTGCGCACTTGCTCGCGCGGCGCCTGCGGTGGACGCCTGCCGGCAGCTTGCGGCGCGCGCTGGCCCGGCTCGCCGGCCGCGCGTTTCTGCCCCTGCTGCTGGCCCTGTCCCTTGCGCGGCTGCCCCTCGTTGCGCTGCTGTGGAACCTTGCGCGGCTGCGCAGCGGGTGCATCGGGCTTGTTACTCTGTTCTGACATCGTTTTTTGCATGAATTTGGCGCGCAAGTCGCGCAGCGAATTATAATGCGGCAAATGGAAACTCCTACCCAATTCGTCCAATGGCTGCGCTCAGTCGCACCTTACATCCACGCCTTCCGTGGCAAGACCTTCGTGGTCGCATTCCCGGGCGAACTTGTCGCTGCCGGCGCACTGTCGGTGCTGGCGCAGGATTTATCGCTGCTGGTCGCACTCGGCATCCGCGTCGTCATCGTGTACGGCTCGCGTCCGCAGGTGGCCGAACAGCTCGCCCTGCGTAACGTCGAAGGCCGCTTCCACAACGGCCTGCGCATCACCGACACCGCGGCGCTCGAATGCGCGAAGGAAGCCGCCGGCGAACTTCGCCTCGACATCGAAGCCGCGTTCAGCCAGGGGCTGCCGAACACCCCGATGGCGCACGCCGCCATCCGCATCATCTCAGGTAACTTCGTCACCGCGCGTCCGCTTGGCGTGATCGACGGCGTCGACCTCGAACTGACCGGCATCACCCGCAAGGTCGACGCCGAGCGCATCCACGCGATCCTCGGCACCGACAGCCTGGTGCTGCTCTCCCCGCTCGGCTTCTCGCCGACCGGCGAAGCGTTCAACCTGACCATGGAAGACGTCGCGGTCTCCGCGGCGATCGCCCTGCACGCCGACAAGCTGGTATTCATCACCGAAACGGCGATGATGACCGACGATGGCGGCGCCGAGATCCGCGAACTGTCGTCGCACCAGGCCGAAGCCGTGCTGGAAGCGGGCTTCCTCGCCTCCGACGCCTCGTTCTACCTGCAGCACGCGATCAAGGCCTGCAACAGCGGCGTACCGCGCGCCCACATCGTGCCGTTCGAGATGGACGGCTCGGCGCTGCTCGAGCTGTTCACCCACGATGGTGTCGGCACGATGATCAGCCACGAGAACCTCGAAAGCCTGCGGAAGGCAACAATTGAGGACGTCGGCGGAATTATCAAGCTGATCGAACCGCTAGAAGCGGACGGCACGCTGGTCAAGCGCGGCCGCGAGCTGATCGAACGCGAGATCGACCAGTTCTCCGTCATCGAGCATGATGGCGTGATCTTCGGCTGCGCGGCGCTGTACCCCTTCCCGGAAGAGAAGATGGCCGAGATGGCATGCCTGACCGTCAACCCCGAGGTGCAAGCCCAGGGCGACGGCGAGCGCATCCTGCGCCACATGGAGAACCGCGCGCGCGCAGCGGGCTTCAAGCAGCTGTTCGTACTGACCACGCGCACCTCGCACTGGTTCCAGAAACGCGGCTTCAAGCCGGCCACCGTCGACGCGCTTCCGAAGGATCGCCAGCGCATGTACAACTGGCAGCGCAAATCCCAGGTTCTGGTCAAGTCCCTATAATTCAACTTTTAACGCATCAGGAGCAGAGATGGCCCGCACAGTACATTGCATCAAACTGAACAAGGAAGCCGAAGGGCTCGATTTCCCGCCGTACCCGGGCGAACTTGGCAAGAAGATCTACGAATCGGTGTCGAAGGAAGCGTGGGCGGCATGGCTCAAGCACCAGACCATGCTGGTCAACGAAAACCGCCTGAATTTGGCCGACCAGCGCGCGCGCAAGTATTTGGCGGCGCAGATGGAGAAGCACTTCTTCGGTGAAGGCGCGGATGCTGCGGTGGGTTACGTTCCGCCAGCGGACTAAGCAACATACGATTCATATAAAAACACCCGTAGGGCGGATAAGCGAAGCGCATCCGCCCTACGGGTTTCGATTGCGTTTTCTTAACTACATGGCCTTACATTGCCGCAGCTCGCACCGCGCGGTGAACGTCTGTCCATTCTCGCAGCGCATCTTGTAAACCTCGACCGGTCCTTCCGGCGTCATCAAGCCGGCGCCCTGCCCTCCGGTACACCCCTTCAGCTTCGCCATCCGTTCGACGGTCACCGACGACCTTCCGGTCACGAACTCCACGCGCTCGATCCGCGCGCCGTTTGCATCCACCAGCACCGGCGTCGGCGCGGCCACCCTTGCCGGGGCCGCCCGCACCACAGTCTCCTGCTTTCCATACATGGAACAGCCGCTTGCCAGCAGCACGCACGACACCAGCACAAACAATCGCTTCATGGTTTTCCCGACAAGGTTCCGCGCGCCGCGGAGAATCAGAACTCGAGCTTCTTGACGCCTTCGCTGGTGCCCAGCAGGCAGACATCCGCGCCGCGCTGTGCAAACAGGCCCACCGCCACCACGCCGACGATCTGGTTGATCTGCATTTCGAAACCGGCAGGATCGGTGATCTGCAGGCCGGCCACGTCGACCAGCTCACCGCCGTTGTCGGTGATAAAGGCGTCGTCGGAGCCCGCTTTGGTGCGCAGTTTCGGCTGGCCGCCCAGCGCCGCCATCCTGCGCATGACCGCATTGCGCGCCATCGGCAGCACTTCGATCGGCAGCGGGAACTTGCCCAGCACGTCGACCAGCTTGGAGCCGTCGGCGATGCAGACGAACTTCTTCGACACCGAGGCCACGATCTTCTCGCGCGTCAGCGCAGCGCCGCCGCCCTTGATCATCGCGCCGCCGGAGGTGATTTCATCGGCGCCGTCGATGTACACCGCGATCGAGGTCACCTCGTTCAGGTCGAACACCGGAATGCCGTGGCCGCGCAGGCGCGCCGCCGTCGCTTCCGACGACGCTACCGTGCCCTTGATGCGGTCCTTGATCCTGGCCAGTTCGTCGATGAAGAAATTGGCGGTCGAGCCGGTGCCGACACCGATGATCTCGCCGTCCACCACGTAGTCGATCGCGGCGCGGGCCACGGCTTGCTTCAGTTCGTCTTGAGTCATGATTGTTAGTAAAAAATGAGGAATCCGCCATTTTAGCGGATCGGGCACCATCGCGACCCGTCAATTTCATGATCGGCAATGCAACGCCAATAGCGATGTCCTGCTGCACTTATATGTATCCACTTTGACTAGACGGCCGTGCGGCTGGCCGTTAGTATCTGGTCATTATAAAAACATCAAGGAAAACCTCCATGTCCAATAACGTCGCTGCGATCCCGCTGCAGATTCTTGTCGAACCAAGCAAGGCCTTCGCCGCCATCCGCGAACGCTCCCACACCTGGCTTCCGCTGCTGACCGTCATGTTCGGCTCCGCGCTGATGATCTGGTGGTACTTCCAGACCGTGGATTTCGCATGGCTGATGAACCACACCATGGCGTCGCAGCCGGACATGACCGACGAACAGCGCCAGGCCGCACAAGGCATCATGTCGCAAACGACGATGGGCTGGATGTCGGTCGCCGGCGCCCTGATCGTCACCCCCGTCATCTATGCGATCTTCGCCCTCTACTACCTGTTGGCCGGTAAATTCCTGGGCAGCGACATCAGCTTCGGCAAATGGTTTGCGCTGACGGCATGGGCCTCGCTGCCACGCCTGCTGGTGCTGCCGCTGATGGCCATGCAGATCATGACTTCCGGCGGCCAGGTGCCGATGGAAGACCTGTCGATGACGTCGCTGAACTTCCTGCTGTTCCAGCTGCCGCAAAGCCATCCGTGGGCCGGCTTCCTCACCAACATCGACCTGGCGATGCTGTGGAGCGTGGTGCTGTCCGTGATCGGCCTGCGCGTGTGGACCGCCCGCAGCCTCGCCACCTGCGTCACCATTTCCCTGCTGCCGCTGGTGCTCGTCTTCGGCCTGTGGGCCGGCAAGATCGTCATGTTTGCCTAAGCACCGAAAACAATGAAAAAGAAAATTATCGCCGCAGCGGTGATCGCGGCGTTCATCGCCGTGCCGGTCGCGGTCAAGCTGTCGAAGAATAAGACCGTCAAGGAAGCGGAACTGGCGAAGGTCGAACTGCGCCAGATCCAGCCGACGATCCTCGCCTCCGGCAACCTGGTGTTCAGCCAGGAAGTCCAGCTGTCGAGCGAAGTAATCGGCAAGGTCAGCGAAGTGCTGGTCAAGGAAGGCGACAAGATCGAAAAAGGCCAGGTTCTGCTGCGCCTCGACCCCACCACCTACCGCGCCGAAGTGGCGCAGCAGGACGCCAACCGCCGCAGCGCCGCCATCGCCATCGAACGCGCGCAGCTGAACCTCGCCAACCAGAAGCGCAACCTGGAACGCAACGCCAGCCTGGCCGACGCCAGGTTCATCGGCGCCAGCAAGTACGACGACGCGCGCCATGCGGCCGAGCTGGCCGCGGTGGAACTGCGCGCCAGCCGCGAGGCGCTCCAGCAGGCCGAGGCGATGCTGTCGCTGTCCAAGGAGCGCCTGGCCAAGACCGAAGTGCGCGCGCCGATCAGCGGCACCGCTACCTCGGTCCAGATCAAGGTCGGCGAAACCGCCGTCGCCAGCGCCACCGGGATCGCCGGCTCCAGCCTGATGACGATCGCCGACGTGTCGGGCATCATGGCCGAAGTGAGCGTCGACGAAGCCGACGTGGCCGGCGTGGCGGCAGGCCAGGCCGCGCGCATCTACCCTTCCGCCTACGCCGACAAACCGGTGTCCGGCAAGGTCCAAAGCGTGTCGCTGACACCGAAAGTCAGCCCGCAGGCGCGCAACTACATCGTCAAGGTGCGCCTCGACGACACCACGCTGGCCCTGCGCACCGGCATGACGGCGCGCGTGGAGATCGTGCTTGGCGGCGGCACCGCCCGTCCATCCGTGCCGCTGCAGGCGGTGATGACCGAGCAGGCGCCCGGCGCCAAGGACAACAAGCAGTCCAGCTTCGTGCTGGCGGTGGTCGACGGCGTGGTGCGCAAGCGTACCGTCGAACTGGGCCTGGCCGACGACAACAACCAGGAAGTGCTCAAGGGTGTGGCCAGGGGCGATACCGTCGCGATCGGGCCCGCGCGCCTGCTGCGCGAACTGCGCGACGGCGAAGCGGTGGCGGCGCTGAAGGCGGATCCGAAGAAGGAGGTGCGCAGCGCGCAGGCGCCGCAGCCGAAGGCAAGCCTGTGATCCGTCTGTCCGGCATCACCAAGACCTACCGGATGGGCGACCAGGAAGTCCATGCGCTGCAGGGCGTGGACCTCCAGATCGAGCGCAACGAGTACATCGCCTTCATCGGCGCTTCCGGTTCCGGCAAGTCGACCATGATGAGCATCCTCGGCTGCCTCGACCGCCCTAGCGCCGGCACCTACCTGCTCAACGGCCGCGATGTCGCCACCATGGAAGGCGACGAGCTGGCCCTGGTGCGCAACGCCGAAATCGGATTCATCTTCCAGAGCTTTCACCTGCTGCCGCGCTCCACCGCGCTGGCCAATGTGGCGCAGCCGCTGATCTACCGCGGCATCGGCATCCGCGAGCGCACCCGCATGGCGGAAGAGGCGCTGCAGCACGTCGGGCTCGGCGAGCGCATGCACCACCGCCCCAACGAGCTGTCCGGCGGCCAGCGTCAGCGCGTGGCCATCGCGCGCGCGCTGGTCGGCAAGCCCTCGATCCTGCTGGCCGATGAACCGACCGGCAACCTGGACTCGGCCACCAGCCGCGACATCCTGGCGCTGATCCGCGACGTGCAATGCAGCGCCAGACGGTTGGTTTCATGGTCACCCAGTGAGCCCGGGAAAATCGCCGCACAGTGCCGGCGCCGTGGTGCGGCCTTGCAGACGGGAAGATCGTTCAGCGGGACACCTTCAACGAACCGCGCGGGGCCTAGAAGGAACCAGACATGTACTATTTATCGAGGCCCTGCGCTCGCGGCTGGCCGCCATCCGGCGCACCGGCTTGCGCAGCTTCCTGACCGCCGCTCGGCCGTGAATTCATTCGGGGTCGCATGCGGTGATCGCGTGGTCTCGCTGATCCAGGGTATTCCCAGAGCATTCAGCGAAGCAGTTTCGAAGGCCTGGGCAGCAAATGCCAACACCCATCAGCGCCAGGAACGACTTCAAGGATGTCCTGCGCGGCAAGATCAACACCTGCGCTTCCGAGGACGATGGAACAGGTTGCGCGCCCACGTCAGCCGGCATCCCGACCTGTGCCCGGTTGATTCTCGCTCGGGCGGCGGCGACGTCCGGGTCGGCAACAGCAAGGCCTTCGCGCATGTGATGGCGACCACGCCGAGCTACCAGGACGTTCACCAGCGCTTTGTGCAGACCGGCCGCTTCCTCAGCCAGGCGGACGAGGCCAACGCGCGCCGGGTCGCCGTGATCGGGTCGAAGCTGGTCGAAGAACTGCACCTGAAGGGCGATCCGCTCGGCCAGTTCGTCCAGTACTCGGGCGAGTGGTTCAAGATCGTCGGTGTGATGGAGACGCGCGGCGAGTTGTTCGGGATGTCGCAGGACGACTACCTGATCATCCCGTTCAAGACCGGCCGCAGCATGATCGGCAATAACCAGAAGCCGAACATGCGCATCAACGTCAGCAGCGACAGCGCCACCCCGACCGAGGAAGTCAAGCGCCAGCTCACCGCCGCGATGCGCGCCTCGCACAAGCTGAAGGCTGAGCACAAGGACGACTTCGAACTGGTCGCGTCAGACCAGCTGGCGAAAAGCTTCGCCGAGATCAGCACGATGGTCACGATGGTCATGGCCGGCATTGTCGGCATCGCCCTGCTGGTGGGCGGCATCGGCATCATGAACATCATGCTGGTGTCGGTGACCGAGCGCACCCGCGAGATCGGCATCTGCAAGGCGATCGGCGCGCGCAGCCGCGACATCATGCTGCAGTTTTTGATCGAAGCGGCCATCCTGGCCATGTTCGGTGGCCTGATCGGCGTGGTGCTCGGCTACGCGATCGGCTGGGGCGTGGCGGCGGTCATTCCCAATTTCCCGGATGCATTCGTGCCGTGGTGGGCGATTGCGGTGTCGCTGCTGTTCTCGGGCGGCGTGGGCGTGGTGTTCGGCGTCTTCCCGGCCAGTAAGGCCGCGAAGCTCGATCCGATCGAAGCGCTGCGCTACGAGTAGCCGCAAGCGTAATTCGTAGGGCGGATAAGTGCGAAGCACGCATCCGCGTGTTTGCGCTTCGTTGACGCATGCACGCGGATGCGCACCAAGCGCTTATCCGCCCTACGTCATCTACGCGTAAGACTTAGCGGCGGATAAAGCCGCGCGGGAGGTTGGCGCGGTCGCGCGGGTTGGCGAGGAAGCCGGCCAGCACCTTGTCGAACAGCGCGCCGCAGTCGGCGTAGCGCGGCTGGCGCATCGTGCGCGCCGAATGCAGGTGCTTCAGCACGAAGTAGTCGGCCAGCAGGTCGCCCTGCGCTTCCATGTTGTAGTCGGCCAGCGTCTTGGCGGGATCGAGCTCGTAGGCGTAGCCGAGGCCGATCCTGATGGCGCCGCGCAGGCGTACCGGATAACCCAGCTGGTGCTGCCAGACGTGCACCATTTCGTGCATGAACCAGTGCCTGGCGTGGTCGTCGCCGCGCGAAAAATCGGACAGGCAGCAGGATTTGTGGAAGTAGATGCTGCCGTTGGGAGACATCGCGCAATTGCGCGGCTGCATGCCGAACGGGAGGTAGCGGCGGCGGAAAACCCGCACGCGCGCGTAATCGAGCGCGTCGCCGAACAGCGCCGATGCCATGGCGACCTCGCCTTCGGTGAGCGGCCGGTCGAGGCGCGCGGGTGCGCGCACTGCCGGCTTGACGCAGATGTGCAGCGGTTCGTTATGCATCCACGAATTCTAACGCGGCGCGCGCCTCAAGCGCGCCGCGTTCGTTTGCGGCAGCCGCCTTTGCCAGTTCGGTAATGCGCGCCCAGTCGCCGGCCAGGATCGCGTCCTTCGGGGTGAGCCAGGATCCGCCGACGGAGGCCACGTCAGAATCGTCGATGGCGATGAAGACTTTTTGTTGACATCCTCCCCTACCCTGAAGGAAACGGATTCCTACGGCGCTATGCGGCGATTTGCGCAGTCGCTTCAGTGGGGTGAACGCATGCGCTCACGCTTCGCCGAGCGGCCTGGCTGCACCGGCTCTCCACAGGCTAGAACGCGATGTCCTCGCGCTAAAATATTGATCGCACCGACCACATCGGCGTGATTTTCGTAACCGCAATCGACGCATAAGAACTTCGCTTGTGTTTGCCGATTGTCTTTCGATGTGTGGCCGCAGCATGGGCACATCCGGCTGGTGTGGTGCGGCGGAACGGCAACAGCATGCCGCCGTTCCACGCCACCTTGTAATCCAGCTGTCGCCTGAATTCGCCCCATCCCTGATCGAGAATGGCGCGGTTCAGGCCGGACTTCTGTTTCACCATCTTGCGGTGCTGTTCGCTGCTGCCTTTGGAAGACCTGGACATGTTCCGTACCTGCAAATCCTCAATGCAAACGAGTGCGTGGTTTTGGCAAATCGTTGTTGTGGTTTTGTGCAGAAAATCCTTGCGGGCGTTAGCGATACGGGTATGAACCTTTTGGACGCGGGCCTTTGCCTTCTTCCAGTTGTTGCTGAACTTGACCTTGCGGCTCATGCGGCGCTGGTAGCGGGCAAGGCGCTGTTGGTGCTTCTTGAAGCTGTTGAGCGGGGCGATATAGCTCTCGTCGCTCATGGTGGCGAACCGAGCGATGCCGACGTCGATCCCGATGGCGGTTGTCGCCATGGGCAGGGGCTGCTCGACCTCGCGCCGCGTCTGAATCGACACGAACCACTTGCCTCCCGACTGGCTCACGGTGACGTTACGCAGTTCGCCGAGCACGTCCCTGCTGTTGCGGTAGCGCAGCCAACCCAATTTGGGAAGAAAGAGGCGATTGTTGGCCTGATCGAGCTTGATCTGTTTCGGATCGGGGTAGCGGAAAGCATCGCCGCTGCCCTTGCGCTTGAAACGCGGGAAATCGGCGCGTTTGGCAAAGAAGTTTTGGTAAGCCTTCTCCAAGTCCTTCAAGGCATGTTGTAATGGATGACAAGGCGCGTCCTTGAGCCACGGCGTGTCAATGCCATTGCGCCATCCCGTAAGGTGTTTCGCCATCGCGACATAGCCGATGAACTTGTTACCCGCTTCGTAATTTTCTTTTTGCAGTGCCAGCGCCTTGTTATAGACGAACCGGCACGATCCGGCGAAGCGGCGCATAGCGCGCTCCTGCTCGCCATTTGGCATCAGTTCGTATTTATAGGCTTGTAGACGCTGCATGCTTCGATTATCGTTGGGACTATGAGAAATGACAGCGATATTCGCCACGGAAGACACTGTATTTTTCTAATGCATGCGCATTTGATCTTTGTCAAAAAATACCGCCGTGAAGTCTTCACAAAAGAGATTCTTGACGACCTGCGTCTGCATGGACTTTGAAGCGGAACTGATGAAGTTCGACGGCGAGAACGACCACGTTCACCTTCTGGTCAACTACCCGCCCAGGGTTGCCGTTTCCAATCTGGTCAACAGCCTGAAAGGTGTTACCAGCCGCATGATCCGGAAGAAAAACTATCCGAGTATTCGAAAAAAACTGTGGGCGGTGCGCTTTGGTCGCCCAGCTACTTTGCGGGTAGTTGCGGCGGCGCACCCATCGCAGTTATTCGACAGTACTTCGAACAGCAGCAGACTCCGCACTAAAGTCAAAGGCAAGGACGGCTCTGCCGTCGGCGCCTGCCCCCGCCCTGAAGAGGGTGTCGCAAAACGTTTTTCTGCGATCACATCAGGCCCGGGCGATGTTGTGGTTGAGGACGCAAGCCAAAAAAACGCGGCATGCGGCCGAAAAAACGTATGCGCCCCTCTGAGCGCGTATGGAACGGCGTAAAAGTAGAAAAACAGCGCCCTCAGCAGGGCAACCGCTCTGGACAAGTTGTACGCCATGACATGTAAGGCAAATTCGCGCTTGACCGCCTGTAGCCCACGTCGGCGAAAGCGATCCAGGCCCTGCTGACCGCGCAGGCTGCTGAACACTGGTTCGACGATCGCCTTGCGCTGGCTGAAAATGTAGCGCGCCTGGCGATGCTGCATCACGAGACGAAGCGCGTCCCGTTGTTCATCCTCGGGGTAGCGTTTGATGCGCCGCCCCTGCGCGGCCTTCGTACAGTTCGCACGCAGGCGGCAAGCTGTGCAGCTTGATGCCGCATACACGCTCACTGCCCGCGTGCGCGGTGTTTCTCCGCATTTGGAAATGAGGACCAAGGTTTGGCCGGCAGGGCATCGGTAAGTGTCGGTATGCGCGTCGTAGGTGAATGCGCTCTTGTGGTACAGCCCCTCCTCTTTGGTCTTGGCAGGCCACTGGCCCTCCGGACACAACAAGCTGATATCGCGTGTGAGCGTCGCGTCAATCACTTCATCATCGAAGTAGCCGGCGTCGAGCAGCAATTCCCTGACATCTTCTCCAGTCACGCGTGCACTTTGATCGAGCATCGGTGCGATCACCTTCGTCTCGCTCGATGGATCGATTTCGAAGGCTGTGATGATTCTGTCTGGATTTGCCAGTACCGATGGTTTGTACGACGCCGCAAACCCGTGTCCACGTTTCAGGCGCTGTACCATGGCCTCCGGTTCGCTGCCGCTGATACGCAAGGTCTCGACATTCTTGCCATTGCTGAGGCGCGCAGTCTGGCGCTGCTCGAAGAGTTCCTGGCATCGCGCACTGCGTTCCTGTTCCTGCTGCGCCGCCTGATTCTCCGGTGTGCGTTCTACGGCCTGGTGCGCCGCTGTTGCGCGCGCCTTGACGGCCTCTTCCTTGAGCAGATTGTAGTGCGAGCAAGCCGCTTCAATAACGGTGCCGTCACCGGCCAACCGAGCGCTGCCAGAACCCGTCGCTTTCAAAATCGACCCGGTCAGCGATTCAAAGAAATCCCGGGTCAGCGACGCTTCATGCTGGACGATGAAGCGTCCGATGTTGGCATGGTCCGGCGCGATGCCGCCGGTCACCCACATGCATCCGAGATCGAGTCGCGCCAGCCGTTCCAATTCGCGCAGGGAATGCACCCCTTGCATCACGCCGTACAGGATCAGGCCGACCATCAGTTGCGGCGCATAGGGAGCGCGGCCAGTTGCAGCGTAGCGCCGCTCAAACGCTTGCCAGTCTTGTGCTCCGAGCAGACGGGCCACGGTAAATGGAGCATGCTGGCCAGAACGCTTCAGATGTTCTTCCAGACGCATCGTCCCCAGGAAAATGGCGTTGGCATCGCCCGTCACGAAACGCCGACCGCTATGGACCGCCGTTTGCAGAGCCGGCGCATCCGAACCTGCCGGCACGCCGCCAAACAAATCGTACTGCGGAACGTCGGGCGAAGGTAATTTGCGGGTGCTGCTCATTGTCGGTTCCTGGCATTTCATTCTGAGCAATATTTTATCGCGCAGAGGGCTTTTGCGACACCCTCTGAAGGGCGAGGTTTGCCGCCCAACAGATCAAGAGCCCAAAATGACTATGACCCTACTCGACATCATGTGTTTGTCGTGCGCGATCCCCCGTACCGAGAACGAAGCAAGCATCAAGCTCACGGCGGAACACTTCGAAATCTCCCGGCTACCGTCAAGCGGAACTGTGCGGCCTGAACCCTCTACGGCCCGCCGCGCCTCGATCACGCCGGGGCCGTGGCCGAGTCCACCCGCTAGGCTACGAAGCGTCCCCCGCGATACTTTACGCAGCACCCCGCCCCTAACGCTCCGTGACGGCATACCGGTTAAGCCAGCCGATGGAAACACCAGATTTCCAGCCTCCCCATATAGTATTCTCCCTTCCCACCGCCCCCTCCTGCTGCTGCTAGACACACTCCCCATTTTTTGTTCAATGATTGGCCCAGCCCTTTAACGCCGGCGGTTGACGGCATCTCTTGATATCAGCCAACGCCCACCCCGTACAGCCGAGCAACAATGCTCACTTAACTAAACCTGTAACGGAGGCAAGGCATGTCAATCGACGTTTATCTCTCCATCGACGGCATCAAAGGTGAATCGGCCGATTCCGAACACCAGGGCTGGATCGAGGTCACATCGGCACAGTGGGGCGTGATTCAACCTAGAAGCCCGACCGCGTCGACAGGTGGCGGCCATACAGCCGAACGGTGCGAGCACCGTACGCTCTCGTTCAGTAAGCTCGCGGACCTCGCCTCTCCGATACTGATGCAGACGGCCTCAATGGGAAAGACGATCCCGAAGGCAAAGCTAGAGTTCATGAGGGCCGATGGCGACGGTAAGCGCGTGAAGTACTACGAGGTGGAACTTGAGAATGTCATGATAGCCAACATGGAACAGGTGGTAGGCGGCGGCAGCATTCTGCACGACTCCATTGGCCTCCGGTTCTCAAAAGTGAAGTGGAAATATTCGCAGCAGAAGATCGGCGGCGGTACTGGCGGCAATACCGCTGGTGGGTGGGACCTTGCGTGCAATAAATGCGCATGACTGGGATGCACGCTATGGATGACGACAACGACCCGCTACGCCCACGGCCTACACAAGATACTCGCGGGTTCTACATGCTCCCGCAAGCCCCGATGGACTCAGGTTACTACGTGTACGGAAACCTCTACGGGAAATCCGCCAAGGGAGCCTACCAGTACCCGCATCCGATAATGATGACAGCGATCCTACGCGTTGCGATGGAGTGGCAGACCCGCGACAAGCGCCGAATCGGGATCGGGGACATCAGCTTAGCGGGAGGGGGGAAGCCGCCAGATCACGACTCGCACATGAGTGGGTTGGATGTTGATGTCCGTCCATTGCGTAAAGACGGTCTCGAACAGCAAGTGTTCTGGTGGGACCGCGAGTACGACAAGGAAGGAACCGAGAAACTAATCGAATTGTTCCGCACCTTCGCGCCAGTCGTTCTGGTCTTGTTCAACGGCCCTGACATACCGTTTGTGAAGAGGGCGAAAAATCACGACCACCATTTTCATGTAAAGCTACGAGGCTGACATGCGCAAAACTGCTTTCCTGATACTCTGCGCGACCGCAGTCGTGCTCTCGATTGCCCATGCCGCCGATCCGTCGTCCGACCCGTATGGCCTATGGAAACCGCTCCAAGGCGCAATCTACAAAGTCCATTCCGGCATAGTCGCTGATCGTACACCACCGACACCTAATGACCGTAAGCTGACTGTGCTTGTTGACGGCAAGACGGCGAAGGACATATTCGATTCATTAGGCCCCGACCTCCCAGACACGTGCAGCGGGGAGAAGGGCGACCGACTTCGAGACAAGAAGGGTATTCATTGCAGCTACACGGCGCAGGACAAAGGGACGAAGGACGGCCCATATCGGTGCTGGATTGGGCTCGATCTTCGGACCGGCGATAGCGTCGGGACCGTCAGTTGTTGAGTGCCTCTTGGGTATGTCCGAACGGGGCTTCTGCACCAAAACACGGTGTGCACAACAACATACCAGTACCATCTCGAGCATGAACCAGTGCCTGGCGTGGGCGTCGCCGCGTGAAAAATCAGGCAGGCAGCAGGACTTGTGGAAGTAGATGCTGCCGTTGGGAGACATCGCGCAATTGCGGGGCCGCATGCCGAACGGCAGGTAACGGCGGCTGAATATCCGCGCGTAATCGACCGCGTCGCCGAACAGCGAGCGCGCCATGGCGATCTCGCCTTCGGTCAGCGGCCGGTCGAGGCGCATCTGTGCGCGCACTGCCGGCTTGACGCAGATGTGCGGCGGTTCGTTATGCATCCACGATTCTAGCGCGGCGCACCTTTTGCACGCGCCGCGTTCGTTTGCGTCAGCGCAGTGCGGCAGCCGCCTTTGCCAGTTCGGTAATGCGCGCCCAGTCACCGGCCTGGATCGCGTCCTTCGGGGTAAGCCAGGAGCCGCCCACGCAGGCCACGTTCTTGCAAGCGAGGAATTGCGGCGCGGTGTCGATCGAGATGCCGCCAGTCGGGCAGAAGGTCACGTCGGGCAGCGGCCCTCCGATCGCGTTCAGCATCCCGACGCCGCCCGCCGGCACTGCCGGGAACAACTTCAGCTGGCGGAAACCCGCTTCGCGCGCTGCCATCACTTCCGACGGCGTCATCACGCCCGGCAGCAGCGGCAGGCCGCTTTTCTTCGATGCTTCGATCAGGGCCGGGGTCAGGCCGGGCGACACGCCGAATACCGCGCCGGCGTCGCGCGCGGCGGCGAATTCCTCGGGCTGGGTCAGGGTGCCGACGCCGACGATTGCGCCCGGCACCTGGGCCATCGCGCGGATCGCGCCCAGGCCGTGCTGGGTGCGCAGCGTCACTTCAAGTACGCGGATGCCGCCCGCGACAAGCGCTTGGGCCAGCGGCACTGCATGTTCAGGATCGTCGATGGCGATTACCGGGATAACGCTCGCCGAGCGCATGATGTCGAGTAGGGTCATGGTCATTTTGGGTTCTTGTTCAAAAGTCTTCATCGGAGCCCGGCACCGTGTTGCCGATGTCCGCGCCTTCGTGCACGTTGAGGGTACTCGGGATCGGCGCCGGCAGCGGGAACGTCGCCGCGCCCTTCTCCGCCTCGCTGATCGTACTGCGGTACATCGCGAACAGCTCGCGTCCCATGCCTACCTGGCAGGAGCCCAGGTCGGCGGTGGCTTGCGTACGCGACGCCCAGACTTCGGCCGGCACCAGCGCTTCCAGCGTGCCGGTTCCCGCGTCGAGGCGGATGATGTCGCCGTCGCGCACCAGCCCGAGCGGGCCGCCCGCCAGGATCTCGGGCGACACGTGGATCGCCGCAGGCACCTTGCCCGAAGCGCCCGACATGCGGCCGTCGGTGACCAGCGCCACGTGGCGACCAGCGTCCTGCAGGTTGGCCAGTGCCGGGGTAAGCGCATGCAGCTCGGGCATGCCGTTGGCGCGCGGGCCCTGGAAGCGGATCACTGCGACGAAGTCGCGGTCCAGCCGTCCGGCCTTGTAGGCGTGCATGAAGGCTTCCTGCGAATCGAAGGTCAGCGCGGGCGCTTCCACCACGCGGTGTTCCACCTTCACTGCCGACACCTTCATCACGGCGCGGCCCAGGTTGCCGTCGACCAGCACCATGCCGCCGTCGGCCGAGAATGGCGCGCTGGCAGGGCGCAGCACGCTGTCGTCGCCGGTGATTTCGGGGGCCGGCTTCCAGACCACTTTATCGCCGTCGAGGAAAGGCTCGGTGCAGTGGGCGCGCAGGCCCTTGCCGAGGATGGTCGTCACGTCGTCGTGCAGCAGGCCGGCGTCGAGCAGTTCGCGGATCACGAAACCGGTGCCGCCGGCTGCGTGGAAGTGGTTCACGTCGGCGTCGCCGTTCGGGTAGATACGGGTCAGCATCGGAATGACGGCCGACAGTTCGTTGAAGTCGTCCCAGTCAATCACGATGCCGGCCGCGCGCGCGATCGCCACCAGGTGCAGGGTGTGGTTGGTCGAGCCGCCGGTGGCCAGCAGGCCGATGATGGCGTTGACCATGCATTTCTCGTCGACCACCTGGCCGACCGGGATGTACTCGCCCTGCTCGGTGATCGCCACCGCGCGCTGCGCGGCGGCCGCGGTCAGCGCGTCGCGCAGCGGGGTGCCCGGCGTGATGAAGGCGGCGCCCGGCAGGTGCAGGCCCATGATCTCCATCAGCATCTGATTGCTGTTGGCGGTGCCGTAGAAGGTGCAGGTGCCGGCGCCGTGGTAGGACGCGGCTTCGTTCTCGAGCAGCTCTTCACGCGTGGCCTTGCCCTGCGCGTACAGCTGGCGGATGCGCGCCTTTTCCTTGTTGGAGATCCCGGTCGTCATCGGGCCGGCCGGCACGAATACCGCCGGCAGGTGGCCGAAGTGCAGCGCGCCGATCAGCAGGCCCGGGACGATCTTGTCGCATACGCCCAGGTACAGGACCGAGTCGAACATATTGTGGGACAGCGCGACCGCGGTGCCCATCGCGATGGCGTCGCGCGAGAACAGCGACAGCTCCATGCCGGGCTGGCCCTGGGTGACGCCGTCGCACATGGCAGGCACGCCGCCCGCGAACTGGGCCACCGCGTCGACCTTGCGCACGGCGTCCTTGATAATCGCCGGGAAGGATTCGAACGGCTGGTGCGCGGACAGCATGTCGTTGTACGAGGAGACGATGGCGACCGACGGCTTCTTGAATTCCTTCAGTTTCAGCTTGTCGTTGGCCGGGAAGGCGGCGAAGCCGTGGGCCAGGTTGGTGCAAGACAGCGCGCCGCGCTGCACGCCCTGCATGCGCGCCGCGTCGAGGTGGGCCAGGTAGGCCGTGCGCGAGGGCCGGCTGCGCTGGATTATCCGGTTCGTCACCGCTTCAACTACGGGATGCAAGGCCATGATCGTTCCTTTTGAATTAATTTCCTGAAATTTTACTACAGTTTGGGCTTGTGAACACAAAGTCTTCCATTCGCATGGTGAATTAACGCGACGCGTTTATCCGCGCGACGCCGGGCCCTTCCCACAGCAAGAGGCGTTCGATCACGATTTTTTACTCAACTTTGTAGTGAATTTACGCGATTATCATGTATGATTCGATAATCTTACGCGCAGTGCGCGGCCAGCCCTCCATCTCCTAAACGTCAAAGATATGCGCCAGCCTTCCCTTACCCAGACCGCCAGCTTCCAGGCCCTCGAAACCCACGCCATCGATGCGGAAGACTGGCAGATGCGCGGCCTGTTCGCGGCCGATGCCGAGCGCTTCCCGAAGCTGACCGTCGACGCCGCGGGACTCTTTCTAGACTATTCAAAAAACCGGCTTGACGGGCGCACGCTTGAACTGCTGGTGGACCTCGCGCGCGAACGCGGCGTCGAGGAGCGCCGCGACGCCATGTTCGCCGGCGAAAAGATCAACACCACCGAAGGCCGCGCCGTGCTGCACACCGCCCTGCGCTCGCCGCGCACCACCGAGCTGGTGGTCGACGGCCAGGACGTCATCGCCGACGTCCACAAGGTGCTCGACCGCGTCCGCGCTTTCTCCGACGCGGTGCGCGCCGGCACCTGGCTGGGTTACTCGGGCAAGCCGATCACCGACATCGTCAACATCGGCATCGGCGGCTCCGACCTGGGCCCGAAAATGGTGTGCCTGGCATTACGCCAGTACAGCCACCCGCGCCTGGCCATGCACTTCGTGTCCAACGTCGACGGCCACGACATCGACGCAGCGCTGGCGAAAGTGAATCCCGAAACCACGCTGTTCATCGTCGCGTCCAAGACCTTCACCACCGCCGAAACCATGATGAACGCGCAGACCGCGCGCGCCTGGTACCTGCAGCATGGGCCGGAGTCCGAACTGGCGCGCCACTTCGTGGCGGCATCGACCAACCTTGATGCGATCAAGGCCTTCGGCATCGACCCGGCCAACATGTTCCCGTTCTGGGACTGGGTCGGCGGCCGCTATTCGGTATGGTCGGCGATCGGCCTGCCGATCGCGCTGGCCGTGGGCTTCGGCTACTTCAGCGACCTGCTGAACGGCGCGCACGCGATGGACCAGCACTTCAAGGAAGCGCCGCTCGACAAGAACATGCCCGCCCTGCTTGGCCTGATCGGCTTCTGGAACCGCCAGTTCCTCGACTGCGAGTCGGTCTCCATCGCGCCCTATCACCAGGACCTGAACCGCTTCCCGGCTTACCTGCAGCAGCTCGAGATGGAAAGCAACGGCAAGCGCGTGACACGCGACGGCCACCCGGTCGACACCGAAACCTGCCCTGTCATCTGGGGCGACTGCGGCACCAACGGCCAGCATGCCTACTTCCAGCTGCTGCACCAGGGTACAGAGGTCACGCCGATCGACTTCATCGCCGCGCTGCGCCCCGCGCACGAGTACGAGAACCACCACGCCGCCCTGCTGGCGAACTGCTTCGCCCAGTCGGAAGCCTTCATGAAGGGCAAGACGCTGGACGAGGTGCGCGCCGACCTGCAGCAGCAGGGATTGTCGCCGGCCGAAGTCGAGCGCCTGGCGCCGCACAAGACCTTCCCCGGCAACCGCCCGAGCAACACCATCCTGATGGAATACCTGAACCCGTACACACTGGGCGCGCTCATCGCACTGTACGAGCACAAGACCTTCGTGCAGGGCGTGATCTGGGACGTCAACAGCTTCGACCAGTGGGGCGTCGAGCTGGGCAAGGTGCTGGCGAAGAACATCGAGGCGGAGCTGACCGGCGAAGCCAAACCAGAACGGCACGACAGCTCCACCAACGGCCTGATCGCGATGGCCAAGGCGGCGACCTGACCATGACTTCCATGACCCAGCACCCATTCGAAGTAGCCTACGATGCGCCGATGAGCGTGGGCGAAAGCCCGCTCTGGCATCCGACCGAATCGAGCCTGTACTGGGTCGATATCAACGGCTTCACCATCCACCGGCTGAACCAGCTGACCGGGACCCATGACGAATGGCGCCTGCCGTCCGAACCGACCGCCCTGGCGCTGTGCGCCACCGGCGGGCTGGTGGTGGCGATGCGCGCCGGCTTCTTCCACTTCAATCCGCAGGACGGTGCGCTGGCCGAAATCGCGCCGGCCCCGTACGATACCAGCACCACGCGCTTCAACGACGGCCGCGTCGATGCGGCCGGCCGGTTCTGGGTCGGCACCATGTACGAACCGCGCGACCAGCAGGCCGCGCAGATGTTCTGCCTCGACAAAGGCGAAGTGAAACTGAAGTGGTCGGGCGGGATGACGGTGTCGAACGGACTGGCGTTTTCGCTCGACGCCACCGCGATGTACCACGCCGACACCACCAGCCACCGGGTCGACCGCTACGATTTCGACGCCGCCACCGGCACCGCCTCGCATCCATCGCGCTTCCAGCAGTTCTCGACCGACAAGGCCCGCAACTACGGCGGCCGCCCCGATGGCGCGGCCGTCGACAGCGAAGGCGCCTACTGGGTCGCCATGATCGAAGGCGCGGGCCTGCTGCGCTTCGCGCCCGATGGCGAGCTGCTGGACGAACTGCAGCTGCCGGTGCGCTGCCCGACCATGATGGCGTTCGGCGGCGACGACCTGCGTACCCTTTTCATCACCAGCCTGGGCCACCGTCCAGCCGAGGAAATCGCGCAGTTCCCATTAACCGGCCGCCTGCTGTCGTTGCGCGTCGACGTCCCGGGCCGCGTTGAGAATGCGTACCAGCCATGATGCCGGGTCGAGTCGATGCAGCTGTCGGCGAAGGCACCCTGATCCGCGCGCCAGGATCCCGGCGCCAAGGTAATGGGAAAATTTGTAGTATATTTTCTTGCAAACTCGATTTCTATGTAGTAAATTTACATAAATAGCCCCAATCACGCTTCTTGCGTACGCCAGCGCGGCGTCGGGCACTGCATTATCTCCATCGGCACCTACTTTCTGCGATAACACACTATGGCTCTTAACGATTTCGACCTCGTTCTCTTTGGCGGCAGCGGCGACCTGGCGATGCGCAAACTGCTCCCGGCGATGTACTCCCGCGACGTCTGCAACGACCTGCCGCCGACCGCGCGCATCATTTGCGTGGGCCGCCATGAATGGTCGCAGGACGAATTCCTGCACAGCGTCGAAAAGAACTCCAAGCCGCACCTGAAGGCGGTCGACCAGGCCGCCTGGGCCAAGTTCATCCAGCGGATCGTCTACGTGTCGCTCAACGCGACCGACGCTTCCACCTATGCCCCGCTGGTCGAGGCGCTGCGCGATGACGCGTCGCTGACCCGCGTGTACTACCTGGCCACCCCGCCGCACCTGTTCGCGAAAATCTGCGACAACCTGGCCGCCACCGGCCTGGCGACCGCGAATTCGCGCGTGGTGCTGGAAAAGCCGCTCGGCCGCGACCTTGCCAGCGCCAAGCAGATCAACGCCGAAGTCGGCAAGGTGTTCTCGGAATCGCAGATCTTCCGTATCGACCACTACCTCGGCAAGGAAACCGTGCAGAACCTGCTGGCCCTGCGCTTCGGGAACATCCTGTTCGAGCCGCTGTGGCGCCGCGAATGGATCTCGGACGTGCAAATCACCATCGCCGAAAAGATCGGCGTCGGCAACCGCATGGGTTACTACGACACTTCCGGCGCGCTGCGCGACATGCTGCAGAACCACCTGCTGCAGCTGCTCTGTATCGTGGCGATGGAGCCGCCAACATCGATCGCGCCGGACGCCGTGCGCGACGCCAAGCTGCAGGTACTGCGCTCGCTCAAGCGCTTCACCCCGACCACGCTGGCGCAGAATATCGTGCGCGGCCAGTACCGCGCCGGCCACGTCGACGGCGCCGCGGTGCCGAGCTACCGCGACGAACCGGATGCACCGGCACAGTCGCGCACCGAAACCTTCGTCGCGATAAAAGCCGAGATCGACACCTGGCGCTGGGCCGGCGTGCCGTTCTACCTGCGCACCGGCAAGCGCATGCACGACCGCCTGGCGGAAATCGTGGTGCGCTTCAAGCCGATCCCGCATTCGATCTTCAACCAGCCGAACAACAGCTTCCAGCCGAACAGCCTGGTCATCCGCCTGCAGCCGGACGAAGGCCTGCGCATGAACCTGATGGCCAAGACGCCGGGCGACGGCATGCGCCTGAAGCAGGCCGAGCTCGAACTCGACTTCAAGGAGCAGTTCAAGGCGCCGCGCATGGAAGCCTACGAACGCCTGCTGCTCGACGTGCTGCGCGGCCAGCTGACGCTGTTCATGCGCGGCGACGAGCTGGAAGCGGCCTGGGATTGGGTCGAACCTATCCTCAACCATTGGGAGCATGAAGACAGCATGCCGATCCCGTACACCTCCGGGACCTGGGGACCAGCCGCATCGTCGGCCCTGATCGGCCGCGATGGACTCCAGTGGCGCGAAGAAGCGCTGCCTGAAGACTGAACGGAGCGCCGACCGTGCTTCTCGATTCAATCCGCACCCAGCTTGACTCGCTGTCTCGCTCCGAGCGCAAGGTCGCGCTGGCGGTGCTCGACAACCCCGGCGCGACGGTCACCCAGAACATCACTGCGCTGGCCAAGGCGGCGCAGGTGTCCGAGCCGACCGTGGTGCGCTTCTGCCGTACGCTGGGCTACGATGGCTGGCATGAGTTCAAGCTCAAGCTGGCGCAGGGCCTGGCGCTTGCGCTGCCGGGCGCGAACGAGCAGCCGGCCCAGGACGACTTGGCGGCGGACCTGGTCAACAAGATCTGCAGCCGCTCGATCAACACCCTGCTCGACCTGCGCAACAACCTGAACCCGGAAGCGATCCAGCGCGCGCTGGACATCCTGTCGCGCGCCAACAAGATCGAGTTCTACGGCCAGGGCACGTCGGGCATCGTGGCCACCGACGCCCAGCACAAGTTCTTCCGCTCCGGCGTGCCGACCGTGGCCTACGCCGACCCGGCGATCCACAGCATCGCTGCCTCGCTGCTGCACGAGGGCGACGCGGTGGTAGCGATTTCACAGCGCGGCAACAATTCGGCGCTGGTGCGCTCGGCCAAGCTGGCGCGCCGCGGCGGCGCCGACGTGATCGTGCTGGCGCCTTCCGGCACCCCGCTGGCCGACATGGCCACGGTGCTGATCCCGATCGACCTGGTATTCAACATCGACCCGTACACGCCGATCTCGGCGCGCCTGGCCTACCTGGTGGTGATCGACGTACTGGCGGTCGGCCTGGCGC
>NZ_QYUP01000089.1 GCF_003590855.1 Massilia cavernae
ATCGGCTTGTATCCGGCGGCCGGCTTCAGGCACTCATGGTCGGCGTGGGTACGGCGCAGCGTCCATGGCGCCTTGCCGCGGAACAGGATCTGGTCGATGCCGGTCATGACGGAACCGAGATACAGGCCCTTCGACAGCCACGGCTTGACGTTGCGCGCCACATGCAGTTCTTCCTTCAGCCACGATTGCTCGAACGCCTGCGGATAGCTTGCCAGCTCGTCGTGCCCGCGCGCTTCGCCGAGCGCGCCAAACATCGCGTGCGCTGCCAGCATGCCGCTCTTGATCGCCGCATGGCTGCCCTTGATGCGGCTCATGTTGAGGAAACCGGCATCGCAGCCGATCAGCGCGCCGCCCGGGAACACCAGCTTCGGCAGCGACTGCAGGCCGCCGGCGGTGATCGCGCGGGCGCCGTACGAAATGCGCCGGGCGCCTTCGAAGAAGGTGCGGATCTCGGGGTGCGTCTTGTAGCGCTGGAATTCCTCGAACGGCGACAGGTAGGGATTCTTGTAATTGAGGCCCACCACGTAGCCGACCGCGACCAGGTTATCCTCCAGGTGGTACAGGAAGGAGCCGCCGTAGGTAGCGGAGTCGAGCGGCCAGCCGGTAGTGTGGATCACCAGCCCGGGCTTGTGCCTGGCCGGGTCGATCTCCCATAGTTCCTTGATGCCGATGCCGTACGACTGCGGATCCTTGCCGGCGTTGAGGTCGTACCTGTCCATCAGCTGTTTGCCGAGGTGGCCGCGCGCGCCTTCGGCGAACAGCGTGTATTTCGCGTGCAGTTCCATCCCGGGCTGGAAGTCGGCGCCCGGCTCGCCGTCGCGCCCGACACCCATGCTGCCCGTGGCGACGCCCTTGACCGAGCCGTCGCCGTTGTACAGGATTTCCGCCGCCGGAAAGCCCGGGAAGATGTCGACTCCCATCGTTTCAGCCTGCTGGCCAAGCCAACGCACCACCTTGCCTAGCGAGACGACATAGTTTCCGTGGTTTTCGAAGCAGGCCGGGACCATGAAGCCCGGCGTACGGTAAGCCTTCTTCTCAGTCAGGAACAGGATGCGGTCTTCGCTCACTTCCGTATTGAGCGGCGCGCCCAGTTCCTTCCAGTTCGGGATCAGTTCGGTCAACGCGCGCGGGTCCATCACGGCGCCCGACAGGATATGGGCGCCCAGCTCGCCGCCTTTTTCCAGCACGCAGACCGACACCTCCTTGCCTTGTCCCGCGGCCAGCTGCTTGAGCCGGATCGCCGCCGACAGGCCGGCGGGGCCGCCGCCGACCACGACGACATCGTATTCCATGGTCTCGCGGGAACCGTGCGCTTGCGTGTTGGTCATGATGATCCTTACAGCGCGTCGACCAGCTGTGGAACGATGTCGAACAGGTCGCCGACAATGCCGTAGTCGGCGACGCCAAAGATCGGCGCTTCCGGATCCTTGTTGATCGCCACGATGACCTTCGAGTCCTTCATGCCGGCCAGGTGCTGGATGGCGCCGGAGATGCCGACCGCGATGTACAGGGACGGCGCGACGACCTTGCCGGTCTGCCCGACCTGCCAGTCGTTCGGCACGAACCCCGCATCGACCGCGGCGCGCGAGGCGCCCATGCCTGCACCCAGCCTGTCGGCCAGGGGTTCGAGGATCTTGAAGTTATCGCCCGATCCCATGCCGCGCCCGCCCGAAACGATGACCTTGGCGGCGGACAGCTCGGGACGGCTTGACGCTGCCAGTTCGCGCCCGACGAAGTCGCTGTCGCCGGTGGCCACGACCGCATCGACCGCAACCACTGGCGCTGAAGCGCCACCGCCGGCGGCGTCGAAGCCGGTGGTGCGCACGGTGATGACCTTGACGGCATCACGCGAGCGCACCACGGCGATTACATTGCCGGCATAGACCGGACGTTCGAAGGTATCCGGCGCCACCACCCTGGTGATTTCCGATATCTGCGCCACGTCCAGCAGCGCGGCCACGCGCGGCAGGATGTTCTTGCCGTACGCGGTGGCCGGGGCCAGGATATGCGAATAGCCGGCGGCCAGCGCCACCACCTGGTTCGCCACGTTTTCGGCGAGGCCATGGGCGAACTGTTCGCCGCCGGCGACCAGCACCCGGCTTACGCCGGCGATGCCGCTTGCCGCCGCGGCCACGGCCGCGCAGTCGTGGCCGGCGACCAGCACATGGACTTCGCCGCCGCATGCCAGCGCGGCGCTGACGGTGTTGAGCGTGCTGCCCTTGAGGGCCAGGTTATCGTGTTCGGCGATGACTAGTGCTGCCATGGTAGCTTTCCAATGTTTGTTGAAGATGTGTGGAATGGGATGCGGTTCACGCGATGACCTTCGCTTCGCTCCGGAGCTTGGCGACCAGATCAGCCACGTCCTTGACGATGACGCCGGCCCCACGCACGGCGGGCTCGCGCATGCTTAGCGTCTCCAGGCGCGCGGCGCAATCGACGCCCAGGCTCGCAGGCGTGCAGCTGTCGAGCGGCTTCTTCTTCGCCTTCATGATGTTGGGCAGCGTGACGTAGCGCGGTTCGTTCAGGCGCAGGTCGGTGGTGACGATCGCCGGAAGGCGCAGACACAGCGTTTCCAGCCCGCCGTCGATTTCGCGCGTCACCGTCGCGGTGGCGCCGTCGACCACGATCTTCGACGCGAAGGTCGCCTGCGGCCAGCCCAGCAGCGCCGCCAGCATCTGTCCGGTCTGGTTGCAATCGTCGTCGATCGCCTGCTTGCCAAGGATGATCAGCTGGGGCTGTTCCTGTTCGGCCACCGCCTTGAGCAGCTTCGCCACGGCCAGCGGTTCGAGCGCGTCGCCGGTCTCGACCAGGATGGCGCGGTCGGCGCCCAGGGCCAGCGCCGTGCGCAGCGTTTCCTGGCATTGGCTGGCGCCGCACGAAACGGCGACCACTTCGGCCGCCTGGCCGCCTTCGCGCAGCCGGATCGCCGCTTCCACCGCGATTTCATCGAAGGGGTTCATCGACATCTTGACCCCGGTGAGCTCGACGCCGCTGCCGTCGGATCTGACGCGCACCTTGACGTTGTGGTCGACCACCCGTTTAACTGGTACTAACACTTTCATGGACTACTCCTCTGTGTAACTTGATGCCGTGATCGCGATGCTGTCCAAGCGCATCCTTCCGGCCATCTCCGGTATAGTCGGAATGGCTCGCCCCGTATAGCGAGATTCAGGCCAATGGCTGTCAAAAACATCGTCCGAAAGGAGTAACTCCGGGGCGTAGTCCGCCCGGACGATGGCAGCCCGGCGCCCGCTGGCAAAATGGGCAAACAGCCATGGACGATGAAGGAAGAAAATGGGACTCAAAGGACAAGCCGCCGTGGTAGGCGCCGCGCAGTACAAGCCGGAAAAATACTCAACCGCACCGCGCATGTTCCACCTCGAGCAGGTGGCCGACCTGGCGCGGCAGGCACTGGACGACGCCGGCATGGAGCTGCGCGATATCGACGGCCTGGTGGTCCAGGGCCCGCAGTTCCATGAGGCCAGCATGTTCGTGCCTGCCATGGTGGGCGAATACCTGGGCGTGCCGCTCGACTTCGCCGAAGTGATCGACCTCGGCGGCGCCAGTTCGGTCGGCATGGTGTGGCGGGCGGCGGCGGCGATCGAGCTCGGCCTGTGCAACACCGTGCTGTGCGTCATTCCATCGCGTTTGGCCCCGGTCGGCAAACAGGACGACCACTCCCTGCAGGTCATGAAGGCATCGCGCTTCGGCGGGCACAGCACCCATTTCGGCGCGCCCGAAGCGGAGCTCGACCTGCCTTACGGCCACATGGCACAAAACACCGGCTACGCAATGATCGCGCAACGCTATGCCGCGCTGCACGGCTACGACGCCGCCGCGCTGGCGCGGATCGCGGTGGACCAGCGCTTCAACGCCTGCGCCAACCCGCTGGCGATGTTTTATGGCCAGCCGATCGGCATCGACGACGTGCTCAATTCGCGCATGGTGGCCGAGCCGCTGCGCATGCTCGAAATCGTCATGCCGGTGGCCGGCGGCGCAGCCGTCATCGTCACCCGCGCCGACATTGCGCGCAATTGCAGGCACCGCGCCGTCGAGGTCATCGGCTGCGGCGAGCATGTGCAATCGAAATCGCCGACCTATGCGCGCGACATGCTGTCCACGCCAATCGGCCCGGCATCGCGCAAGGCGTTTGCGATGGCCGGCATGAAGCCTGCCGACATGCACATGGCCCAGGTCTACGACTGCTACACCATCACTGTCATGCTGACGCTGGAAGACGCCGGCTTCTGCGAAAAAGGCCAGGGCATGCGCTTCCTGCGCGAGAACGACTTCACTTACAAAGGCAACTTCCCGATGAATACCCATGGCGGACAATTGAGCTTCGGCCAGACCGGCACTTCCGGCGGCATGACCCAGGTGATCGAGGCGCTGCACCAGCTTCAGGGCCGCGCTGGCGCACGCCAGCTCGCGCGCCACGACCTGGCTTATGTGTCGGGCACCGGCGGCGTGATGAGTGAACAGGGCGCACTGATCCTGCGCGGAGCGTGAACATGGACTGGAACAAGCCCCTGCCCCAGCCGACCACGATCTCGCAGCCGTTCTGGGACGGCCTGAAAGCGCACCAGGTACGCCTGCAGCAATGCGCCGACTGCAATCACTGGATCTTTTTCCCGCGCGCCCACTGCCCGCGCTGCGCCTCGGCCAGCCTGGCGTGGCACGAGGTGTCCGGCGCGGCCACCCTGTACACCTATACCGTGGCGCGCATACCGACCTTGCCGGAATTTGCCGACGAGATGCCGCAAATCCTGGCCGTCGTCGAATTCGACCAGGGCCCGCACATGAACACCACCCTGGTCGGCATCGACGAAGCCGCGCTGAAGGTCGGCATGCGGCTGCGCCCCGTGTTCGACGATCGCCCGGGCAGCGTGACCCTGCTGCGCTACACCTCGCTCGACTCGGATCAAGCCGGCGTGATCGAAGCCACAACGGCCGCGCCGGCGATCGCGGAGCCGGCGCCGTCAGCGCCGCGCCGACAGGTCGCGTGCAAGGACCTCGACGCGATGCGCACGCTGGTGAGCCAGGATTTTTCCGGCTGGTCGAACGAGTTCGTCGTGACGCAGGCCCTGATCGATCAGTTCGCAGAGCTGACCGGCGACGATTACTGGATCCACACCGATCCTGAAAAAGCGCGCGCGCAAAGCCCATTCGGCACCACCATCGCCCACGGCGCACTGGTGCAGGTGCTGGTCAGCAGGCTCACGCTGCCGCTCGACTTCGAAGTCACCGGCTTCAACAACATGGTCAACTATGGCTCCGACCGCTTGCGCTTCGCCTCGCCGGTTCCCTCCGGCAGCCGGATCCACGCGCGCTACCGCATCAAGGCGGTCGAGCAGGTCAAGAGCGGCGTGCAAATGACCATGGAGATCAACATCCATGTGGTGGGCGACCCGCGGCCGGCCGTCGTCAACGACCTCGTCGTGCTCTACATGTAGTCGCGGCATGGCCAATTCACTTTCCGGACGGGCGCTGCTCGCCATCATTCTCGCCGCCAGCATCGCCTCCACCATCGGCGGACTGCCCTTCAATTCGCTGCCGGTGGTATTGGGCAGCATGGCCGACACCTTCGGGCTGCCGCCGGACACCATCGGCATGATGGGCTCGGTCTGCTTCACGGGCTACCTGGCGGGAACGCTCGGCGCGCCGTTCTGGATCAACCGGATCGACTGGCGTACGCTGACCATCGTCAGCGCCGGCGCCACCGCCAGCGCGTTCGCCCTGAGCGCCACGGTGGTGCGCGTCGACATACTCTACCTGCTGTGGGCCTTGATCGGCTTCTTCGCCTCGACCATGACCTGCCTGGGCATGCGCATCCTGTCCGACCAGCCCGACAAGGTACGCGCGCTGGGCGTGCGGCTGGGCGTCGAACTGTCGATCACCGCGGCGGTGCTGTTCGCCCTGCCGCCCCTGCTCATCGCCAGCTGGCGCTATACCGGCGCGGCGCTTGGCCTGGCCGGTGTCGTCCTGCTGCTGGCGGTCTCCGCCCTGTGGCTGCCGCGCGGGCCGCGCGGCGTTCCGGCCAGCAACGCCGCGCCCGGGGCCGCCCTGCCGATGGCATCCTGGGCCAGCCTGGCCGTGTTCTTCCTGTTCTTGGTCGGCAACGTAGGCTTGTGGGCCTTCCTGGAACGCATCGGCGCCGCCAGCCAGGTCGCGCCGGCCGGCATGGGCATGGTGTTTGCCGTACTCAAGCTGCTCGGTGGTGTCGCCGGATTCGCCGTCGCGTTCGCGGGCGAACGCCTCGGACGGCGCCTGCCCTTCCTGCTGGTGCTGGCCGGCAGCACCGCCGGCCTGGCCCTGCTCGCCAGCGGCGGCGGCCTGGTCACGTTCGCGCTGGGCGCCTGGACCTGGGAATTCTTCTTCACCTGCGGCTGCGTGTTCCAGACCGCCGCGATTGCCCATACCGACCGCAGCGGCCGTGCGATCGTGCTGGTGCCGGCGGCGTTTGCGCTTGGCTCGATGGTCGGACCGGGCCTGGCGGGCTACCTGCTCGCCGACGCTGGCATCGCCGCCGTGCTGGGCCTGGCGTTTGCGTCCTCGCTGGCGCCGGTGCTGGCGACCGCCTGGCGCCGTTCCAGCCGCGCGATCGCCGCGTAACAAGCTAGGCGGCTGGACGCAGGATGTCGCGGCGTCCCGTTTCGTGGCTGATCACCATGCGCCGGTGGGCAATGCGCCAGCCGGCTGGTGTCAGTGTCCAGCGGTCCTGGTATTCGGCCAGCGATTCATAGGTCAGGTCCCGCATGCTGCCAGCGCCACGATGCGCCGCACGGACGTATACGCGGCTGTCGATTGCAGCGCCATTGACATCGACCACCAGATTGCCGAGCAGGTGCTGCGAAGGTCCGCAGCCGTCCAGATGCCCGCGGATCATGGCAACGATCGGTTCGCGTCCTTGCAGGCGGTACCCGCTGCCAAATTCAGCGCTGGCCTCCTCGATAAAAACCTCATCCATTGCAGGCCAGTCGCGTTGGTCGCAAGCGCGCGTATAGCGGCAAAGGACCAGGTGGAGCTCGCGCTCAAGCAGCAAAATCTTGGTATCCATCTATACTCCCTCGGTTAGTCCAAAAGCTTGAACATAACATCGCGGGACGCCACCCGTATCGTCCGTTTGGGGGCTGCTGGGCCGCCGGCCACGGACCACAATGAGTTTCACATCTAAAATTACAGGAGAACACATGACCAAAATTGCCATTACAGGATCGGGTTCCGGCATTGGCGCCGCCACCGCGGAGGCCTTGCGTGCGGCCGGCCATCAAGTCATCGGCATCGACATACGCAACGCGGACCTGAATGCCGACCTGTCGACCGCAGACGGGCGTGCGCAGGCGGTGGCCGGCGTCCTGGCGCGGTGCGATGGCGTGCTCGATGGCCTGGTGCTGTGCGCTGGCCTCGGCGTACAGGTGGAGCCGCCCGCGCGTATTGTGTCGGTCAACTATTTCGGCGCGGTCGAATTGCTGGACGGCCTGTTGCCAGCGCTTTCAAAAGGAAGCAAACCGGCCGCGGTCGTGGTGTCGTCGGTGGCGTCCGCGCATCTGAGCTGGGAAGACAACAGGCTCGCCGCGGTGCTGGAAGCTGGCGATGAGGCAGCGGTCGCCGGCGTGTTGGAAAGCGCGGGCGAGAAGCGCGGGAATTTCGCCTATGCCGGCTCGAAAAATGCGGTCACGGTGGCAGTGCGCAAGCGCGCAGTCGATTGGGGACGCGCGGGAGTACGCTTGAATACCGTGGCGCCGGGTGTAACGGAAACGCCACTGCTGCAGGCCAGCCTGGATGATCCGCGTTATTCGAAGGCGGTGCGCGATTTTGTCGCGCCGCTCGGGCGCAGCGCCAAGCCGCAGGAGATCGCGGCGGTGATCCTCTTCCTGCTGAGCACACAGGCCGGCTTTGTCCATGGCGCGCAGTTCTTTGTCGACGGCGGGATCGATGCCATGATGCGGCCAACGCGGTTCTGATTCCGCGGTATTCCGGACCTTCCGGAATCGTGCCTGGCCCACCAATAAAACGGGGGCTGCGGTTTCCCGCAGCCCCCGCAGCACATCAACCCCGGCTTACCACTTGTAGTTCAGCGACAGTCCGAAGGTACGCGGTTCCTGCCAGCCAGCGATACGGTAATAGCCGCCGACGTCGATATGCGCCACCGGCTTGCGCACGTCCGTCAGGTTGCGCACCCACAGCGATGCATTGACCGTCCCGGCATCGCCGAACATCGGGATATTGGCCAGCAGCAGGCGCGCGTTGACCAGGCCCAGCGCCGGGATGGTGGATTCCTCGACGGAATTGCCGATCGCGACATTGGTACCGATCGCCGACTTCTGCGCCGCGTAGTTGACGTAGTTGGACGTGTAGGTATAGTCGACGATCCCACGCAGCGTTCCAAACCTGGTCTCGGCCAGGCGCCCATCGAGGTTCAGGTTGAGCGAGTGCCTTGGCGCATAGCTGTTGCGGGTATTCTCCGCGATATTGACCAGAGCGCCCAGCTGGTTGTACGCCATGTATTCCTTGAACTTCGCATCGAGGAAGCCATAGCTGGCCTGGACGCGCCAGCCGTCGGCGACCTGCAGCTTTCCTTCCAGTTCCAGGCCCTGAGTGCGCACCTTGCCGGCATTGGTGATGGTCGGCGAGGTGCCGTTCGGCGGCAGCTGCGAGGTTTGCCAGTCTTTCACGTTGGTCAGGAAGACCGTGGCATTCAGTTGGGCTTTCCCGCCTAGCAAAGTCGACTTGACGCCGGCCTCGTAGCTGGTCGAGATCTCCGGGCTGAACGGTACCAATGGTCCGGTCCCGGTGGCGCCGTTGGTGTTCGCCTCCAGCGGGAAGCCTCCGCCCTTGAAGCCCTTGGCGTACCGGCCGAACAGGTTGACATTGTCGGTCAGCTTGTAGGCGAGCGCCAGCACCGGAGTGGTCGACGAGAACGTTGCCTCGGCGCTCTGCGGCGTATAGCCGGGCTGGTAGCTCACGCCCGGGCTGCCGGGGAGATCGAAATTGGCATTGGTATTGGCGCGCCAGATGTCGCCCTTCTTCTCCTCGCGCGTGTAGCGCAGGCCCAGGGTCCCGTTCAGGCGCGGGGTAAGCTTGTAGTCGACCTGGCCAAACACCGCGGCGGCATCGGTGCGGATGCGGTAGTAGGGCAATTTGTATTGCGCGGGCGCGAAGTTGAAGGTATAGAACAAACCATCCTGGTAAGAGAGCGTATTGCCGTCATCGCGGAACAGGTAGGCGCCGGCAACATAATTCATCTTTTCCGTATTGCCGATCCATTGCAGCTCATGCGAGGTCGAGACGTAGTGCGTATTCTTCCCCGCGTTGTACACCTGGATTGGCGTGCCATCGAGGTCGGTGCGGTCCTGGTAGTGCATCTTGCGCCGCGCGCCGATGTATTTGACTGCGTTGCTTGGGCTGATCTCATACGATGCGATCAGCGAGTGCCCGTCCGTGTCCAGCTTGTTGAAATAGGCGTTGCCGAACCTTGCGCTGGTCGGATCGGTGGCCACTGCGTCCGGATAGCCGGTGTTGACGTACTGCGCCAGCAGCCTGCCCAGGCTCTTCGGCCCGGCGGCATTCTGGAAGAAATTGTAATTACCGGCGATGCCAGGCGCCGTGTACAGCTTGGCGTAGCCGGTCGAGTCGATCAGCGAAATCGCACCTGGCGTCTCGTCGATCTTCGAACGGTCATACGCGTAATCGATCTTGAAGTTCTTCGAGATGTCGAAGCCCGCCGCAAAACGGGCGGCCTGGCGATCGCGGCTGTCCCACGCGGCGCCATTCGGGTTATCGATGGTACCGTCACGCTTTTCATTGCGCAGCGCCAGGCTGGTGCGCATGATGCCGAAGGCCGGCAGGTCCATCGCAATGCGCTCCGAGTGGCGGTTGTAATTGCCGACATCGATGGTCGCGCTGCCGCCCCATTCGCCGGTCGGCTTGGTCGTGATCATGTTGATGGCGCCGCCTTCGGTGTTGCGGCCGAACAGGGTCCCCTGCGGGCCGCGCAGCACTTCCACACGCTCGAGGTCGACGACCTCGAACAGCGCACCCTGGTTCTTGCCAACGAATACGCCGTCCACGTACATGCCGACCGAGCCATCGGCCCAGATCGCCGGCTGGCCCTGGTTCATACCGCGGATCGAGATGGCGGCGATCAGTCCGGCGCCGGGAGCGGCGGCTTTCACAGTCACGTTCGGCGCCAGGCCAGTCAGGTCCTTGATGCCTTCAATGCCGCGGGTCTCCAGTTGCGCGCCGCCGATCGCCGTCATGGCAAGCGGAACGTCCTGCAACTTTTCCTTGCGCTTTTGCGCGGTGACGACAACCGTTTCGATCACCTCCTGCGCGATCGCGTTGCCGGCATAGGCAGTCGCGATCATGAGCGGCAAGATCCGCACGGCCAACGTGTATTTTCTGATTGTCATCCTCAAACCTCCAGTAGTTGCAGCATTTTATAGTTGCGTCGCCTTCGTAAACTCGTGTCGCATCATCGAATTCTCCAGCGAGCGATTGGCTCTTGGTACTGGAACAAAATATATATGCCCTGTGAGCCCAAACATCGTCCACTTGGACGTACTGGCGATGTTTCAGGTGGACTATCGATGCGCACCGATCGAGCGCGCCGCACGGGGCCCCGTGCGTGCGGACGCCCCGGCGTGTTCGATATGGGAAGGTGGGCGCCGCGCGGTGCCATCGGCTACACCGCCGGCTGGGCGGGCGTAGCGGCAGCACTGTCGGCCATGCCGCGCAGTGCTGCGGGATAGGCGCGCATCGCACGCCAGAATGCATAGACGGACAGGCTCATCAACGCGACCGTACAGATCAGGGCCGCGCGCAGCGCCTGCCCGTGCAGCCAGGGCGTCAGCCAGGCGCTCAGGGCGCCCGTGAAAATCGGACCGATCCCGCCGCCCACGATCGAACCGGCCAGCATGACCATCGCGCTCGCGGTGGCGCGGCGCTGGTGCGGCACCACCAGGCTGAGGGCGGCGTAGCAAGGCGCCACCCACCACGCGATGAAGAACGCGAACAGCGACACCATCAGCGCCGCGGCGCCGGCCTGGCCGGCCGGCAGCGCGAAATACAGCAGGCCGATCGGCATCGCCAGCGTCACGCCGCACAGCGGCACGCCGATCTGCCAGCGCGCATGGCGGCGCCGCACCAGCCGGTCGGCGAGCGCGCCGGCCACCAGGCTACCGGCGACCGAAGCGATTGCCGCCAGCCCGGACACCCATCCCGCGTGGCGCAAGCTCAGGCCATGGCTGCGCACCAGATAACTGAAATTCCAGGCGCCGAAGGAATAGCCGGCCAGTAAAGTGAAGGCAGCCCCTACCATCAGCCAGCGCGCGACGGGGGCGCGCCAGACCAGCGCCACGGCGCCTGCGCCGGACGCATCCTGGACAATCTGCGGCGCCGCGCCGCGCGGCGGCTCGCGCATGAACAGGCGCAGCATCAGCGCCGGCACGACCGCGCTGGCGCCCACGATAGCCAGGGTCGCGCGCCAGCCCCAGCGCTGCGCCATCCACGAGCCCAGCACCAGCGCCAGCATCGCACCGAGGGCGGAGCCGACGCCAAACACGCTCATCGCGCGCGAGCGCTGGGCCGGCGCATACAGGTCGGCGATCAGGGACATCGAGGCGGGAGCGCCGCCGGCGTCGCTAAGCGCGCTGCCGGAGCGCGAGACCATCAGGGTCCAGAAGCCGGTCGCGCCGGCAGCCAGCGCCGCCACCAAGCCACCCAGGCCGCGCGTGAAGGCGATCAGGCTGCGCCGTTCCACCCGGTCGGCCACCCTTCCCAGCGGCACGCCGAGCAGGCTGAACGAGAGCGCGAAACCGAGCCCGCTGACCAGGCCGATCTGCAAATCGCTCAGGCCGAACTCGGCCTTGACCGGCTCGACCACCACCGCGAGGATTTGCCGGTCCATCGCCGACAGCACGGCCATCGCCGTCAACAGCAACAGGAAGCGGCGCCTTGCGCGCACGCTGCCGGCGGGATGCGGCGCCTCCGCCTGTGGCTGCGCCAAACCCTCTGGCGTGACGGCAGCGCCGTCCGCCTGGATGATCTTGTCGGTCACCGCTCAGCGCGCCGCAGGAACCCCGGCCTGGCTGCGCGCATAGGCGTTCAGTGCCGTCGCAAACGCCACCATCGCCAGCACGTACGCGCCCATCGCGCTCACCAGGGCCCAGCGCAGCGCTTCGGCGCCGAACATCGGCGTCAATGCGTCGCTGAGCATGCCGACGAACAGCGGCCCAAGGCCGCCGCCAAACATGGTCAGGCCGAGGCTGTACAGGGCCAGCACGGTGGTGCGCCGATGCGAGGCAACCAGCGCGGTCAGCGCGGCAAAGCTCGGCGCCGTCCACCAGACCGAGAAGAACGAGAACAGCAGGTTGAACACCATGGCATGGGGCACCTTCAGGGGGCCGACCTGCCAGTCGTTGCCGGCCGGATAGAGCAGGTAAATCACGCCGAGCGGAAGCGCCAGCAGCAAGCCGATGATGGGCACGCCGAGCTGCCAGCGGACATCGCGCTGGATCAGGCGGTCGCACAACCAGCCGCTGAACAGCGAGCCGCAGATCGCCGCGACGCCGCTGGTGAGGCCGATCAGGATGCCGGCGTCCTTGAGCGCGAGGCCATGGCTGCGCACCAGGAAGGCGGTGCTCCAGATCCCGATCGCGTAGCCGGCAAAGCCGAGCAGCAGCCCGGCCACGGTAATGCGCATGAAGGCCGACGAAGCCCACATCGCCTTCACCACCGTGGCCAGCGATTCGCCGGCGCCCGCACTCGCACTGGCAGCTTCGCTGCTGCTGTCCCAGCGCCCGCGCAGCGGTTCGATCCCGCCGGTGCGCAACAGGATGGCCGCCACCACGCCGGGCACCATCATCCACAAGAAGGCGCTGCGCCAGCCGTAGCGCTGGGCCAGCCAGGCGCCCAGCCCGAGGCCGAACAGGGTTCCCAGCGGCGGCCCCAGCATGAACACGCTCATGGCGCGGCTGCGCTGGCGTGGCGGGTAGTGATCGGCAATCATCGACAGCGACGGCGCGGTGCCGCCGGCCTCGCCGATCGCCACGCCGACGCGCGCGGCCGCCAGTTGCCAGTAGCTGCCGGCCAGTCCGCACAGCCCGGTCATCAGGCTCCAGGCGCCGCAGCACAGGGCCACCATGTTGCGCCGGTTGCTGCGGTCGGCCAGGCGCCCCATCGGCACCGCCAGGGTGGAATAGAACAGCGCGAAGGCCAGGCCGGTGAGCAGGCCCATGGCCGTGTCGGACACCTGGAACTCCCGCTTCACCGGCTCGATCAGCACACCCATGATCTGCCGGTCGATCAGGCTCATCGCGTAGACGAAGGTCAGCAGCAGCAAGGTGTAGTGGCGGCGCCAGGCCGGCACCGGCGGTGCGGCGGCCTCGCCCGCGTTCCCTGCGTAACTTGATATGGACATGATGTTATCCCCTGTTTGGATAGGCCAGTGTGACACGGCCCCGGCACGGACACCCCCTTCAAATGGACTAGGCGCCGGGTGCCGTCCAACAACATGATACGCGCCCCCCAATCGGCCGGAACCCCCGGTCGGCCGCTTTAGTCTGCTCAGACGATGCAGGCGCAGTCCCTCGGGAACATCATCGCTTTCAGGATGAGCAGAACCGCGCGTTGTTGCGCCGGTCTGCCCGCACATTATTTCACCGATATTGACAACCAGGAGAAGCGGATATGGAGCAGCGTGCATGAGCAAGGACACCGCACCACCAAGCGCGTGCGTGTCGCGCGATGCCACCCAGGCCAAGCTCGACCGGCGCAACGCGGCAAGCGCGGCGATCAAGCCCAAGGACCTGTACACGATTGCAGACCGGGTCGAGCAGCAGGCGCGCGACGCCGGCGAACGCCTGTTCCTGGCCTACGCCGAACAGCGCTTCACCTACGCCGAGCTCGATGCGCGCGCCAACCAGTTCGCGCACGCGGCGCTGGCGCACGGACTGCGCCCCGGCGCCGTTTGCGCGATCGCCATCGAGAACCGGCCGGAGTTCTATTTCACCTGGTTTGGCCTGCTCAAGATCGGCGCCGTGGTAGCCTTCCTGAATACCAACGTCAGCGGGCGCGCGCTGGTACACGCCATCGAGAGCACCGGCGCCAGTTTTGTGATCGTCGGCGAAGAATGCCACGCCCACTTCAGCGCCACCGCCGGCTTGCCGCCGGTGGCGCAGTTCTTCCTGCCCGACCCCGAGAAGCCGCTGCCGGCGGCTCTGCGCGAGGGCATGGACTTCTCGTTTGCGCGCGCGGTGGCCAATGCGCCGCGCACGGCGCCGCCGCCGAGCCTGCGCGAGGGCATCACCGCCGAGCATCCCGCCGTGCTGGTGTTCACCTCGGGCACCACCGGGCTGCCGAAGGCGGCGATCTACAGCCATATGCGCTGGCTGATGTCGGGCGACGTCATGAATGTGACGATCGGCGCCAGCGCCGACGACACCTTCTACTGCTGCCTGCCGCTGTATCACGGCGCCGCCTCGCTGGCGGTGACGTCGACCGCGCTCAAGGCCGGCGCCGCTATCGCAATGCGGCGCAAGTTCAGCGTGCGCGCTTTCTGGCACGACATCCGGCTGCACAAGGTGACGGTCTGGCAGTACATCGGCGAACTTTGCCGCTACCTGGTCAACCAGCCGCCCGCCCCCGCCGACCGCGACCACGGCCTGCGCGCCATCATGGGCGCCGGCTTCAACGCCGAATCCTGGAACCGCTGGGTGGCGCGCTTCGGCCCGATGGACATCTACGAAGGCTGGGGCGGCACCGAGGCGAACACCAACCTGATCAACGTGGACAACTATCCAGGCGCCGTCGGCCGCGTGCCCGACTGGAACAAGACCAACTTCCGCCTGCTACGCTACGACATCGAGAACGACCAGCTGGTGCGCGACCAGAACGGCTTCTGCATCCTGTGCGAAGCCGGCGAGATCGGCGAGGCCACTGGCCTGATCGTCACGGATCCGGACATCGGCGGCGGCCGCTTCGAAGGCTACACCTCGGCAGCGGCGACCGAGCAGAAAATCCTGCGCAATGTGTTCCGCACTGGCGACGCCTACTGGAGTTCGGGCGACCTGCTGCGCTATGACGCCGACGGCTATTTCTACTTCGTCGACCGGATCGGAGACACCTTCCGCTGGAAGAGCGAAAACGTCTCGACGCTCGAAGTGGCCGAGACGCTCGCCGACCTGCCGGGGGCGGAGCTGATCAACATCTATGGCGTCGCCGTGCCCGAGCACGAGGGCCGTGCCGGCATGGCGGCGATCGTCATGCAGCCAGGATGCCAGTTCGATCCGCAGGCGCTGTATGCGATGGCCGAAGAGCGACTACCGCGCTACGCCGCACCGCTGTTCGTGCGCATCGCCCGCGCCGCCGAACTGACCAGCACCTACAAGCTGCGCAAGGTCGACCTGCAGGCCCAGGGCTACGATCCGCGCGCCTTCGACGATCCGCTGTTCGTGCGCGACGAGCAGGGCCGCACCTACCAGCCCTACTCCGCCGCCGCGCTCGAGCAAGCCGGGCTGCCGCCTTTCAAGGGCAAAGCCTGACAGCTCCGGACATGTGTCGTACACATGTCCGGAAACCTGCCGCCTCCGTCCTGGAGGCGACATACATAAAATGGATTTGTGGGGGGATGGTGCCGCAGCCTGCCCGGGCGCACCGGAACGGTACGCCCGGCTGGCCTGCTAGCAGGCGTCGGGATAGTCGGTGTAGCCGGCGGGACCAGGCGTATAGAGCAGCTTGCGGTCGAACTTCGACAAGGCCTGACCGTGGCGCCAGCGCCGCACCAGGTCCGGATTGCCGATGAAGTGGCGGGCGAAGGAAATCGCCTCGCCTTCGTTGGCGGCCAGCGCCTGTTCCGCGCTGTCGATGCCGAAGCCGTCATTGAGGATCAGGCGCGCGCCGAAATGCGCACGCGCCAGCGCGAACGCATCGATCGACGCCAGCGGCGCGCGCATCACGTGCAGGTAGGCCAGTTGCAGCGAGGCCGCCTGGCGCATCAACTCGGCGTGGGTGGCGGCCGAGTCCTCGTCGCTGGTATCGTTGAAGGTATTGCCCGGATTGAGGCGCAGGCCGACCCGCCCTGCCCCGATCGCATCGGCCATCGCGGCCAGGCACTCGAACGCGAAACGCGCACGCCCGGCGGCGTCGCCGCCGTACTCGTCGCTGCGCCGGTTGCTGCCCGAGCTGAGGAACTGCATCGGCAGGTAGCCGCTGGTGCCGTGCAGCTCGACGCCGTCGAAGCCGGCCGCGCGCGCGTTCAGCGCCGCTTGCCGGTGTTCGTCCACCACCTCCTTCACCTCGGCGGTACTGAGTGCGCGCGGCGCGTCGAACGGCTGCATGCCGGCGCTGTCGGTAAACACCTCCCCGGCCGCCTGCAGCGCCGACGGCGCCACCGTTTCCACGCCGGGCGGCTTGATGCAGCTGCTTCCGATCCGCCCGGCATGCATCACCTGCAGCACGATCAGGCCGCCGCGCGCATGCACCGCGTCGGTCACCTGGCGCCATCCCTCGATTTGAGCGGCGGTCGCGATGCCGGGCTGGCGGCAGTACGCCTGGCCGGCCGCGCTCGGCCAGCTGCCTTCGGCGACGATCAGGCCGGCCTCGGCGCGCTGGGCGTAATGCTCGCGCATCATCGCGGTCGGCACGCCTTCCGGCGTGGCGCGGTTGCGCGTCATCGGCGCCATCACGATCCGGTTGGACAGCTGCAGCTCGCCGAGGGTCAAAGGTTCGAATAAATGCTTTGTCATGTCGGCTCCTTCATCGCACGCGAATGCGCGGCGCCGGGGTCCCGCGCCGCATCGTTTCGAGGAACTGTTCCAGCGGCGCCGGCGCCGCCACCTCGGGCAGCACATCCTTGTCCGGCCGGCTGGCCCAGAATTCCGCCCATGACGGGAACAGGTCGTGGAAGGTGCCCGCATACGGCGCCCGCCCCGGCCAGCGCATCTTCATGTCGCCGATCGGCGGCTTGTTCTGGTCGCTGGCGTACCAGTAGCACGGCAGGCGCCGGCGGAAGTACCAGGTGCCGCCCATGCGTTCGTAGTCGTCCCAGTACAGCATCTGCATGGTCACCCATTCGGCGCCGCATTCGTGCTCGTTCTTGGAGTAGACCACGCCGGTGGCGTGCTCGCTGTCCTTGAATTCGATGATGTGCTGGCCCAGGTGGTGCGAGGTGCCGGTAAACTGGTCGCGCAGCGTATCGGTCTGCCACGCCTTGAAATGGGCGCGCCCGACCTTCTCCTTGCCGACCCGGATATCGGGCGCGAACAGGTTGACGTGCGCATCCATGTCGCGCATGTCGAGCGACAGCGAGTAGCGGGCCGCGAGCTGGCGGATGGCGTCGAGCGACTCGAGCCGGTCGATGCGTTGTTCGAGCGTGTTGTTGGACATGTGCGGCCTCACCCGAGCGCCGTGACCAGCACCGCCGAACGGCCGCCGTCGACCGCCAGCGTGGCGCCGGTGACGTAGGAGGCTTCGTCGCTGGCCAGGAACAGGATCGCGTTTGCCAGCTCGTCCGGCCGGCCGACCCGGCCCAGCGGGATCAGCTTCTCGGTGTTGCGGCGCGCCGCCTCGTCGGACAGCATGCCGGCGGTGCCGGGCGTGTCGACCACCGCAGGAATCACCACGTTGACCCTGATGTTGTTAGGTGCGCCCTCGGCCGCGGCAACCCGCGAGAAGTTGATCACTGCCGCCTTGGCCGCGGAGTAGCCGGCCATCCAGGGCGAACCCAGCGTGCCGCAGATCGACGACAGGTTGACGATCGCGCCGCCGCTATCCTTCATCAGGCGCATGGCGCTGCGGGTGCCCCAGAAGGTGCCGTCCACCGAAGTGGTGAAGTTGGCGCGCCAGTCCTCGGTGCCGATCGACTCGATCGGTCCCCAGGTGTAGGCCATCGCGTTGTTGACCAGGATGTCGAGCTTGCCATGGCGCTGGGCTGCGCCCTCGATCGCGGCGACATACTCGGCTTCGATGCCGACGTCGGCCTGCACCGCTTCCGCCGCGCCGCCGTCCTGCACGATCCGCGCCACCACCTCGTCGAGCATGCCCTTGCGGCGCCCGCAGATCACGACCGTCGCGCCTTCCTGCGCAAAACGGATCGCGGTGGCTGCGCCGATTCCGCTGCCGCCACCTGAAATGAATGCTACCTTGCCTTGCAATCTGCCTGCCATGCCGTGCTCCTTAGATAAATGCCATGCCGCCGTTGACGGCGATGTTCTGGCCGGTCATGAAACTGCTGTCCTCGCCGGCGAGGAACAGCGCCGCGCGCGCGATTTCTTCCGGTTCGCCCATGCGCCCCATCGGCACCGCCTTGAGGATCGCTTCCTCCCATTCGCTGGGCAGGCCCTGCATCATCGGCGTGTTGGTCGGCCCCGGCACGATGGTATTGATGCGGATGCCCTGCGCGGCCACTTCTTTCGCGGCGCTGCGGGTCAGGCCCATCACGCCGGCCTTGGAGGCGCAGTAGTGCGCCGGTCCGTCGCCATTGAGCGCCGCCGTGCTGGACAGGTTGATCACCGAGCCACGGGTGCCGCTGGCGGCCATACTGCGCACCGCTTCGCGCACGCAGTGGAAGGTGCCGGTCAGGTTGACGCCGATGACCCGCGCCCAGCTTTCGTCGGGCGTTTCGGCCAGGGTGTCGAACGAGCCGATGCCGGCGCTGTTGACCACGATGTCGATACGGCCATAGCGCGTTACCGCTTCGTCGAACAGCGCGCGCACGGCGCCGCTGTCGGCCACGTTCACGGCGCGCGCCATGCCCGCGCGTTCCGGGTCGGCGCCGGCGATGGTTTCCTGCGCCGCCTCCAGGTTAAGGTCGGCCGCCACCACCACCGCGCCGTGCTCGGCGAACAGGCGCGCGATCGCGCGTCCCATGCCTTGCCCGGCGCCGGTCACCAACGCTATCTTTCCACTGAGTTTCATTTCCTGCTCCACGATTGAATGACTGCTGTTGTTATCGGATCTACTATTACTGCCCTTACCGCCAAGCTTAGTGCCAAGGCCTGCCGCCACCATCGTCCGAGCAGACTAAGGCGCGGCCAAGCGCGCTTGCGCGGTTTTGGCCAGTTCGCGCTTGAGCACCTTGTTCGACGCATTCAGCGGGAAGGCCTCGAATTCGAGCTGGTAGCGCGGCACCTTGTAGTTCGCCATGTGCTGGCGCGACCAGGCCGCCAGCTCGCCTTCGCCGAGCGCGGCCCTCGGGCGCAGGATGACGCAGGCGCATCCAACCTCGCCCATGCGCTCGTCCGGCACGCCCACCACGGCCACCTGCGCGACCGCGGGATGGGCCGCCAGGATGCGTTCGATCTCGGCCGGGTAGCAGTTGAAGCCACCGACGATGAACATGTCCTTCAGGCGGTCGGTGATGCGCAGGTAGCCGCGTTCGTCCAGCACGCCGATGTCGCCGGTATGCAGCCAGCCGTCGGCGTCGATCGCTTCGCGCGTGGCCTCCGGGTCGTCGAAATAGCCCTGCATCACGTGATAGCCGCGCAGCAGAACCTCGCCCGGCTGGCCTGCCGGCACCGGCCGGCCTTGTTCGTCGGCGCAGCGCACCTCGGTGCCGGGTAGCGCCTTGCCGCAGGTGGTGGCAATGGTCTCGGCGCTGTCGTCCGGATCGCACAGCGTGGCGCAGCCGCCGCATTCGGTCAGCCCGTAGGCGGTGGTCACGCTGCGGAAGCCCAGTTCCTCGCGCATGCGGGTAATCAGGATCGGCGGCACCGTGGCCGCGCCGGTGCACGCGGACTTGAGCGAACCGAGGTCGAAGGATTTCAGATCAGGATGCGCCAGCATGCTCAGGAACAGCGTCGGCGGGCCCGGCAGGAAACTGATGCGGTCCTGCTCGATGCGCTGCAGGACCAGCGTGGCGTCGAACACCTGGCAGGGATAGACGGTCGCGCCGCGCAGGAAGGCCGCCACCCAGCCCGCCTTGTAGCCGAAGGAGTGGAAGAAGGGATTGATGATCAGGTAGCGGTCGCCCTCCTCCAGCCCGGTCACCGCCGACCAGGCGCTGAAGGCTCGGATGCTAGGTCCGTGCGCGGACAGCACGCCCTTGGCGCGTCCGGTGGTGCCGGAGGTATACATCAGGTCGGCGATGCTGTCGCCGTCGAGCGCCCGCTCGCGCGCCTGCACGCGCGCCGGCGCCACCTTTGCCGCCAGCGCCAGGAATGACCGCCAGTCGATCTCGCCCTTTGCTTCCGAGTAGCCATCGCGCAGCACGACCACATGGCGCAGGCCGCTCGGGCGCGTGCCGTCGAGCAGGCGCGGATAGTACTGGCCGAGGAAATCGCCGATGCAGAACAACACCTTGGCGTCGCAGCGTTCCAGCACCTCGGCCGCCTCGCCCCCCTTCATGCGGGTATTGATTGGCACCAGCACCGCGCCAGCGGCGTGGATGCCGCAGGCCGCAATGATCCATTCGTGCAGGTTCGGCGCCCAGATCGCCACCCGGTCGCCGGCTTCGACGCCGAGCGCGATCAGCGCCGCCGCTGCCTGTTCGCTGCGGTACGCCAGGTCGGGATAGGCGATCGACAGCGCGCCGTCGACGATCGCCGCACGATGCGGGAACCGGCGCGCCGCTTGGCGGATCATCTGCGGCAGGGTCTGCGGCAAGCGTTCGACTTCGCTAATCATGTTTACTCCGGAAATTTGACACGGACTCGTTGAGTCATCGGTATGGCCTGGCAGCTCAGGGTCCAGGCCCTGGCCAGGTCCTTCTGGTCCAGTACGTCGTTGTGGCGCAGGTGGACGCTTCCTTCCACCACCTGGCACATGCAGGCCGCGCACATGCCGGCCTGGCACGAGCTGGGCAGCACTACGCCGGCACGGGCGGCGGCGGCGAGCAGGGTTTCATCGCCGCCGCAGTCGATGCGGTGGGTCACGCCATCGAGCAGGATCTCCAGTTCGGCGCCCGCCACGCCGCCAGGCGGCGCCGGCGCCGGGGCCGGCGAATCTTCCTCGTCGGGCAGCGACACGAAGCGCTCCACATGCACCCGCGCCGGCGCCATTTCCACCTGCTCCAATGCTGCCACCGCGGCATCCATGAACGGCCCGGGGCCGCAGATGAACGCCTCGGCGCCACGCCACGGCAGGACCAGTTCGGCCAGTTGAGCAATGGACGGCACTCCCTGTTCGGCGTCGAGCCAGTGGATCACCTGCAGGCGCTCCGGGTGGGCGGCCGCCAGGGCATCGAGGACGCCTTGGAAGATCACCGACGGGCGATCGCGGTTAGCGTAGACCAGGCAGGCATTGCCGTGGCCGTCGGCCAGCAGCGAGCGCAGGATGGACAGCACCGGCGTGATGCCGCTGCCGCCGGCGAACAGCACCAGGTCGCGGTCGAGCGTCGCCGGGGTGAAGACCCCGGCCGGCGGCAGCACCTCGACCAGGTCGCCGGCCTTGACGTTGTCGCAAATCCAGTTCGAGCCGCGCCCGTCGCGCACCCGCTTGACCGTTACCCGCAAGCCGTCGTCGAGCGATGGCGCGCTCGACATCGAATAGCAGCGCAGCAGGTGGCGGCCGTCGTACGGCAGGCGCAGCGTCACGAACTGGCCGCAGCGGTAGCGGAAGGTGTCGGACAGGGTGGGCGGCACGTCGAACACCAGGGATTTGGCGTCCGCGCTTTCGTCGATCACGGCACGCACACGCAAGCCGTGGTATCGCTGGCCGCTCACAGCACACCCGCCTTCATGGCGCCGTCGAGCAGGTCGGTGCGTTCCAGCGCGATCGGATTGCCGGCCATGTGCGCCACCGCGCGGTAGGCAAAGGTCATTGCAGGACCCAGCGTGGAGCCGGCGCCCGGATAGGCCGGGCCCATCACCGATGCCGAATTGTTGCCAGTGCAGTAGAGTCCGGGGATCGGCTGGCCGGCGCCGTCGAGCACGCGCGCATCCTGGTCGGTCAGCAGCCCGCCCTTGGTGCCGATGTCGCCCGGGTACAGCCGGATCGCGTAGAACGGCGCCTTGGCCAGCGGCGCCAGGTTGGGGTTCGGCTTGACCGCGGGATCGCCGTAGTAGCGGTCGAATACATTGCCGCCGCGGTCGAACTCGAGGTCCTTGCCGCTGGCGGCCCAGTCGTTCATGCGCGCCACGCTGGCGGCCAGGCCGTCGGCGTCGACGCCGATCTGCTGCGCCAGTCCGGCCAGCGTATCGGCTTTCCAGTACACGCTGCCTTGCCACTTCTTCGGCAGGCGGTGGTCCGGCTGCGCTTCGCCCGGGCCCAGCGGGCCCATCGGATACTTGCGGCGGAACTCGGCGTCGAACACGATCCACGCCGGGATCGCCCCGCCGCCGCTGGCCTGGTCGGCGAACATCGCCTGCTGGAATTCCGGATACGGGCATGACTCGTTGAGGAAGCGCCGGCCGGCGGCGTTGACCACCATGCAACCCGGCAGCGAGCGTTCGACGAACAGCGCGCGGAAACGGTCTTCCTTCGGCACGGAAAGCGTCGGTGCGCCCCAGGTATGGGACATCAGGTGCAGCGCGCCGCCGGCGCTTTCGCCGGCGCGGATCGCGTCGCCCGTATTGCCGCCGGGCGGAGTCGCGGTCCACGCCTGGTCGGTTGGCTTGGGCAGGTACTGTTCGCGCATCGCCTGGTTGCGTTCGAAGCCGCCGGCCGCCAGCAGCACACCCATGCGGGCCCGTACAGCGACCGGCTTGCCGTCGCGCTCGACCAGCACGCCGGTGACGCGCCCGTCTTCGGTCTGCAGCGACTTCAGCGGCGTGCCAAGCCAGAGCGCCACCCGGCGCTTGCGCAGGGCCGCCAGCAGGCCGCCCACCAGCGCCTGGCCTCCGGTCATGCGGCGGTCGCGCTTCGTCTTGCGGCGCCATGGATAGTCGACCGCATAACGCAGCATGATCCACATCAGCTTCAGCTTGGCGCTGCGTTCGCGCGACAGGATCGAATGCGCCTCGAAGGCGTTCAAGGTCATGCGCCCGAGGATCAGCTGGCCCGGATTGGTGGGCCGCAGCTGGGCCAGTCCCTCCAGCCCGAGCAGGGCGCCGTTGAAGTCGGCCGGGTCCATGGTGCGCCCGCCTGGCATTGCGCCATCCATGCCCGGATAGTAGTCGGAATACTTGGGCATGCTTTTGTAGCGCACCCCCAGCTGGTCGAGGTAGCGCGCCATGTGGCGCGCCGTTTCGACGTACGCCAGGATGCGCTCGTCGCTGGACAGTCCCCGCGCGCAGGCGCGTACGTACCTGAACGCGGCGTCGACGCCATCGCTCAGGCCGACGCGCGCCATGTCATGGTTGTCCGGGATCCAGATGCCGCCGCCGGACGTCGCCGAAGTACCGCCGGCCACCTCAGCCTTCTCCACCACCAGCGCCGTCAGTCCGGCATCAGCCGCGCGGATCGCGGCGAGCAGCGCACCGGCGCCCGAGCCGACCACCACCACATCGAATATTTGCTCCACTACCGCTCCTTGGGTTGTGCCATGAGGGTGCAAGCCGGGCTTCGGCTTGCCCGCCAGGACACTGTCCTGGCGTAGTGAATCGTCCCACTTGCCGCCGCCGCGATCATCGTCTGTCCGGACTAAAAACTGCCCGGAAGCGGGGCGGCGTTTCAGGTGCCGGCGTACTCGCGCTTGAGCGCGGACTTGAGCAGCTTGCCGACCGCGTTGCGCGGCAGCGGTCCGGTGTGCAGGTGCACCCGCGAAGGCACCTTGTAACCGGCCAGGCTGGCGGCGACGTGGGCCTGGATGGCGGCGCCGTCCAGCGCGGCGCCCGGCTTGGGCACCACTACCGCCACCACCGTCTCGCCGGCAGCCTCGTCGTCCGCCGCCAGCACCGCCACCTCCAGCACCTGCGGATGTTGCAGGATGCAGGACTCGACTTCGCTGGCGGCGATCTTCTCGCCGTTTCGGTTGATGACGTCCTTGATGCGGTCGACGACGAACAGGAAGCCTTCGTCGTCGATGTAGCCGATGTCGCCGCTGCGGAACCAGCCGTCGGACATCGCCGCGGCGGTGGTGTCCGGGTCACGCCAGTAGCCGTCCATCAGGCTGGCGCCGCGCAGCCACAATTCACCCGCCTGGCCGGCCGGCAGCGGCGAACCGTCGATGTCAGCCACGCGCAGCGTCATGATCGGCGACAGCCGCCCTGAACTGCGCGGCTTGTAGACGAACAGGTCGCCCGAAGCCGCGGTGCCAACGCCGTTCGATTCGGTCAGGCCGAAGCCAACGCCCGACAGCGAGTCCGGCTTGCGGCGCAACAGCTCGTCGATCGCGCGCTGCGGCAGGCCGGCGCCGCCGAACCCGATCCCAGCCAGGCTGGTTGTAGCCTCGTCGAAGCCAGGTTCGGCCAGCAGCTGCAGAACCATCGACGGCGCGCCGTTGAACTGGGTGATGCGTTCCGAGCGAATCAGCTCCAGCGCGCGCGCCGGATCCCAGCGGTGCATGAACACGATGCGCCGCCCATTGCGCATGGCCGACAGCAGTTGCGCGTGCAGGCCGCTGACGTGGAACAGCGGCACCGCCGCCAAGATGGTGGGCGCAAAGCCGCGCTGAACGATCGCCGCCACGCGTTCCGGCGAGGCGAGCGCCGACACCGCGCCAATATAGTCCATATTGCACAAGGCCTGGCAGACCGCGCGCTGGCTCGACAGCACGCCCTTGGCCTTGCTGGTGGCGCCCGAGGTGAACAGGATCAGCGCCGGATCCTGCGCCGACAGCTGCACCGCGCGCGGCGTGCGCGCCGGCCCGGCCACCACGTCCTCGTAGCGCAGCACCATCGGCGCTGCGGCGTCGCCGCCGACCACCACCGCAACGCAGTCCAGCTGCGCCGGGACGTCGGGGACGCGCGCCAGCCGCTCGCCGTCGCACAGCACCACGCGCGGCGCCACGTCGCGCAGGCTGGCGGCCAGTTCCGCGCTCATGCCGAAGCTGTTGATCGGCGCCGCCACCGCGCCGATGCTGGCCGCGGCCACGAAACCCACCGCCCATTCGGGCCGGTTGCGCATCATGATCGCGACGCGGTCGCCGCGCGCGACGCCGAAGCGTTGTTGCAGCTGCGCGGCCAGTGCATCGACGGCCTCGAAGAAGCGGGCAAAGGTCCAGCGGTCGCCCTCGTACACCATGAATTCCTTGTCGCCATGCACTCGCGCCGCCGCGATCAGCTCGGGCAGCGTGGCGAAGGCGTTGCGGTACATCGGCATCGGCACGCCGCCGATCTCGCCCTGAACCAGTTCGAACGGCGCGCCGGGCGCGGTCAGCTGCTGCTGGCACCGGCTGGCTGTCTGTGGAATATTTGCCATGTTTCAAAAACCCTTCAACTGGGCGTAGCGGTCGCGGTGGAACACGCCGTCGCCGAATGTTTGCTGAATCACCCGGCCGCGCTTGACGAACAGGCCGAGGTCGAGTTCGTCGGTGACGCCGATGCCGCCATGCAGCTGGACCGCTTCGTTCAAGGCGCGTTCGCTCAGGTCGGCGGCGCGCGCCTTGGCCAGGCTGCCCAGCAGCGCCACCTCGCTGCTGCCGCTATCGATCGCGTCGAGCGCCGCGCCGACGCAGCTGCGCAGCATTTCGAGGTCGACGTACAGGCGCGCCATGCGGTGCTGCAGCGCCTGGAACGAGCCGATCGCGACGTCGAACTGGACCCGCTCCTTCAGGTAGGCCACGGTACGGTCGAACGCCTCGCTGATCACGCCGAGCGCCTCGGCGGCCAGGCAGATGCGGGCGCGGTCGAGCACCGGTTCGAGCAGCGCGAAGCCCTCGCCGGCGGCGCCGAGCAGCGCCGCGCCGTCGAGCCGCACGCCGGACAGGCGCACCCGCGCCGCATTGCGGCTGTCGGCCATCAGGCTGCGCTGCACGACGACGCCTTCCGCCTTCGGATCGACCAGGAACAGGCTCAGGCCATGGGAATCGCCCGGCGCGCCGGCGCTGCGCGCCACCACCACCAGCATGTTGGCCACGTGGCCGTCGAGCACAAACCATTTTTCGCCGTCCAGCACCCAGCCGCCGGCATCTGGCCGCGCCGTGGTGCGCACCGCGCAAGGCGCGTGACGGCCCTCTTCTTCCAGCGCCAGCGCCAGCAGTGCGCTGCCGTCGATGACGCCGGCGATCAGCGCGCGCTGGCGCGCGTCGCCGCCGGCGAGCAGCAGGCCGCCGCCCAGCACCACGGAAGGCAGCAGCGGCAGCGCAGCCAAGGTGCGGCCGGCCTGCTCGAATACCGCGCCCAGTCCCTTGTAGCCGAAATCGAGGCCGCCTTCGGTTTCCGGGAATACTGCCGCGGTCCAGCCCATCTCGGCCACTTCGCGCCATACGGCGGGGTCGTAGCCGAGCGGGTCGCGGCTGTCGCGCAGGCGCCGCAAGGCGCTCACCGGCGCGCGGGCGGACAGGAATTCGCGCGCGGTCTCGCCCAGCAGGCGCTGTTCCTCGTTCAATAACATGCTCATGGTCTTTTCCTCACGCCGGCAGTCCGAGGACCCGCTTGGCGATAATATTGAGCTGGATCTCCGACGATCCGCCGGCAATGGTGTAAGTCTTGGACAGCAGCCAGGCGCGGCAGATGTCATGCTCTTCCGCACTGAACTCGCTGCCCTCCCAGCTCAGGCCGCGATGGCCCATCAGCTGCATCAGCAGTTCGTACTTGGCCACCTCGTGCTCGGTCATCACCAGCTTCATGATCGCCCCCAGGGCGCTGACGTCCATGCGCGCCGCCGCTTCCTCGGTGATGCGGCGGTGCGTCTGCGTGAACGCATGCGCGTCCATCAGCAGTCCCGCCAGGCGGTCGCGCCAGACCGGTTCGCGCAGCACGCCATCGGCGTCGTACAGGTAGGGACGGGCCACCGCCAGCGCGTCGTGCGACGGCGCCCCGCCTTCGGTGAATTTCGACATCGCGGCGCGCTCGTGCTGCAGCAATTGCTTGGCCACCGCCCAGCCGCCGTCAAGCGCTCCGACCAGGTTTTCGGCCGGCACCCTGACGTTGTCGAAGAAGACCTCGCAAAAGCTCGACTTGCCACTGATCAGTTCGATCGGCTTGGCCGTCACGCCAGGGCTGTGCATGTCGATCAGCAGGAAACTGATGCCGTCCTGCTTGCGCGCCGTATTATTGGTGCGCACCAGCGCGTACATCCAGTCGGACTGGTCGCCGTACGAGGTCCAGATCTTGGCGCCGTTGACGATGAAGTCATCGCCCTCGCGGCGCGCCGAGGTTTTCAGGCTGGCCAGGTCGGAGCCGGCGTTCGGCTCGCTGAAGCCCTGGCACCAGCGCACCCGCCCTTCCATCATCGGCGTCAGGTGCCGGCGCTTCTGCTCTTCGCTGCCGAGCGCCAGCAGCACCGGTCCGAGCATCCAGATGCCCAGGTTGTATTGCGGCTGGCGGCAGCCGAGGGCCGCCATTTCCTGCTCCAGCACGGCGGCCTGGCGGGCGCTCAGCCCGCCGCCGCCGTATTCCTTCGGCCAATCCGGCGCGAACCAGCCGCGCTCGCGCATGCGCTCGAACCACAGGCGCTGGTCGGCGTTCCTGAATTCGAGGCGCGAGCCGCCCCATACCATCTCGTCGGCGACGATCGGCGTGCGCATCGACGGCGGGCAATTTGCCAGCAGCCATGCGCGCACTTCGCCCCGGAATATCTCCATCTCACTCATTGCTTCCCCCGTTTGATCCGCATTCTTCATTCCACCATGCTGAATTTATACCTGCCGTCGTCGTCGAGCACGCGCCGGATGCTGCCGTCGTAGCGCAGCCAGGACAGGTGGGCAATCGCCTCGCCCAGTCCCAGCATATAGTCGATCGGGCTGCGCAAGTTGGGAAACATGGATTCCATCGCCGCGAAGGCGGTGCAATCCGGATTGTCTCGCACATGGGCGCGCAGCTGGTCGAATTCGTGTGCGTGATGGTCGCGCAGTTGCTGCACCCGCGTGTGCAGGCCTCGGTACACCCGCTGGTGCGACGGCAGCACCAAGGTGTCCGGGGCCAGCTGGTCGAGCCGGTCGAGCGACTCGAGCCACAGCTGCAGCGGATTGGCCTCCGGCTCTATGCAGCTGACCGCCACGTTCGAACTGATGCGTGGCAGCAACTGGTCGCCGGCGATCAGGATCCGCTCGTCCTCGCAGTACAGGCAGGCATGCTCTGGCGAATGGCCCTCGCCGATCACCACGCGCCAGCGGCGCGCACCGATGTCCAGCACGTCGCCGCCGCGCAGGCGGCGAAACGCCTGCGCGGCCGGCGCCAGGAAGGGATCGGCGCGCATCTTCGCCATCATCGGCTCGATGATGGCCTCCGGCATGCCGGCGCGGCTGAAGAAGTCCTGGTGCGCCTGCGGCATCGGGTCGGACGGCGGCGTCGACGCCATGCGCAGCATGAAGTACTCGCCATGCGTCATGTACAGCGGCACCTTGAAATGCTCGGTCAGCCAGTGCGCCAGGCCGGCATGGTCGTAGTGAAAATGGGTGCACAGGACCGCCTTGACCGGCAGGCCGTCGAGGTGGGTGGCGGCGATGTGGATCCACAGCCGGCGCACCGCATCGGTATTGAGGCCGGTATCGACCAGGGTCCAGCCGTCCTCGGCACGCAGCAGGTAGACGTTGATATGGTCGAGCGACATCGGCATCGGCATGCGCGCCCACAGGATGCCGGGCGCGATCTCGACCACCGAACCGTCCGGCAAGGGCGCGACCAGCGGATAGTCGAGCGCCGGGGGCGTGGCTGGAATCCCGGCGAGGGATATCGGCGCCATGTCAGCGCACCGGCCGCGGCATGTTCAGCCCGAACTGGGCGATCAGTTCGCGCTGCAGTTCATTGGTGCCGCCGCCGAAGGTCGAGATGGTCGCCTCGCGGGTTTCGAATTCGATCTCGGCGCACAGGCGCGTCGCCGCCGAGTCGACCGTGCCGGCGCGCACCATCGCACCGGCGCCGAGGATGTCGCTCAGCGCGCGCAGCACCTCGATCACGCATTCGGAGCCGTAGACCTTGGTGGTCGATGCCAGCGCGACATCGAGGCTGCCCGCTTCCAGCGCAGCGGCGACACGGAAATTGATCAGGCGCATGGCTTCGAGCTTTGCATAGCATTCCGCCAGCGAGCGCCGCACCCACGGCTGGTCGATCGCGCGCCGGCCGTGCTCGTCACGCGCCTTGGCCCACTGCAGCACCTTGCAGAACGGTCCGAACACCTTGTCGGCCCAGGAACCGAGGCCGAGCCGCTCGTGGTTGAGCTGCGCGGTGATCAGTTTCCAGCCGCCATGCAGTTCGCCCACCATCATTCCCAGCGGCACCTCGACGTCGTCGTAATAGGTGGCGGCGGTCCAGGTCGCCGTGGTCTGGATCAGTGTGTGCGAAAAGCCGGGCGAGGCGGTATCGACGATCAGCAGCGAGACCCCCTTGTGGCGCGCCAGCTCGGTGCTGGTACGGGCGGCCAGCCAGACATAGTCGGCCGATTGCACGCCGGAGGTCCACAGCTTGTTGCCGTTGACCACGAAGTGGTCGCCTTCGAGGCGCGCCTGGGTGGTCAGCATGGCCAGGTCGGAGCCGGCATTCGGCTCCGAGTAGCCGATCGAGAAGATGATGTCGCCGCTGGCCATGCCGGGCAGGAACTTTTTCTTCTGCTCGTCGGTGCCGTGCGCCATCAGCGCCGGCCCCACCGTGCTGATGGTGACGAAGGGCAGCGGCGCGCCGGCGATGTTGGCCTCTTCGAAGAAGATCAGCTGCTCGGTCGGGCCGTAGCCTTCGCCGCCGTGTTCCTTCGGCCAGCCGACCGCCAGCCAGCCGTCGCGGCCCATCTGGCGGATCACGTTGCGGTACAGCTCGCCGCCTTCGGAACCGCGCAAGCTATGGCGCAGTTCCGGCGTCATCAGTTCCTTGAAGTAGTCGCGCACGCGGATGCGCAGGCGGTGCTGCTCGGGAGTCAGGTCTACCAGCATGGGAAGTTCCTTTTCATCACGAGTTGCTCAAGATCAGGCCGCTGGTCGGCACGCCGCTGCCGGCGGTCACCAGCACATTGTGCACATCCTCGACCTGGTTGACGGCGCTGCCGCGCACCTGTCGCACCCCTTCGGCGATGCCGTTCATGCCGTGGATATACGCCTCGCCCAGCTGGCCGCCATGCGTATTGATGGGCAGCGAACCGCCGCGCGCATGCTCGCCCGAGCGGATGAAATCCTTCGCCTCGCCGCGCCCGACGAAGCCGAATTCCTCCAGCTGCGGCAGCACGAAGGGGGTGAAGTGATCGTAGATGATGGCGGTCTGGATGTCGCCCGGCGACAGCTTGCTCTGCTGCCACAACTGGCGCGCCACCAGCCCCATTTCCGGCAGGCCGGTGATGTCGTCGCGGTAGAACGAAGTCATGCTCTGCTGGCCGCGGCTGACGCCCTGGGCGGCGCCCTTGATCAGTACCGGCTTCTGGCGCAGGTCACGTGCGCGCTCGACCGAAGTGATCACCATCGCCACCGCGCCATCGGACTCCTGGCAGCAGTCGAGCAGGCGCAGCGGCTCGCAGATCCAGCGCGAGGCCTGGTGCTCTTCGAGGGTGATCGGCTTGCCGTAGAAGAAAGCCTTGGGATTGGTGGCGGCAAAGTCGCGCACCGCCACCGAGATGCGGCCGAAGTCCTCGCTGGTTGCGCCGTACATATGCATGTAGCGCCGCGCGAACATGCCGACCCAGGCCGCCGGCGTGTGCAGGCCGTGCGGCATGTACCAGCCGTAGTTGACGTTGTCGAAGATCGGGGTGTCGCCGAAACCGTAGCTGCCGCTGCCGAAGCGGTACCACGAGCGTTCGTTCATGGCGCGGTACACCACCACGGTCTTGGCCGCGCCAGATGCCACGGCCATCGCCGCGTGCATCACCGGCGCGCAGGCGGCGCCGCCGCCGTGCGGGATCTGCGAGAAGAAGGTGACGTCGTTGGCGCCGAGCAGGCGCGCGATCTCGTATTCGGGAACCTTGTCGACCGAATAGGAGCAAAAGCCGTCCACCTCGGACGGATCGATGCCGGCATCGGCCAGCGCCGCCAGGGTCGCTTCCATCGCCAGCCGCAGCTCGGTGCGGCCGGAGTTCTTGGAAAATTCGGTGGCGCCCAGGCCGACGATGGCCGCGCGCCCGGAAAGTGAATTTGTTGGCATGGTAGGGGTTCCTTGGTACGCGGCTTAAGGCAGGTGCAGGCGCACGGTGCCGCTGACGTGGGTGCCGATCGAATTGGTGCCGGCCAGGGTCAGCTCGACGCTGCGGTCCTCGGGCCGTTTGGCGCTGACCTTGCCGCTGAAGGTCATGGTGTCGCCCGGGTAGTTCGGCGCCCCCAGCTTGATCTTCAGGGTAGTCATCCGCGCATCAATGCCGGCCCAGGATTCGACGAAACGCTGCACCAGCCCGTTGGTGGTGAGGATGTTCATGAAAATGTTGGGCGAACCGAGCTTGCGCGCGGCTTCCAGGTCGTGGTGGCCCGGGAAATAGTCGCGCGTGGCGATCGCGCCACCGGCAATCAGGGGCACCGTGATCGGCACCGCCAGCGCCGGCAAGTCGTCGCCGACGGCGACATCGTCAAACCGCATGGTCTTCTGGGAGGTCATATTTCCAGCCTAAAGTATTATGATCGGCAAGCCAGTCACCCAGCTTGGCAAGATTGTGTTCCGCGCCGCCCAGGGTCACGCCCAGCACCCGGCTCCAGAACAGGAAACGGTGGATCGGGAAGGTGACGTCGACGCCGATGCCGCCGTGCACGTGCTGCGCCATGTGGCCGATCCGGTGCCCGGCGCCGCAGGCCAGGAAACGGGTGGCCCAGCCCTGCGGCGCGCAGCCCAGCCCGGCATCGATCCGGTAAACCAGCTGCCACAGCGAGCTGCGCAGCGCTTCGGCGGCGATGTGGCCGTCGGCCATTTGTCCTGCCACCAGCTGGAACGAGCCGATCACACGGTTGAACTGCTTGCGCTCGCTGACGTACTCGACGGTGCGGCCCAGCTGCTGCAGGCTCACGCCCAGCTGCAGCGCGGCCAGGCAGGCGATCGCGCGCGGCTCGACCCAGTCCAGTGCCGGCTCGGCCAGCAGCGCAGACACGGGCAACTGCACGCCGTCGAACACCAGGTCGGCCACCGCCAGGTGGTGCTGTGCAACGCCCTCGGCCTTGCCGATGGCGCCATTGGCCAGGTCGAGCAGCATCAGGCGCGGCGCGCCATCGAGCACGACGCCGGCCAGCAGCCACGCCGCCTGCGCACCCAGCGGCACCGCCGCGGCGCATCCGTCGAGCCGGAAGCCGGCGCCCTCGCGGCGAGCCTCCAGGGCCGGTCCGCGCGCGGCGGCCAAGCCGCCCAGCGACAGGGTCAGCAGCGCGTCGGCAGGCAAGGTCTTGAGCGCGGCGCACAGCGGGTCGGAACCGAAACGCAGCGCCGCCGCCAGCGCCAGCTGGTGTTCCCACAGCGGCACCGGCGCCAGCGCGCGGCCCTGCTGCTCCAGCACGCCCATCAGCTCGGCCATGCCCAGCCCCAGGCCGCCGCCGTCCTCGGGCACCAGGATCGCATGCAGGCCGCCGGCAACGCACTGCTGCCATAAGTCTTGCATGAACGGCAAGCCGGAGGCGTCGAAGGCGCGCAGCTGCTCGTCGTTGCAAAAGTCGGCGAACAGGGCTTGCGCGATGTCGGCGAAAGCGCGCTGGTCTTCAGTAAGTTGGAAGTCCACGGCGGCTCCTCAGGCAGGCACGGGACGGAATTGCGGCAGCGTCAGGCCGCCGTCGAATTCCTCGAATTCGACCTGCAGCTGCTGGCCGATTTGCAGCGCGCCGGGATCGACCCCGACCAGTTGCGCGACCAGGCGCGTGCCCTCTTCCAGTTCGACCAGGCCGATCGGGTTCGGATGGTCGAACGGCGCCACCACCGGATAGTGCATCACCACGTAGGAGTACAAGGTGGCGCGGCCGGAGGCTTCGCGCGTGTCCCACTCGAAGCTGTGGCATTCCGGGCACACCGGGCCGGGCGGATGGCGCAGGCTGCTGCAGGCCTTGCAGCGCTGGATCAGCAGCTTGCCCTGGCGCGCACCTTCCCAGAAAAAGCGGGTGTCGTCGCTGACGCCCGGCATCGGGCGCTTGACCTTGGGCGCCGGCGCGCTTGCCGGACGGAATTTGAACACCCTGAACAGCAAGCGCCCGACCTGCTCGTCGCCGCCGTCCTTCTGCGAGAAATAGGTCATGACCAGGGTGACGAAAAAGCCGGTGCCCAGGCCCGTGGTCTTTTCCTCGCCCACCGAATCGAGCCGGGTGGTGTAGTACAGCTTCTCGCCCTCGTGCAGGTAGCGGCTGAATTCCAGCTCCGAATTGACCGCCACCACCGACGGATAGCCGTGCGCCTCGATCAGTTGCAGCGCCTCGTACGGGTTCTCCGTGGTCGAGCCAGGCGGGTAATTGTTCTGCTCCAGCCCTTCCATGCACCACACCTGCAACATCGCCGGCGGCACCTGCCCGGCAACGTGGGTCACGCCCATCACTTCGCACCATTGCCTGGCCATCGGCGCGTTGACCGGGTCCCAGGCATATACGCGACCGTATTCCTTGCCCACCAGGGCACGGACCTCCGCCATCCATTCTTGTTCAACCAAGGCAGTTCTCCTCAAGATCATTCGTCGTTGCGACTGCTGCTGATTGTCAATTTATAAGAAGCGGCCCAGCCCGAATACGTCCATAAGGACGATGCCGGCATGGCGGGCGCGAACGAACATTGGGGCAGCACAGCTCGATAGACTTACACAAGGAGGATTTATGGCAACATCGAAGGATTACCGCCTGGGCGACTTCACCTTCCCGCGCGGCTGGTTCATGGTCGCCGACGGCGCCGAACTGAACACCCACAAGCCGTTGGCGGTACGCTTCTTCGGCAAGGATTTCGCGCTGTACCGTGGCCGCGAGAGCGGCAAGGTGGTGCTGCTCGATGCCTACTGCCCGCACATGAAGACCCACCTGGCGGCGCCGAACACCACCTCCTACGTGGTGATCGACGGCGGCGGCAGCAATGTCGAAGGCGACGGCATCCGCTGCCCTTACCATGGCTGGCGCTTCGGCGCCGACGGCAAGTGCGACGACATCCCATATCACCAGGGGCCGATCCCGGCGGCCGCCGCCGTCAAGTCGTGGCCGGTGGTCGAAAGCATGGGCGCGGTTTGGGTCTGGCACGACCCCGAAGGCGGCGAACCGGAGTGGAATCACCCGTCGCTGCCGCAGTGGGACGATCCGTCCTGGGTGCACTGGAAGTTCGACCACCTCGGCATGCTGCAGCAGCATCCGCAGGAAGTGATCGACAACATCGCCGACGTCGCGCACCTGAGCCCGATCCACGGCTCGACCGTGCAACGGTACGAGAACATCTTCGACGGCCACACCGCCACCCAGCGCCAGTGCGGACCGCACCGCACGCTCGTGGCAGCCGACGGCGTCAGCACCATCCTGCATACCGACACCACCTACCACGGCCCGGGCGTGCTGATCTCCTACCTGACCGGCTACCTCGAGTCGATCCTGATGATCACCCACACCCCGGTCGAAGACGGCAGCATCAAGGTGTGGCACGCGCTGATGGTGAAATCGGCCGGCAACAATGCGCAGGCGACGGTACCAGACGTGGTGGCCGCGCGCCAGTTCCAGGAATCGAGCCGTCTCGCATTCATGCAGGATTTCGAAGTCTGGACCAACAAGGCGCCATGCCTGCAGGGATTGTTCCTGCCCAGCGACGGCCCGTTCATGAAGACGCGCATCTGGTACAAGCAGTTCTACAACCCGCGTGCCAACAAGCACGAATACCTGGACCAGTGCGAAGGAACCTACGTCCCGCGCGGCGCGGTGGCGTATTCGGAAGCCAGATAGCGGCAAACGGCGCGCCAGGCCGGCGCGCCGGCTGTCAACGGGCTGCCGCGTGCAGCCCGGCCATGCGGCCGAAGAAGGTGGAGTCGCCCAGCGACATGCCGGAACTATAGCCTTCGCCCCAGCGCGGAAGTCCGCATGCGGTGCGGCCGGCGGCGTACAGCCCGGCGATCGGCTGGCGACCGGTGTCGAGCACCCTGCCGTCCGGCAGCGTGGCCAGCCCGCCGAGCGTGAAGGCGTGTGCCGGCATATCGTCCGGGCAGTAGCTGAGCGCGGCGAACGGCCCCTCGCTCAAGGGACGCAGCCAGGTGGCCGCCTTGTGGAAGTACGGATCGTCGCCGGCGGCGGCATGGCGGTTGAATTCCTCTACCGTGTGCACCAGCGCTCCGGTCGGCATGCCCAGTTCCTGTTCCACTTCGCTCCAGCTGTCGCCCGCCGCCGCCACCGTGATGTCGGGGTGGATCATCGGACGGCCGAAGATCCCGTTGTCGACCAGCAGCCATGCGCGGCCGCCGGGCTGGCCCAGCACGTAATGAGCGACCCGGCCGTGGTAGGCGTCCTCGTTGATGAAACGGCTGCCGCGCTGGTTGACGAAGATGCCCTTGACCAGCGATTCGGGCGGGAAGAACGGCAAGGTGGCGAAGAACTGATCCATGTGGATCGCCGCGGCGCCCACCGAGATGCCCATCCGGATGCCGGCGCCGTCGTCATTGCCCCCCGAAACAAGCTGCGGGCAGCGCAGCGCGGCGGGCGCGTACTGCCCGACCATCTCGCGGTTGCCGATGAAGCCGCCGGCACACAGGACCACGCCGCGCCGCGCGCGCACGAAGCGCAGCGCGCCGTCGATCCGCACCGCGATGCCGGCGATGGCGCCGGCCTGGTCGACAACCAATGCCAGCACGCGGCTGCTGTAGTGCGCCACGGCGCCAAGCGCCAGCGCCCTGGCCGACAGGCTGGCCATCAGCACCTTGCCGGCGCCCCAGCCGTCGAACTGGGCGGCGTGCCCGCGCGGCGCCGGCCTGGCCGCTGCCGAAAACGGCCAGGCCTGTTCGGAACCGGACCACACCAGCGTGTCGTCGGTCAGCGGTTCGAGCCACTTGCCCGGCAGGTAGGTCCCTTGAACGGCACCCCCTGCTCCTGCAGCCAGCGGAAGTGCGGCTCGGCCTGTTCGGCATACAGCCGGGTGCGCGCCTCGTCGGCGCCCGGCCCGCCCGCCATCATCAGGTATTTGTACAAATCCTCGGTGGCGTCCTCGAAACCGGCGGCGCGCTGCACCGAGGTGCCGCCGCCCCCGCCGACATACACTTCTCCGCCCGACAAGGCGGCGCTGCCGCCCGCGGCAGCGGCGACTTCAAAAATCTCCACCTGCGCGCCCGCCGCCAGGGCCTCGATGGCGGCGCAGCTGCCGGCGGCGCCGAAGCCGACCACCACCACGTCGGTCTCGCTGTCCCACTGGGGGACATCCTCGGCCCGGCATGGCTGCGACGGCGAATACTGGTTCTGCATGGGCACTCCCTCCTTATTCGAAGAACAGGCGGCTGATGGTATCGGCCACGCAGCCGGGACGTTCGGAGCCTTCGATCTCGACAGTGATGCGCACGGTGACCTGCACGCCGCCGCCCGCCTCCTCGGCGCGCAGCACCAGGCCGTGGCCGCGCACGCGCGCGCCGGCCGCCACCGGCGCCGGGAAGCGCACCCTGTCGCAGCCATAGTTGACGCCCATCTTCAGGCGGTCGTAGGCGACCAGCTGCGGAAGGAAGCAGTTTGCCAGCGCCAGGGTCAGGTAGCCGTGCGCGACGCAGGCGCCGAACGGCCCTCGGCGGCGCGCACCGGGTCGACGTGGATCCACTGGTGGTCGCCGGTGGCATCGGCGAACAGGTCGATCCGGTCCTGGCCGAGCGTCATCCACTCTGTCACGCCGAGGTCGCAGCCCTGGGCCGCCATCACCGCGGCGACGGATCCGAAGCGCTTGCCGGTGCTGTCGTCACGCATGCTGGGCACTCACCGACACCACTTCGCCGGTCATGTAGGAGGCATAGTCGCTGGCCAGGAAGACCATGACGTTGGCCACTTCCCAAGGCTCGGCGCCGCGGCCGAACGCCTCCTTGCTGGTCAGCTCGTCGAGCAGTTCCTCGGAGGCGGATTTCTTCAGGAAGGCGTGCACCGCGATCGACGGCGCGACGGCGTTGATCCGCACGCCGAAGGGGGCCGCTTCGAGGGCGCTGCAGCGCGTCAGCGCCATCACCCCGGCCTTGGCCGCGGCGTAGTGCGCCTGCTCGGCCTGCGCGCGCCAGCCCAGCACCGAGGCGTTGTTGACAATCACGCCGCGCCCGCGCGGCTGCATCGCCTTGAGCATCGCGCGCGTCATGCGGAAGGTGCCGGTCAGCGTGACGTCGATCACCTTGTGCCATTCGTCATCGCCCATCTCCACCACCAGCTTGCTGGTGCCGAGGCCGGCATTGTTGATCAGCACGTCGGTGCCGCCCATCACGCTTTCGGCGGCGCCGACCAGCGACTGCACCTGGTCTTCCCTTGCTGACGTCGCAACAGCTGGCCGTGCACTTCCTGCCAAGGCCGGCTTTGCTGGGATCGCCCCGACCCGCTTCGCCAACGGCCCGACTGCGTGCACGTCGGAGATGAACAGGCGCGGCAGCCTTCTTCGGCGCAGCGCAGCGCGGCCGCGAAGCCGATGCCGGCGCCGGCGGCGGAGGTGACGAGACGAGTGCCGGCCAACAGGGCCGTGCGGCGGGACATACTGGGAGCTCGGTTTCATGGGTCTCGATTCTCGTGGTTCAGTAATTCAATGGTCGACTTGGTGCGCCCGCGGACATCGGCCGCGCCGGAGGTGGGTCGGCCGCAGGCGCTGGGACGGTTCCGGGCGCTCCATCCCAGCTCGCGCCGGATCGGGCCAGTCGGGCAGCGGCGCCATGCTGGGAGCCGCCGTGGCGTGCAAGCCAGGCGCGCACGCTGTATGGGGGGCTTATCCAGATCACTCCCGCCCCAGCCCGCGCTCGCGCGCGAGGGGCTGACAGTCGAGCATCCGGCCGACCTTGACAGCGCCCGCCGCGTCCGGTCGGTGGCCAGCCACAGCAAGGTGGCAGCGATCGCAGCCGCTTCAATCGCAGCCGTAGCGCTGCTCCAGTGCGCCCGCCGTTCGCCCCAGGTGGCGTGACCGGCTCGGTGCTGACCAGGCCCGGGTTGACGCGAAGGCGCGCAGCCCTGTGCGCCGTGTTCGAGGTTGATGCCAGCCAGCCATTGCGCGCCATCGCCGCCTTCGAAAGCGGCCGTAGGCGAAGCCCCAGGCCGCCTGGGTCGGCCGCCACCGCAGGGTCCGCTCTTGCCGGCGCGCGAACAACGTTGATTGACCTGGCCGCCGCCTTGGCGATCATGCGGCAAGCAGGCGGGCACCAGGCGCAATGGCGCCACACCACATTGCCGTGCAGGGTGCCGCCAGCCGGCGTCGTCCAGGTCGGCAGCATGGCGTTCATCTCGCGGCCGGTGACCGCATTGGTGATCAACAGTCGACCCGGCGAAGCCGCGCCAGCACCGCATCGGACGCGCAGGCTCGAGCGAGGCGCGCGACCATCAGGATCCAAGATCGGATGGACGAACACGTCGGGCGCCCACCGCACATCGAGCGCCGCCGCGGTGGTGGCGAGGCTGCCGCCAGCCGCTGCGTCAGGCCGGCGCAACCTGGTGGTGGTGCTCTGGAGCGGGTTCGCCTGCGACCTGGCTGCGGGCGGTGATCGCGGTGAGCGTGGTCGCGCTAGCCCCCCCGCCGAAAGCCCAAGCCGTGGCGGCGCCGATTGCCGGGCTGGCGCCGGTGACCAGCACCACAGGGGAAGATGCAGTCATTCTGCTATTTCTCGCTTACCAAAGGGGTGGGCCGCAGGCGCCATCGACGCCAGCCGCGTGCGGTAAGGCGACATCGCCAGGCCGTACAGGACGACCGAGACACCATCAGGCACATCGCGCTGGCCAGTGCGTAGCGCAAGCCCTCCTGGCCGTACAGCGGCAGGAACCAGTCGCTCAGGGAGCCGATCGCCATCGGGCCGATGCCGAGGCCGAGCAGCGTCATGAACAGGTTCAGCGTGGCGGCCGCGGTGCTGCGCTGGTGCGCCGGCACCATGTGGCTGGTGGCGCTGTACGACAGCGCCGGCCACCAGCTGGCGAACAGCGCAAATATGAATGCGAACGCGATCGGGATGCGGCACCTTCAGCGCGCCGAGCATCCAGTGGCCGCCGCTCGGCCACAGGAAGAACGCCAGCGAGGCCGGAATGCTCAACGCCACGCCCAGCATCGGCAGGCCGAGCTGCCAGCGCGTGTCGCGCCGCACCAGCTTATCGCACAGCAGGCCGCTGAGCAGCGCACCCACGATCGCGCCGACGCCGCTGACCACTCCGAACACCAGGCCGGCATGGGCGAGCGACATGCCATGCGAGCGCACCAGGTAGCTCGGCGTCCAGACCCCGTAGCCGTACCCCGCGACGCCGGCGACGCCGCAGGCCAGGCAGACGTTGCGGAACGCCGGGATCGCCAGTAGCGCCAGCATCCGCCGACGGTTGCGCATCGGCCGGCGCCGGCGCTTCGAAGGCGCCGCGGCGCGGTTCTTTCACCAGCAGCCAGACCAGCCCTGCCAGCACCATTCCGGGCACGCCGAACCACACGAAGGTCGCGCGCCAGCCGTACTGCTGCGCGATCCAGCCGCCCAGCGCCAGGCCGATCAGCACGCCCAGGTTCGGTCCCATCATGAACAGGGTGATCACCAGCGAACGCCGCTCTTTCGGATACAGGTCGGATACCAGCGCGATCGACGGCGCCATGCCGCCCGCTTCGCCGACCGCCACCGACATGCGCGCCACCACCAGCATCCAGAACCTGGGCACGAGGCCGCAGGCGAGCGTGGCCAGGCTCCACAGCGCGCAGCAGAAAGCGACGATGTTGCGGCGGTTGCCGCGGTCCGCCAGCTTGCCGACCGGCACGGCGAGGCCGGCGTACAGAATTGCGAACGCGAGGCCGGTCAGCATCCCCATCGCGGTATCGGAGACGCCGAACTCACGCTTGATCGGCTCGATCAGGATCGAGATGACCTGGCGGTCGATATAGGAAAAGATATACACCAGCGCCAGCAGCGCCAGGCTGAGGTGGGCGCGGGGAGAAACGGTTGGGATCGGTGTGGCTTGCATGGCGGGTCCAGGTTGGATGCGGTTTATACATGGTCGCGCCGCCGCGCAAGCGGGGCATCGTCCCTTCGGACGACGCCGCGCAACTGGCGCGGCCCTACCTTGAAGGCATCGCATCTAACTAGGAAAACCAGCATGGATTTCGCACTGACCCCGGAACAGGAAATGATCCGCGACGCGGCGGCCGCCTTCCTGGCCGCACAAAGCGGCTCGGCCGCGATGCGGCAGGCGCATGGCCACGACGCCGGCCTGTGGCGCGCAATGGGCGAAGAACTGGGCTGGTGCGGCGTCGCCATCCCGTCGGCGCTGGGCGGGATGGGCATGGGACAGGTCGAACGCGCGCTGCTGATGGAGCAGATGGGCCGGCGCCTGGCGCCCGTGCCCTACCTGGCCAGCGCCTGCCTGGCGGCCGACGCCCTGCTGCATGCCGCCACCCCGGCGATGCAGCAGCGCTACCTGCCGGCGCTGGCCGCCGGCACGCTCGGCGCCGCGCTGGCACTGCCGGCGCCGGCCGGCTGGGATCCGGCCGCGTGTACCGTGAGCGCCAGCCGCCACGGCGCCGGCTACGCACTGAGCGGCGAGGTCGCGCAGGTGCCCGGCGCGGCCCAGGCCGCACTGCTGCTGGTGCCGGCACGCCTGGACTGGCAACCCGGCGCATTCGGCCTGTTCGCGCTCGACGCGAATGCCGACGGCGTGGCCGTGACGGCGTTGCCGGCCCTGGATGCGACGCGCTCGATCGCGCGGCTGGCACTGAAACAGGCCGCCGGCATCCGCATCGACCCGGAGGACAACCCGGCCGCCCTCGGCGCCGGTTTGCACAAGACCGTCCACCTGGCCATGCTTGCGCTGGCCGCGGAACAGGTCGGCAGCGCCTGGCAATGCCTGGACCTGACCCTGGACTACGTCAGGCAGCGCAACCAGTTCGGCCGGACAGTCGCCTCGTTCCAGGCCGTCAAGCACCGCTGCGCGCAGATGCTCGTCATGCTGGAAGCGGCGCGCGCGGCCGTGTATGGGGCGCTGCGGGCTGCGTCCGCGCTGCCGGACGGCGCGCTCGGGTTCGAGGCGGCCTGCGCCAAGGATGCCGCCGGCACGGCGCTGTTCTTCTGCGCGCAGGAGGCGATCCAGTTGCACGGCGGCGTGGGCTTCACCTGGGAGTACGATCCGCACCTGTACTTCAAGCGCGCGCAGGCGGCGCGCCACTGGCTGGGCGACGACGCCGGCTGCACCGCCCTGCTGGAGGAAGCGCCGCCGCTGCAAACAGGAGGCGAGCACGCCGGCCTGCGCGCCGAAGTCGCGGCATGGATGCACCAGCACCTGAAGGGCCAGTACGCGCCGCTGCATCACCGGGGCGGCCCGGGCGACGAGGACGCCTTCCCGCGCGAGCGCAAGGCATGGGAAGCGGAACTGGCGGCCGGCGGCTGGACCTGCGTCGGCTGGCCGCGCAGCGCCGGCGGACGGGAGCTGCCGCCCGCCCAGCAGCTGGTGGTCCACGAGGAGTACGCGCGCGCCGGCGGGCCGGGCAGGATGGGCCACATCGGCGAAGGGCTGATCGGCCCTACCCTGATCGCGCACGGCAGCGCGGACCAGCAGGCGCGTTTCCTGCCCGGCATCCGCAACGGCACGATGTTCTGGTGCCAGGGTTATTCGGAACCCCATGCCGGCTCGGACCTGGCCAACGTCCAGACCAGGGCGGTGCAGGATGCCGGCGGCGACTGGCTGGTGCACGGCCAGAAAGTCTGGACCTCGCTGGCGCATGAAGCGGACTGGATCTTCGTGCTGGCGCGCTGCAAGCCGGGCACGCGCGGCAAGCAGGGCCTGATCTTCCTGCTGATGCCGCTCGACCAGCCCGGCGTGACGGTGCGGCCGATCCGCCAGATCGGCGGTTCGTCCGAGTTCAACGAAGTATTCTTCGACGGCGCCCGGGCCAGCGCCGCCGACGTCGTCGGCGCGCCCGGCGACGGCTGGCGCATCGCCATGGACCTGCTGGTCGCCGAGCGCGGCATGTCGACGCTGGGCCAGCAGATGCATTTCCGCCATGAACTCGAGCTGGTGGCCGACGCCGCGCGCGCCAACGGCGCCTGGCGCGACCCGGTGCTGCGGCGCCGCATCGGCCAGGCCCGCGCCGGCCTGCACGCCATGCGCTACAACGCGCTGCGGATGCTGTCCGACGCGGCCGGCCACGCCGGGCTGATCCACAAGTACCTGTGGTCGAACTGGCACCGGGCGCTGGGCGAACTGGCGATGGACGTGCTGGGCGCCGACGGCAACCTGGTCGCGCCGGACGATGCCCGCCGCAGCCGCCTGCAAGCCTTGTTCCTGTTCAGCCGGGCCGATACGATTTATGCTGGCACCAATGAAATCCAGCTCAACATCATTGCCGAGCGCGGGCTCGGGATGCCGGGAGAGCCGCGCCGCGCCGCAGCCTAGTCCGTTGGGACGTTGCAGCCAGCGAAACGGGCTGCAAATATCGCCTTGACCACCTTTATCGACAGGAACCAGTACATGACCAAACCTACCCCATCCGGCGTTCCCGACAACGGCCGCCGCCGCCTGCTCGCGGGCGGCACCCTGGCCGCCGGCGCCGCCCTGCTCGGCCCGTTCGCGCGCGCGGCGCAGGCCGCTCCCCGCGGCGCCATCAGCAGCGCCGACTACCTGGCGCTGGACGCCACCGCGATGGCCGAGGCGGTACGGCGCCGCCAGCTCAGCGGGGCCGAACTGATGGCGGCGGCGATGGCGCGCTGCGATGCGGTCAACCCGCGCGTCAATGCGGTGGTGATGCGCCACGACGAACGTGCGCGCGCGCTGCTGGCTGGCGGCGCCGGCCGCGGCGGCGCACTGGCCGGGGTGCCGATGCTGGTCAAGGACCTGCAAACCCAGGTGGCGGGCACCGTCACCACCCACGGCAGCCGGCTGTTCCGCGACGCCCCACCAGCCGAGCGCAGCAGCACCCTGGTCGAGCGCTACGAAGCGGCAGGTTCGGTGGTGTTCGGCAAGACCTCCTCGCCCGAGTTCGGCCTGAGCACGACCACCGAATCGCGCCAGTGGGGCCAGACCCGCAATCCGTGGAACCTGGCGCACAGCGCCGGCGGCTCGTCCGGCGGCGCGGCCGCCGCGGTGGCGGCCGGCATCATCCCGGCCGCCCACGCCACCGACGGCGGCGGCTCGATCCGCATCCCGGCCTCGTACTGCGGCCTGTTCGGCCTGAAGCCGAGCCGCTACCGCACGCCGTCCGGACCGCTGCGCTACGAAGGCTGGTTCGGCGCCAGCGTCGGCCACGTGGTCTCGCGCAGCGTGCGCGATTCGGCCTTGCTGCTCGACGTGGGCCACGGCCACGAAGCGGGCAGCCCGTACTGGAGCGCACCGCTGGAGCGCCCCTTTGTCGCCGAGCTCAAGCGAGCGCCTGGCAAGCTGCGCGTCGCCCTGGTCGCCGATGCGCTGACGGGCGCCCCGCTCGATCCGGCCATCCGCCGCACTCTCGACGACACCGTGAAGCTGCTGCTCGGCCTCGGCCACCATGTCGACGCCGACCGCCTGGGGCTCGATCCGCGCCAGCTGTTCGGCTCGCACGGCGCCGTGGTCGGCGCGGCCTTGCTGGCCACCGTGCGCGACCGCGAGCAGCAGCTCGGGCGCGCGCTTGCCACCGATGAGCTGGAGCAGGTTACCCACCACATCCTGCGCAACGGCGCCACCGTCACCGGCGAAGGCCTGTACCGCGCACGCCAGGGCTTCGAGAGCATCACCATGGGCATGGAAAGCATGCTGGCCAAATACGATGTGATCCTGTCGCCGGTGACCGCCACCGTCACCCCGCTGCTAGGCGCGCTGTCGCTCGACCAGGCCTACGAGTCGTACGCCCGCGCCGCGATGGGCAGCGCCGCATTTACCCTCCCGGCCAACGTGGGCGGCCAGCCGTCGATGTCGGTGCCGCTCGGCTGGAGCGATGACGGCCTGCCGATCGGCATGATGTTCACCGCACGCATCGGCGCCGAAGGCCTGCTGTTCCGCCTCGCCGCGCAACTCGAGCGCGAACGTCCCTGGGCCCAGCGCCGCGCCCAGCTCTGAGCCGCAACGCCCCCGTTCCGGGGGCGCTCCAGCGCCGCTAGTCCGCATGGACGATGGTGTATTTCGTTCAGTCTTTATGATCAAGCAAGGCACGCTTCGCTTCGGGGCGCTGCACTTCCGCAAAAAAAATTCATAAGGGACAAAATGCATCCAACCATCCATGCGAAATACCGACTAACCCTGCTGGCACAGCTGCTCGGGGCCGCCTTCGCGGCCCCTGCCCTCGCCCAGAGCCCGCCGCCCGCCGCCACCGACGACGCGCCGCAAGTGGTGATGGTCACCGCCCAGAAGCGCAAGGAAAAACTGCAGGACGTGCCGGTCGCGGCCACCGCTCTCAGCGCCCGCGAACTCGAGATGCGCGGCCTGGACAACGTCGCTAACCTCGGCTCGATCGCGCCCAACCTGGCCGTCACCCACACCCCCGGCAATTCGACGGCGGCGCAGATCTCGATCCGCGGCTCGGTCACCATCAATCCCGCGCTGTTCTGGGAGCCGACGGTGGGCATGTACGTCGACGGCGTCTATTCGGGCAAGGTGCAAGGCGCGGTGATGGACCTGGTCGACCTCGAACGGGTCGAGGTGCTGCGCGGCCCGCAAGGCACCCTGTACGGGCGCAACACGATGGCCGGCGCGATCAACTTCATCACCCGCAAGCCATCCGGCGAACTGGGCGGATCCGCCACGCTCGAGGTGGGCAACTACCGCGCGCGGGTCGGCAAGGCCACGCTCGACCTGCCGCGCGTGGGCATCTTCAAGGCCACGGTGGGCATGCGCGCAGAACGGCGCGACGGCTGGGTCACCACCACGCCGGGCAGCTCGGTGCCGGAGCTGAACAACCGCGACGGCCAGTCCGCCCGCATCGCGCTCGACGCCGATGCCAGCGAAGACGTCCAGTTCAGCTACCGCTACGACGCCAGCCGCGCCGACCAGAACGGCAGCTTCTCGCAGGTGGTGCATTCCGACTTGCCTGTTCCCGGCATCGTCGTCACGCAGGGGCGCACCGAACGCGCCAGCGTCGACGCGCCATCGCTGGAAAAGATGGACAGCGACGGCCACGCGCTGAGCGCCGACTGGAAGCTCGACGCCGGCAACACCCTGAAGGCCACTGTCGCCACCCGCGCCCTGACTTGGGACGACGGCCTTGACCTGGACGGCTCGCCGATCCCGCTGGCGCAGGCGGAGCGCCATTCGACCTACCGGCAACGGTCGGCCGAACTGCAACTGACCGGCCAGCGCGGCGCCTGGTTTTACGTGATGGGGCTGTACGCATTCCGCGACGATGGCTTCACCAACAATCCGCAGTCGTTCTTCTTCGGCGCCGCCAACTACGATTCGCAATACGGTTTCACCACCGACGCGAAGTCGGCCTACGCGCAGCTGGATTACCAGATCACCGAACAGCTCAGGGTCAGCGCCGGCCTGCGCTACACCGAAGAAGACAAAACCATTTCCCGCTTCCTGGCCGGCCCGGGCGTGTCGGTACCGTTTGGCACCGCCGGCGCGGCGACCTTCCGCGCGACGACGCCATTGCTCAGCGTCGGTTACAAAGTCAACGCGCGCGTCAACGTCTACGCCAAGTACGCCGAAGGCTTCAAGAGCGGCGGCTTCAACGGCGAGGCGAGCGACGTCGTCGAAACCTTGACCCCGTTCCGGCCCGAGAAGCTGAAGTCGGTCGAAGCGGGCCTGAAGACCACGCTGGCCGGCGGGACTACCCTCAACCTGGCGCTGTTCAACAACCTCACCACCGACCTGCAGGAATCGATCTTCACCGCCCAGGGCGCGGCGGCGTCGAACATCCGCAACGCCGGCAAGGCCACCACGCGCGGGCTGGAACTCGAATTCGGCACGCGTCCGGCCCAGGACCTGCGCCTGCAGGCCAGCTATGGTTACCTCAGCGCGCACTACGACGAATTCATCGACCGTGGCGTCAACGTCGCCGACAACCGTGCCATGGTGCACGCGCCGAGGCACAGCCTGAACCTGCTGGCCGACGCCACCCTCAGCCGCAACTCCTACGGCACCTGGCGCGCGCTGGCCGACTACGTGTATTCCGCTTCGCATTACAGCTATCCTTACCAGCTGCGGCAAACCGACCCGTCCTCCGCGGTGGCCGGCAACAGCCGGATCGCCGCGGCGGGCTTCCTCAACCTGCGCCTGGCGCTGTCGGGTATTGCGGTCGGCGGCACGCGCCATGAGATCGCGTTCTGGGCGCGCAATGCGCTCGACAAGGAGCACGTGGCCAACTACATCGATTTCGGTCCCGGCTTCGGCAACCTGCGCCAGGCCTACTATGCGCCGCCGCGCACCATCGGCGCTACGCTGAAATCCACGTTCTAAGAAAAGAAAAGGCCGGGTGCGCATCAGCACCCGGCCTCTTTTCTTACCGCCCTGGCGCTTACACGAAAGGATCGGCGTTCGGCAAACCAAGCATGACGGCGCCATGCGCGCGCGCGTAGGCGTCGGTGTTGTTGGCGATGTGGCCACGCGACTGGTAGATGTCGCGCAGCGTACGCTCGACCGGGTTGGTCTTGTACATGCCCGAGGCGGCGCTAGCGCGCATCAGCGCATCGACCCGCTCGGCGCACACCTTCGGCACCTGGGCCGACTGGGCGCGCTGCAGCAGGCGGTCCTCGACCGACATCCGCTCGCCGGTGACCGCGCACTCGACCACGCGCGCGATATTGCGCATCAACACCAGCTTGAGGGCGTCGACCGTCATCATCGCTTCCGACACCGCGCTTTGCGCGTTCGGGTCTTCCGCCGTCTTGCCGCCGTGCTTGCCGACGTGGGCTGCGGCGCGCCGGCGAAAATCGTCGATCGCTCCCTGCAGGGCGCCAATGCACGCGCCCGAAACGGCGCGCTGGAACACCTGGGTGAACGGGATCTTGTACAGGGGCGCCGAGTTGTGCGCGCGCCCCGGGCAGCCGGCGTCGCTGTGGTCGTTGGTGCGCTGGGTGCGGTGGGCCGGCACGAACACGTCCTCGACGACGATGTCGTGGCTGCCGGTCGCGCGCAGGCCAAGGACGTCCCAGTTATGCACGATCGTGAAGTCGGCTGCCGGCAGCAGGAAGGTGGTGTGTTCGAGCGCGCCGGAACCGTCCTGCTTCGGCAGCAAGCCGCCCAGGAAGATCCATTGGCAATGTTCGACCCCGCTGGAGAACGACCAGCGGCCGGAGAAGCGGTAGCCGCCCTCGACCGGCTCGGCCTTTCCTGTCGGCATGTAAGTCGAGGCGATCAAGGTGCCGGTGCCGCCCGACCAGACGTCTTGCTGCGCCTGTTCCGGGAACAAGGGCAGCTGCCAGTTGTGGACCCCGATCACGCCATAGATCCAGGCGGTCGACATGCAGCCTTCCGCGAGCGTCATCTGGACCTGGTAGAACACGCGCGGATCGAGCTCGTAGCCGCCGAAGCGGCGCGGCTGCAGCACCCGGAACAGTCCCGCTTCCTGCAGGTCGCGAATGGTCTCCACCGGCACCTTGCCGGCCTTTTCCGCCTCGGCGGCGCGCGCCGCCAGCACCGGCACCAGCGCGCGTGCGCTTTCAATCAGCCTGATCGCATCGAGCGTCATATAGGTTTCGTTAGGCCTGCTCATCTCACTCCTCGTTGTCGGTAGTTTGTACGCCGCGCCACGCGCGGGGCATGAAGGCATGTTCCCACCGCCGCCACGCCGCTTCATCGTCTGAGCGGACTAACGCGGCGCGCATGACTAGTCCAAGTGGAGGATTCCGCCCGCGCCCAACTGCCGCAAGCTGATCCTGTACATCAGAAAAGGGAGCAACCGTGGACACTTCGAGCGCATTCGACCCGCGCGACTTTCGCCAGGCGCTGAGCATGTTCGCCACCGGCGTCACCATCGTCACCACCAAGGGCGACGACGGCGTTGCGGTCGGCATGACCGCCAACAGCTTCAACTCGGTGTCGCTGGATCCGCCGATGGTGTTGTGGAGCCTTGCCAAAAGCGCGCGCAGCCTGCCGGCGTTTTCCGCCGCGCCGTACTGGAACGTGCACGTACTGGCCAGCGACCAGGACGCGCTGTCGAACCGCTTCGCGCGCGCCGGCGAGGACAAGTTCGCCGGCCTGCCGCTCGAGGACTGCGCCACGGGCATGCCGCTGCTGCCCGGCTGCAGCGCGCGCTTCCAGTGCCGCTCGGTGTTCCAGTACGAGGGCGGCGACCATATCATCTTCGTCGGCGAGGTGATCGCCTATGACCGCGCCGAACTGGCGCCGCTGCTGTACGTCTCCGGCGCCTACGCCATCGCCGCGCACAAGGGCGAGCCGCCCAAGGCGGCCGCGGCGCCGCAGGTGGGCGCGTTTTCCGAAGACATGCTCGGCTACCTGCTGGGGCGCGCCCACTACCAGTTCATGGCGCGCTTCCGCCCGATGCTGGCCGAGAAGCGGATCAGCGACCCCGAATTCTTCCTGCTCTCGCTGCTGAGCGTGCGGCAGCCGATGTCGCTGGCGGAAATCGCCGCCCACATGGCCGACACCGGGTTCGAGACCAGCGAAGCGGTGCTGGATGCGGCCTGCGCGCGCGGCCTGCTGCGCCGCGACAGCGGCGGCTACAGCCTGAGTCCGGCCGGCAGCGACGCCATCCTGCACATCCTGGCTGCGGCCAAGGCGGTCGAGGCCGACCTTGGCGGACGGATCGGCGCGCTGCAGGGCACCGCGCTGCGCCAGTTGCTCAAGACCCTGGTCGGCACCACCGACCGGGGGCTGCCCAGCCTGTGGGCCTAACCCGATTCAGTTTGCCATCCACCACAAGGAAACCATGGAACAGCAGTCACCCATCCCGGTCGGCCACTTCGCCGACATCGGCAACGGCCACCAGATCCACTACCACGACAGCGGCAGCGGCGCGCCGGTGATCTTCCTGCATGGCGCCGGCGCCGGCGCCAGCGGCTACAGCAACTTCAAGGGCAACTTCCCTGAGTTCGCCGAAGCCGGCTACCGCAGCATCGTGCCCGACCTGCTCGGCTACGGCCTGTCGAGCAAACCCGACCTGCTGCAGTACGACCTCGACTTCTTCATCGCCGGCGTCAAGGGCCTGGTCGATGCGCTCGGTCTCAAGCAGGTGACCCTGCTCGGCAACTCGCTGGGCGGCGCGATCGCAATCGGCTACGCGCTGGCCTATCCCGAGGATGTCGGCCGCCTGATCCTGATGGCCCCGGGCGGCGTCGAGCAGCTCGACACCTACCTGGCCATGCCGGGCGTGGCCAACATGTTCGCCGTCTACAAGTCGATGCTGACCGGCGTCGACGCCATGCGCGCCGTGATGACCATGCAGCTGTACGACCCGTCACTGCTGACCGACGCCATCCTGGCCGAGCGCGCGCCGATCGCCGCCACCCAGACCCAGGCCGCGCGTTCGATCCTGAAAGTGCCCGACATGACCTCACGCCTGGCCGAACTGAGCTGCCCGGTGCTGGCGTTCTGGGGCGTCGACGACCAGTTCAATCCGGCCAGCGGCGCCGATAAGCTGATGGCGCATTGCCGCAACATCCGCACCATCCTGGTCAACCGCTGCGGCCACTGGGTGCAGGTCGAGCACCGCGCCATGTTCAACCGCATGTGCATCGACTTCCTCCATCATGGGTAGCCCGATGCAGGAGGACCTGGTCGCCGCGCTCGGCGACGAATTGTTCCATGCCTGGCGCAGCGGCGCCACGCTGGCCCCCTTGACCGAGCGCCATGCCGCCATCACGCTCGACGACGCCTACCGCATCTCGCTGCACACGCTGAGGCGGCGCGAGGCGGCCGGCGAGCGCGTGATCGGCAAGAAGATCGGCGTCACCTCGGAGCCGGTGCAGAAGATGCTGAATGTGCACCAGCCCGACTTCGGCTTCCTGACCGATACCATGCAGTATCCGGACGGCGCCAGCGCCAGCGTCAGCCTCGCCGCGGCCGGCCTGATCCAGCCGCGCGCCGAAGGCGAGATCGCCTTCATGCTCAAGCACGACCTGCACGGCACGGCAATCACGCTAGATGACGTGCTCGACGCCACCGACTGGGTCGCGCCCTGCTTCGAAATCGTCGACTCGCGCGTGCGCAACTGGGAAATCCGGATCCAGGACACGGTGGCCGACAACGCCTCGTGCGGCGTGTTCGTGGTCGGCGCCAGCCGCACCGCGCCGCGCGCGCTCGACTTGGCGGCGGTGCGCATGGACCTGTACCGCAACAACACGCTCACCTGCAGCGGCCTCGGCTCCGCGGTGCAGGGCCATCCGGCCGCCGCGGTGGCGTGGCTGGCGAATACCCTGGGCCGCTTCGGCATTCCGTTCCGCAGCGGCGAACTGATCCTGTCCGGCTCGCTCGCCGCGCTGGTGCCGGTAAGTGCCGGCGACGCCTTCTCGCTGCAGATCCATGGCCTCGGCGGGTGCTCCATCAACTTTGTCGAATAAAGAGAATCATGAAGAAAATTAAATGCGCCGTGATCGGCCCCGGAAACATCGGCACCGACCTGCTGTACAAGCTGCAACGCAGCACTGTGCTCGAACCGGTCTGGATGGTGGGCGTCGACCCGGCCTCGGAAGGCTTGTCGCGCGCCCGCGCGATGGGCGTCAAGACCACCGCCGACGGGGTCGACGGACTGCTTCCGCACGTGCTGGCCGACGGCGTGCAGATCGCATTCGACGCCACCAGCGCCTACGTCCACGCGGAAAACTCGCGCAAGCTCAATGAGCTGGGCGTGCTGATGATCGACCTGACCCCGGCAGCCATCGGCCCGTACTGCGTGCCGCCGGTGAACCTGAAGGAACTGGTCGGCACCAGCCAGATGAACGTCAACATGGTGACCTGCGGCGGCCAGGCCACGATCCCGATGGTGGCCGCGGTCTCGCGCGTGCAGCCGGTGGCGTATGGCGAGATCATCGCCACTGCTTCGTCGCGCTCGGCCGGTCCAGGCACCCGCAAGAACATCGACGAGTTCACCCGCACCACCGCCGGCGCGATCCGCGCGGTCGGCGGCGCAAAGAAGAGCAAGGCGATCATCGTGCTCAATCCGGCCGAACCGCCGATCATCATGCGCGACACCGTCCATTGCCTGACCGAGGGCGTTCCGGACCAGGAAGCGATCACCGCCTCGATCCACGCCATGATCAAGGAAGTGCAGAAGTATGTCCCCGGCTACAAGCTGGTGAACGGCCCTGTGTTCGACGGCAACCGGGTCTCAATCTTCCTCGAAGTCGAAGGACTGGGCGACTACCTGCCGAAATACGCCGGCAACCTGGACATCATGACGGCGGCCGCGGCCCGCACCGCCGAGATGTTCGCCGAAGAACTGCTGAACGGCACGCTCACGCTCGAACGCGTGGCGGCCTGACCATAAGGAGATCCAGATGAACCTCAAGGGCAAGAAGATCATTTTGCATGACAACACGCTGCGCGACGGCATGCATCCGAAGCGTCACCAGATCACCATCGACCAGATGCTGGCCGTGGCCAAAGGGCTTGACGCTGCCGGCATGCCGCTGCTCGAAATCACCCACGGCGACGGCCTTGGCGGCAATTCGGTCAACTACGGCTTTTCGGCCCACAGCGATGTCGAGTATCTCAATGCGGTGATCCCCCACCTCAAGCACACCAAGGTGTCGGCGCTGCTGGTGCCGGGCATCGGCACCGTCGACGACCTGAAGGAAGCGTTTGACTGCGGCCTGCACACGGTGCGGGTCGCGACCCACTGCACCGAAGCGGACGTCTCCGAGCAGCACATTATCGCGGCGCGCAAGCTGGGGCTGGACACGGTCGGCTTCCTGATGATGGCCCACATGACCAGTCCCGAGCGGCTCGCCGCGCAGGCGCTGCTGATGGAATCGTACGGCGCCCAGTGCGTCTACGTCACCGATTCGGCCGGCTACCTGCTGCCGGACGGCGTCACCGAGCGCGTCGCCGCGCTGCGCGCCGCGCTGCGGCCCGAGACCCAGATCGGCTTCCACGGCCACCACAACATGGCGATGGGCGTGGCCAATTCGCTGGCCGCGGTGGAAGCCGGCGCGGTCCGCATCGATGGCTCGACCAACGGCCTGGGCGCGGGCGCCGGCAATACGCCGCTGGAAGTGATGGTCGCGGTCTGCGACCGGATGGGCATCGAGACCGGAGTCGATCTTTACCAGATCATGGACGTGGCCGAAGACATCGTGCTGCCGATGATGGACCACATGGTGCGGATCGACCGCGACGCGCTGACCCTCGGCTACGCCGGCGTGTACTCGACCTTCCTGCTATTCGCCAAGCGCGCCGCAGCCAAGTACAAGGTGCCGGCGCGCGACATCCTGGTCGAGCTGGGACGGCGCGGCATGGTCGCCGGCCAGGAAGACATGATCGAGGACACGGCGCTGACGATGGCGCGGGCGCGGGGCTGAGGAAAGGGGTTTGCGCGGCCGCCAGGCGGCCGCGCAAAGCGGAGGGAATTTAGTGCTGGGCCGCGGCCAGGAAGGCCGGTTTCTCGCCGCCGCCGTGCAGCAGCAGGTTGCTGCCGCTCATGTAGGCTGCCTTCGCGGAGGCGACGAACACGCAGGCGTTGGCGATGTCGGCAGGCTGCGCCATGCGGCCGGCCGGGATGGTGGCGCCGACGGCGGCGATACCGTCCGCGTCGCCGTAATGCAGGTGCGACTGTTCGGTCTGCACCAGGCCGGGGCTGACGGCCACCACCCTCACCTTCGGTGCCCATTCCACCGCCAGCGAGGTCACCAGGCTCAGCACGCCCGCCTTGGCGGCGCCGTAGGCGGCGGTGCCGGGCGACGGCCGCAGCGCGCTGACGCTGCCGATGAAGATGATGACGCCGCCCTGCCCTGCCTGCATCATCGCATTGGCCTCCTGCGCCAGCTGGAACGGCGCCAGCAGGTTGAGGCGGATGATGCTGTCGTGGAAGCGTGGCGAGGCGGTCGCGGCGTCGGCCGACGGACTGCCGCCGGCGTTGTTGACCAGCACGTCGAGCCGGCCATGGCGTTCGGCGATGGTGCCCATCATGGCCTTGACGGCGTCGCTATCCTTGACGTCGCAGGCGATGAAACTGGCGCTGCGCCTGCCGGCGGCAGGCAAGCTGTCCGGCGCCGTGCGCCCGCAGACGATCACCTGTGCGCCGGCGGCGAGAAAGGCTTCGGCGATGGCGCGGCCGATGCCCTTGGTGCCGCCGGTGACGAGCACCAGGCGCCCGCTGAAATTGTCGGACTCGGTCATGTCATTGTTCCCTGTAGTTATGGTCACCTTACTGTAGGAGCGCGCCGAGGCGACGGATACGTCCAAAGGGACGATGCCGTCGCCGCTCCCAGCGCCGATGATCGCTGCATGACGCTGGCGCACCGCGCCGCGCGCGAAGGAGGAACCATCATGCACAGCGCAACAGCGCAAGCCCCATCCGGACCGGCCATGCCGGAACTGGTCGTCGAACGCCCGCACGAGGGAGTCGCCCTGGTCTTGCTAAACCGGCCCGACGCCACCAATGCCCTCAGCCTGAACCTGCAGGCGCTGCTGTCGGCCGCATTCACCGAACTGTCCGCCGATCCGGCGGTGCGCGTCATCATCCTCAGCGGCGGCGCCAAGGTGTTCGCCGCCGGCGGCGACATCAAGAGCATGGTCGATGCCGGCCCGATCGACATCATGCAGCGCCATACCGAGCGCGTATGGGCGCCGCTCGAGCGCTGCCCGAAACCGGTGATCGCGGCGGTGTGCGGCTTTGCCTTTGGCGGCGGCAACGAACTGGCCATGCATTGCGATATCATCATCGCCGGGGAAAACGCCAGCTTCGCCCAGCCGGAGATTCGCATCGGCATCATGCCGGGCATCGGCGGCACCCAGCGCCTGGTGCGCGCGGTGGGCAAGTTCAACGCCATGCGGATATTGCTCACCGGAAAACCGATCAGCGCCGCCGAAGCCAGCCAGATGGGCCTGGTCAGCCTGGTGGTGCCGGACGACAAGGTGCTGGACGAAGCGTTGGCGATGGCGCGCACCATCGCCGCCATGCCGCCGCTGGCGGCCATGCAGATCAAGGAAGTGGTGCTGGCGGGCATGGATGCGCCGCTCGACGTCGCCCTCATGCTCGAGCGCAAGGCCAATCAGTTATTATTCGCCAGCCATGACCAGCAGGAAGGCATGCAGGCATTCATCGACAAACGCAAGCCCGCCTATCAGGGCCGTTAGGAGCATCACATGGTTATCGCAGTCTATCCGGGTACCTTCGATCCATTTACCCGCGGCCATGAGGACCTGGTCCGGCGCGCCGCGCGCCTGTTCGACGAACTGGTGGTCGGCGTGGCCGACAGCAAGAGCAAGAACCCGCTGTTCCCGCTCGAGGAGCGGGTCGCCATCGCCACCGAGGTGCTGGGCCACTTCCCGAACGTCCGGGTGGCCAGCTTTTCAGGATTGCTCAAGGATTTCGTGCGCGCCAACGATGCCCGCATCATCGTGCGCGGCTTGCGCGCCGTGTCCGACTTCGAATTCGAATTCCAGATGGCCGGCATGAACCGCTACCTGATGCCGGATGTCGAATCGATGTTCCTGACCCCGTCGGACCAGTACCAGTTCATCTCCGGGACGATGGTGCGCGAAATCGCCAGCATGGGCGGCGACGTCTCGAAGTTCGTCTTCCCGTCGGTGGAGAAGTGGCTGCTGCAGAAGCTGGCGTCAAAGCAGGGGTAACAGGAACACGCGCGCCACAAGAACCGCGCAGGCAATCCAGAGAGCAATGATGAGGCCCGCAGCGAACCGGCTGACGGGCCGCTCGGAAGCCTTGTCTGCGGCTTCTCGATGCTCGGCCATCAGCTCGGGCGGAATGAGGCGCACGACCAGAAGGATGCCGAGCGGCACAATGACAAGATCGTCGAGATAGCCAATGACCGGGATGAAGTCAGGAATCAAGTCGATGGGCGAAACGGCGTAGGCGGCGACCGCCAGCGCGAGTACCTTGGCGAACCAGGGCGTGCGGGGATCGCGGGCAGCAAGCCATACTGCGTGCACGTCGCGCTTCATGGTGCGCGCCCACTGTTTTGCGGTATCGATCAGGCGCGTTGTCATGACTGAACCCCTACCGCGATGTGTGCACCAAATTGACGATCCGGTAGCCGATTACGGTTCTATCCTATCGTCGTTGCGGACTTAATCGTCGGCATCCTGGCGTACGGCGGACAGCTGCTTGAGCAGCTCCGGCAGCGCCGTTTGCACGGTGTCCCACACCACGTCGAGGTTGATGTCGAAGTAGCCGTGCGCGATACGGTTTCGCATGCCGCGCATACTGCGCCAAGGCACCTCAGGATGGGCCTGTGTGAATTCAGCATAGACATCCATCACCTTCGTCGCGGCCTCGCCGATGATGATGAGACTCATGATGACGGCCTGCTGGGTTCGCTTGTCCTTCAGGAAGTCATCTTTGACCAGCCCTTCCATGAAGCCACATGCATCTGTCGCCGCCTGCCGCATGTGGTCAAGGTAATCGGGCAGGCGGTTCTCGCTCATACCGGCCGCGCCTCCGCAAGTACCTTGGCCCGGAACTTCGGCGGCAGATCGGCCGGGGTCAGCAAGTCGACGCGGATTCCAAGCAGCGATTCCAGCTCATCATGCAAACCGCCCAGGTCGAACAGCGTCGCGCCGGGCAGCGCATCGACCAGCAGATCGAGGTCGCTGCCGTCCCGGTCGGTGCCGTGCAGCACCGATCCGAAGACGCGCGGGTTCGCCGCACAGAAGCGGCCTGTCGCTTCGCGCACTGCGCTTCGCTTCATATCGAGCACAACGGACGGTCGCATAGACCCCTTTCTTATCGAAACTCGTTGAGATGGTATGCAATCAATAATAGCATTTCAAGAACTATTCTCGAGAATTGCAATGCCCTGTTCCTCCTCGTCCGTTCGCAGCAGCGTCAGGGCGTGACGGCGGCGCGCATCATCGCGCGCAGCTGGTCCCCGTACGGCGGCAGCATGCCCCATTCGCGGCGCGGGTCGTGTCCGCCGGCCTGGTAGACGCTGCGCGCGTGGCTGAACGCGAGGAAGCCTTCGCGCCCGTGGTAGTGTCCCATGCCGGAAGCGCCGACGCCGCCGAACGGCGCATCGGCCAGCGCCGGATGCATCGTGACGTCGTTGATCGATACACCACCCGACAAGGTGCGTTCGAGTACCTGCTGCTGTTCGGCCGCATCGCTGCCGAAGTAGTACAACGCCAGCGGGTTGGGTCCGGCATTCACGGCATCCAGCGCCTCGCCGATCTGGGTAAAGGTGTTGATGACCAGTGCCGGGCCAAAGATCTCGTTGGTGGCGATCAGGCTGTCGGCAGGCGGATCGATCACCAGGTGCAGCGCCATCCGGCGTCCGTCGGCAGTGCCGGCGGTCTCGATGCGCGCGCCGCGCGCGCGCGCGTCGTCGAGGTAGCCGGCAATGCGCTGGTAATGGCGCTCGTTGACCACCGCCACCACGTCGGTGGCATCGGGGAACATTCCCTCGTGGCAGGCGCGCGCGGCCCGGATGAACGCCTCGAGCTGCTCATGCGGCAGCCACACCACGTCCGGCGAGACGCACAACTGGCCGCCGTTGCCGGACTTGCCGACGATGATGCGTTCGGCGGCGTTGCCGATGTCGGCGCTACGGCCGATCAGCACCGGCGACTTGCCGCCCAGTTCCAGCGTCAGCGGCACCAGGTTGGCGGCGGCAGCGGCCATCACCGCCTTGCCGACGCCGGTCGAGCCGGTAAACACCAGGTGCGCCCACGGCTGCGCGCTGAATTCCGCCGCCACGGCGGCGTCGCCAGTGACAACGGCCAGCACCGCCGGATCGAAGAAATCGGCCACCGCGGCGGCCAGCACGGCGCCGGTACGCGGGGCGATCTCGGACGGCTTGAGCACCGCGCGGTTGCCCGCCGCCAGCACACTGGCCAGCGGCGACAGCAGGGTATACAGCGGCGCATTCCAGGTGCCGATGATGCCCACCACGCCCTTCGGCTGGTATTGAACCCAGGCGGTCGCGCCGAAGGCGTCGAACGGGGCGAAGCTCGGGCGCGGTTCGGGCGCCATCCATGCTTCCAGGTGGTCGCGCGCATGCTTTAGCGAGGCGAGCGAGCCGAGGATGTCGTTCATCATCGAGAACACGGGCGGCCGGCCGCCGAAGTCCTCGTCCATCGCCGCGCACAGCGCGTCGTTATGTTCGACCAGCAGGTCGATGACGCGCTGCAGGCGCTCGCGGCGCACGGCGGCGGTGACGGGGCCCTCGGCCGCGAAGGCGGCGCGCTGTGCATCGAGCAGTGTGCGGATTGACTGGTGTGGCATTGCGGTCTCCATATAGTTGTTTTGTTTGCTGGTTCAGGCGCCGGCCGGCACTTCGGTGCCGCCGTCGACCCCCAGGATCTTGCCGGTGACCCAGCGCGCAGCGGGCGAGGCCAGATACACCACCGCCGCGGCGATGTCTTCAACCTCGCCGAGCGTACCCATGGGTGTGGCGCGCACCATCGCGGCTTCGATTTCCGGAGTCAGGTAGCCTGCCAGCGCGTCGGTACGGATCGCGCCCGGCTCGATCGCGTTGATGCGCACGTAAGGCGCGTAGTCCTGCGCCAGGTTGCGCGTCATCTGGTTCAGCGCGGCCTTGGCGGCGCCATAGGCACTGAAGTTCTTTTGCGCCAGCCGCGCCGCCATCGACGAGATATTGACGACGGCGCCGCCGCCGGCCTCGCGCATCGGTCCTGCCACTTTCTGGATCAGCAGGTAGGCTGGCACCACGTTCCAGGCCAGCACCGAGCCGAAGTCGGAGCCGCGCACGGTGCGCGGGTTGGTCGGGCCGCCGCCGCCGGTATTGTTGACCAGCAGTGTGATTTTGCCCAGTTCGGCGACGGTGCGCTGGACCAGGACCTCAAGCGCCTGTTCATCGTTGACGTCGCAAGGCACGGCGATGGCGCGCCGGCCGAGCGCGCGGATTTCCTCGGCCAGTTGTTCGAGGTCGGACGCGGTGCGCGCCGCCAGCGCGACATCGGCGCCGGCCTGCGCCAAGGCCAGCGCGCAGGCGCGGCCAATGCCCTTGCCGGCGCCGGTGACGATGGCGACCTGGCCTTCCAGGGAAAACAGAGCGGGTACATGCTTCATTGGTTCAGTCCTTGTCGTTGAAAGTCAGTTTCCGTGAATGCCGGGCCGCGCCCGGTTCATACCATCCGGCCAACGCGATTCCCTTCGTGCATGGCCTGTTCGATGTAGCCGATGCCGTTGCAGTCGCCCGCGGAGTACAGCGGCACGCCGCAGCCGGCCAGCATGCGCGTCACGCTGTCGTCCGCTTCGGCGCCGACCGCCAGCACCACCGAATCGGCGGCGCTGCGCCGGGTGGCGCCGCCGGCGTCCTGCCACACCACCTCTTTTGCCGTGATCGCCGTGACTTTGGCCTGGCGATGCAAGGTGCCGTGCCCTTCGACCGCTTCCAGCACGCGCCAGCGGCGCACGATCGGCAGTTCGCGCCCGGGCTTGTCGCTTTCTTCGAGCACCGTCACCGCGCGTCCGCGCGCCAGCAGGAACTCGGCCAGCTCGAGGCCGACCAGGCCGCCGCCGACGATCACCACCCGCGCGCCGATCGGCATCCACAGCTTCGACAGGCTTTGAACGGCCCTTGCGCTGTCGGTCACGCCGATCATGCCGCCGGCCTTGAACATGGCGCGCTCGGTGAGGCTGAGCTTGGCCTTGGCGATGGCGTCGGCGTCGTCGCCGGTCATCAGTCGGCGCAGTTCGTCGCCGCTCCACACGTGCTTCTGGCCGGCTCCTTCAATGGCGGGCGCCGCGCGGCGCGCGCCGCTGGCCACCACGATCGCGTCGGGCTTCAGGCGCGCCACCAGTTCGGGCGTGGCCGCCGTCGACAGGCAGACCTCGATTGCCGACTGCTTCACCTGGTTCACCAGGTAGTCGAGCAGGCGGCCGTTTTCCGGATAGGCCAGGCCGGCGAAGAACAGCGTGCCGCCCATCCGGGAACTGCGTTCGACCAGGGTGACCCGGTGCCCGCGCAGCGCCGCTACGCGCGCCGCCTCCATGCCGGCCGGGCCGGCGCCGACCACCAGCACGTGGCGCGGCGCGGCGGCCGGCTCGATGGCGGCCTCGGATTCGTGTCCGGTCAGGGCATTGACCGCGCACTTGACGCGCTGGTTGATGAAAATCTGGCTGACGCAGGCATAGCAGTAGATGCAGGGGCGGATGTCCTGCGGCCTGTTCTGCTCCAGCTTGATCGGAATGTCGGGGTCGGCCAGCAGCTTGCGCGCCATCGTCACGTAGTCGAAGTCGCCCTGCGCGATGTGCGCGGCGGCGCTTTCCGCCTCGATGCGCCCGGCCGCAATCACCGGCACATCGACCGCCGCGCGCACCGCGCGCGCATAGCCAACGAAGGCGTCCGGCGCCTGCGGCAGCGGCGCCTCGGTGAACGCGGTGCCGGTGTCGATCATGGCGTAGGCCGACATGCTGATCGCGTCGGCGCCGGCGTCGACCGCGATGCGCGCGGTGGCCACCGCATCGGCCAGCGTGATGCCGCCCGGGGTGCGCAGCTCCTCGCCATCGAGCCGCACCCATACCGGGAAGCCAGCGCCGGTGCGTGCCTTGACCGCCGCGATCACTTCGCGCAGCAGGCGCGCGCGGTTCTCGATCGGACCGCCGTAGCCGTCCTCGCGCCGGTTGTAGTACGGCGACAGGAAGCCGGCCAGGATATAAGTATGTGCCGCATGCAGCTCGACGGCGTCGAAACCGGCCTGCTGCGCGCGCGCGGCGGCGGCGGCGAAGAACTCGACCATCTGGTCGATATCGGCCTGCTCCATCACGCGCAGTTTCGGCACGCCGCGCGGGCGCACGAAGCTGGCCAGTTCCTCGTTGGTGATTGCGGCCATGATATCCGTCTTGAACGACGGCGGCAGCGACGGCACCCACACCTCGCGCCCTTCGGCGGCGTCGCGCGCGGCGGTCTTGCCCGCATGCTGAAGCTGCATCGCGATCTTGGCGCCGTGCCGGTGCACGCGCTCGGCAATGCCGGCCAGGCCGGGAATGAAATCGTCGCGCGAGACGCCGACCTGGAACGGCTCGGCGGTGCCGTGCGGGTAGGCGATGGCGCAGGAGCCCATCGTCAGCAGGCCGGCGCCGCCCTTGGCGCGCGCTTCGTAGAAGGCCTGGATACGCTCGCCGCAACTACCGTCTTCCTCGGCGAAGTTGGAGCCCATCGGCGCCATCATGATCCGGTTGCGGATCTCGAGCGTGCCGATGCGGCCCGGTTGGAACAGTGCTTGATAGGGATTGCCCAAGTGCGCCTCCGGTTCGATTGGTTGTGGCCCATGATGGCCGCGCCGCGGCAGTGCCGCATCGTCCGTTTGCAGGACGCCGGGGCGCGCAGGGAGCGCGCAGCACGGCGGCCTAGGGCTGGTTGCCGAGCAGCGCCACGCTGTTGAGGAAGATGCGAACCAGCTCGGTCTGGCGCCTGACCCCGGTCTTGGAAAAGATCGAACGCAGGTGCGCGCGTGCGGTGTTGCGGCGGATATTCAGCGCTTCCGACGCTTCGTCGAGCGACAGCCCGTTGGCCAGCTGGATCGCCAGCGCGGTTTCGGCCGGGGTCAGCTGGAACAGTTGCTGGGCCAGCCGGGCCGGCGGTTCCGAGCGGCTTTCGGCATCGCGCATGAACACGGCGACGCTGGGACGGCGCTTGCCCTCGGTCCATTCGGTCGAGTGGATCGCCTGCGCCACCACACCCCAGGCGACGCGGCCGGACGGCCGGCTGAGCGACATCGCCTCGACCATCGAGGTCTTGCCCGGCTCTCCCTGGCTGAGCACTTTCTGGATCATCTGGTACAGCTTACGGTTGTCCGCCGGGTAGGAAGCGCACAGCTTGTTCGACGAGATCGTGATGCCGTCGCCTCGTGCGATGATGTCGTTGGCCATCGCGTTGCGTTCGAGGATGACGCCGTTCTCGTCGAGCACGAAGACGCCCACCATCAGCTGCCCCATCGCGTGGCGGTACATCGAATCGACCTGGCGGTCATGGTTGATCGCCGCATACAGCGAAAGCGCGCGCCGCAGGTGCGGGATCAGGTACTCGCACAGGCTGCGGTCGGCAGCCGAAAACGCCGGCGCTTCGGGCGGGCGGGTGATGCGCAAGCCGTAGATGCCGAGTCCGGGCAGGTCGATATCGACCGCCATCACGTGGAATATGCCGTGCGGTTCGCACCAGTCGCGGTAGTACAGCGATGCGCGCCATTCGTCCGGCGAGAGCAGGTCGCTGGTGGTGACCACGCGTTCCGGGCGCATGCTGGAAAACGGGCTGAGCCCGACCGTCGGATGGTGGCGCGACAGCACCCGCAGGTCGCCCGAGGCGGAAATGACGTAGCCCATGTCGGCGGCGGAGGCGCGCCGCACGATCAGCGAGCAGTAGTTGCCGGCGAACTTGCGGCGCAGCTGTTCGAGGCAGGCCGACCAGCTGTCGGCATCCTGCGCGGTGTCGTAGATCGCCCCCACCAGGTGGCTGAAGCACTCGATCGACAGCTGAGGCGGTACGGGCAAAGGATTGTCTTGGTTCATTTCCATCTTACAAGTAAGTATAGGCATTCGACCGCCTCCCCGCAAGCACCGTCGGCGCCGTCGGCGCCCCCCATCACTCCAGCTCGAACAGCGCCGCGGCGCCCATGCCGCCGCCGATGCACATGCTGACCACCACGTGGCGCACGCCGCGCCGGCGCCCTTCGAGCAGCGCATGGCCGACCAGCCGCGCGCCCGACATGCCGAACGGATGGCCGATGGCGATTGCGCCGCCGTTGACGTTCAGGCGCTCGGCCGGAATGCCGAGCTGTTGGGCGCTGTACAGCACCTGGCAGGCGAAGGCTTCGTTGATTTCCCACAGGCCAATATCGGCCACCGTCATGCCGTGCCGCTTGAGCAGCTTGGGGATGGCCAGCACCGGCCCGATGCCCATTTCCTCGGCGCCGCAGCCGGCCACGGCCAGGCCGCGGTAGGCGCCCAGCGGACGCAGGCCACGCCGCGCGGCTTCGGCGCGGCTCATCAGTACCGAGGCCGAGGCGCCGTCAGACAATTGCGAGGCGTTGCCGGCGGTGATGAACTGCCCCTCCCGCACCCACTTGCCGTCCTTCCACACCGGTTTCAGTGCAGCAAGGCTCTCGAGCGTGGTGCCAGGGCGGTTGCCCTCGTCCTGGAGCAGGGTCATGTTTTCGCTGCCGGCCGGCTGCCCTTCCTTGTCGAACAACTGGCGCACGCTGGGCAGCGCCACGATTTCCTCGCCGAACAGGCCGGCCTGCTGGGCGGCCGCAGTGCGCTGCTGGCTCTGGAACGAATATGCGTCCTGTTCGGCGCGCGAGATGCCGTAGCGCTGCGACACGATCTCGGCGGTTTCGATCATCTGGATGTAGGCCGCCGGCGCCGCCGCCAGCACCGCCTGCGACTGCGACCGGTAGCTGTTCTTGTGCTTGTTCTGCACCAGCGAGATCGATTCGAGGCCGCCACCGACCGCGATATTGTATTCGCCGTGCATGATGCCCTTGGCGGCGGTGGCGATGCTGACCAGGCCGGAGGCGCACATGCGGTCGATCGTCATGCCGCCGACCGACTCCGGCAAGCCGGCGGTGTAGGTGCACAGGCGCCCCAGGTTATAGCCCTGGCTGCCCTGCTGGGCGGCGATGCCGAGGATGACGTCATCGACGTCGGCGCCGTCGACTCCGGCCTTGTCGAGCGCGGCGCGGATCACATGCCCGCCCAGCACCGGCGCTTCGGTGTCGTTGAAGGCGCCGCGGAAGGCCTTGCCGATCGGCGTGCGGGCGGTGGAAACGATGACGGCTTCTTGCATGATATGGGCTCTCGGTGGAAGTGGAAAAGGGCCGCCGGCGGATCGCCGCGGCGGCCATCGTTCATCCCATTATCAGGAGGGCCCTTGCGTGCGGCATCGTCTTGTCGGACGATGCCCGGCTAGCTGCCGTAGACTGCTTGCGGCGCCGGCGCCGCGGCGATCAGCTGGTCGATCACCGGGCCCAGTTCGGCCGGATCCCAGCGCGCGCCCTTGTCGCGCACGGTGCCGGTGCGCCAGCCGTCGGCCAGCGACAGTTCGCCGCCCTTGGCCTCGAAACAGCGCCCGCTGACGCCGCGCCCGAGCGTGCTGCCCAGCCACACCACCAGCGGGGCCACGTTCATCGGATCCCATGCGTCGAAGCCGGATTCCGGTGCTTTCACCATGTCGGGCATCGCGCTTTCCGTCATCAGCGTGCGCGCGGCCGGTGCCAGGCAGTTGACGGTGATGTCGTAGCGCGCCATTTCGGCCGCCTGCACCAGGGTCAGCGCGGCGATGCCGGCCTTGGCGGCGGCGTAGTTGGACTGGCCGATCGAACCTTGCAGGCCGGCGCCGGAACTGGTGTTGATGATGGCCGCCTGCGGCGCCCGCCCGGCCTTCGCCTCAGCGCGCCAATGGCGGCCCAGCACCCCGGCCAGGCAGAAGTGCCCCTTCAGGTGGACCCGCATGACCTCGTCCCAGTCGTCTTCCGTCAGCGACAGGAACATGCGGTCGCGCAGGATGCCGGCGTTGTTGACCAGCACATGCACCGCGCCGAAGGCGGCCAGCGCGGCGTCGAGGATGCGCTGCGCGCCCACCGTGCTGGTGATGTCGTCGCCGTTGGCGATGGCCCGGCCGCCGGCGGCCGTAACCTCGGCCGCCACCGCCTCGGCGGCCGCCGGCCGTACGTCGTTGACCAGCACGCTGGCGCCCTCGGCCCCGAAGGCGAGCGCGTAGGCGCGGCCAAGGCCGCCGCCGGCGCCGGTGATGATGACGACCCGTTGATCGCAGATACCCATTTCTTCTCCTGATGATGGATTGTTGACCCGGACGCCTAGAGGCGTTCGATGATGGTGACGTTGGCCAGGCCGCCGCCCTCGCACATGGTTTGCAGCCCGTAGCGCCCGCCGGTGCGTTCGAGTTCGTGCAAGAGCGTCGTCATCAGCTTCGCGCCGGAAGCGCCCAGCGGATGGCCGAGCGCGATGGCGCCGCCGTTGACATTGGTGCGTTCGTGCGGGTAGCCGGTTTCCTTCAGCCAGGCCATCACCACCGACGCGAACGCTTCGTTGATCTCGACCAGGTCGATCTGGCCGAGGTCCATGCCGGCCCTGGCCAGCGCGCGCCGGGTGGCGGCGATCGGCGCGGTCAGGTGCCAGATTGGGTCGTCGCCGGCCACGCTGAGGTGGTGGATGCGCGCGCGCGGGGTCAGCCCGTAGCGCTTGAGCGCCGCCTCCGACACCACCAGCACGGCCGCCGCCGCGTCGCAGGTGGAA
>NZ_QYUP01000090.1 GCF_003590855.1 Massilia cavernae
GCGCGCCAGGCTGTACGCGCGCGCTACAAGGAAGGTGCGGACCTGATCAAGGTGACGGCCACCGGCGGCGTATTGAGCCAGCACGCAGCGGCGAGAATACGCAGTACACCGAGGACGAACTGCGCGCCATCATCAGCACCGCGCGCGACTACGGCTTCCGCGTGGCGGCGCACGCGCACGGCACCGAAGGCATCAAGCGCGCGCTGCGCGCGGGTATCGACTCGATCGAGCACGGCACCTACATGGACGACGAAGTCCTGGCGCTGTTCAAGAAACACGGCGCGTACTACGTACCGACCATCTCGGCCGGCCGCTACGTGGCCGACAAGTCGAAGGAAGCCGACTACTACTCGCCGCTGGTGCGCCCTAAGGCCGCCGCCATCGGCCCGCTGATCCAGGGTACCTTCGCGCGCGCCTGGAAGGCCGGCGTGAAGATCGCGTTCGGCACCGACGCCGGCGTATTCCCGCACGGCGAGAATGCCAAGGAATTCGCCTACATGGTCGAAGGCGGCATGCCGCCGCTGGAAGCGATCCGCTCGGCCACGCTGGCCGCCGCCGCCCTGCTCGACCAGGACAAACGTCTCGGTTCCGTGGAACCGGGCTACGCCGCCGACATCGTCGCCGTCAGCGGCGACCCGCTGAAGGACATCGCGCTGCTGCAGCAGGTGAAGTTCGTGATGAAAGAAGGCGTCGTCTACAAGAAGCCATAATGTTTAAAGGAGATAGCATGCTGTACCAAAAATCCGCGCAGAAGATGTTTGCGCTGCTGGGGTTCCTGTGCCTGATCGCGTCCGCACAGGCGGCCGATCCGAAGCTGGCCAACATCACCATCCTCGCCACCGGCGGCACCATCGCCGGCACCGGCGCCACCTCGACCACCACGGTCGGCTACACGGCGGCCACGGTCGGCGTGCAGAGCCTGATCCAGGCCGTGCCTGAAATGGCGAAGGTCGCCAACGTCAGCGGCGAACAGGTGTTCCAGATCGCCAGCGAAAACATGAGCAACGAGCACTGGCTGACGCTGGCCAAGCGCGTCAACACGCTGCTGGCCCAGAAGGATGTGCATGGCATCGTCATCACCCACGGCACCGACACGCTGGAAGAAACCGCGTACTTCCTGAACCTGGTGGTCAAGAGCCGCAAGCCGGTGGTGCTGGTCGGGTCGATGCGTCCATCGACCGCGATTTCGGCCGACGGCCCGATCAACCTGTACAACGCGGTATCGCTGGCGGCCAGCCCTGAGGCGGCCGGCCGCGGCGTGCTGGTGGCGATGAGCGACCAGATCCACGCGGGCCGCGACGTGAGCAAGTCGAATACGACGATGGTCGACACCTTCCGTACGCCGGAACTGGGCATGCTGGGCTACTTCCAGGGCGGGAAGCCGTTCTTCTACCGCCAGGTGACGCGCAAGCACACGGTGGAGACCGAGTTCGATGTCAGCGCACTCAATGCGCTGCCGAACGTCGAGGTGAGCCTGGCGCATGCGAACGTGGGCGGCGTGGCGGTGGATGCCTTTGTCGCTGCCGGCGCCAAGGGCATCGTGCACGCGGGCGTGGGCAACGGCAGCCTGCCGGCCAAGACCCGTCCCTCGCTGGCGGCCGCACGCGCCAAAGGCGTGATCATCGTGCGCGCAAGCCGCGTCGGCCAGGGTATCCTGGCGCGTAATGGCGAGGCGAACGACGATGAGCTGGATTATGTGGTTGCCGACACGCTGAGCCCGCAGAAGGCGCGCATCCTGCTGATGCTGGCGCTGACCAAGACCAACAACACCAAGGACATCCAGCGGATGTTCTACACGTATTGAGTCAAACCTAGACTCGTAGGGCGGACAAGGGCGAAGCCCGGTGTAGCCGGATAGGGGTAGGGATGATCAGATCACCCCTCCCTCCGAACCGTACGTGCGGTTTTCCCGCATACGGCTCTCCAGTTGAGAGTTTCCACATCGGGATTGGCTCGCTGCGGCCCGAGCTTCGTAAAGGGTGAACAGCCCGAGATTTGCGAAGTAGGTTTTCGGCCAGCGTTGACTGATGGCTTTACTCCTGTGGTAGTACCCCAGCTTGTTATGTTTGCACAAGATTGACCGCAGGCGACGTCGCACAAATCCGTCCAAGTTGGCAAATATGCCTCCCTTCGCATGTTTGAAGTAGCCAAGCCAGCCCTTCAACATGGGATTGAGGCGATCCACCAAGTATTTCAGGCTCTGACCACAGTTGCGGCGCGTCAGGGCTCTGACTTTGTCGCGGAATGCGTTGATGCTTTTGCGTCGGATGTTTCGGTGGCCTGCTTCGAATCGGTAACCAAGGAAGTCGAATCCTTGCCCGCGCTCCATACAGTTTCCAATATGTGTTTTGTCAGGATGCAGCGTCAACTGATGAACTTGCACCCATTCTGTGACACGCGCTAATGCTGCCTGCGCCTGCTCCTGGCTTTCGCACAACACGACGAAGTCGTCGGCATAGCGAACCATTTTGTAGCCTGCATTTGCCATTTCTTGATCGAGGTCGTGCAGATACACATTGGCGAGTAACGGGCTGATCACCGCTCCCTGTGGCGAACCCATCGTGGGCACCCAGTGACTTAGTTGTGCAACAATTTCTTGCTGAAGATACCGTTCAATGAGATGCAGTACCTTGCCGTCCGCTATGCGCCTTTTGAGCTTCTCCATCAGCATCTCGTGGGAGATGGTGTCAAAGTAGCTTTTGAGGTCGGCATCGACCACCCAGACCCGGCCAGCATTGAGTAGCTTCTGGACTTCGCGCAGGGCGTCTTTGCAACCGCGTTGCGGTCGGAATCCATAGCTACTGTCCAGAAATTCGCGTTCGAACACGGGTTCGAGGACGAATTTGAGGGCTGTTGTGCTATCCGATCCTTTACCGTCGGGATGCCCAGAGGACGTTCGCCGCCTCCTGCCTTGGCGATGGTGACTCTGCGTATCGCTTGCGGTTCATAGCTGCCAGATCGTATCGCCTGACTCAGTTCAGTCAGATAACGCTGCGAATTGGCGGCAAAGATTCCCACACTCATTTGATCCACTCCACATGCGCCGGCGTTGGCTTGCACACGTTGCCAAGCCGCTGCCAGCGTCTTTGGCGCGTAGACCTTGTCCATCAGACTGAACCATTTACCTCCTTTGACTCCGTTACCCAGAGCCGCCAACATGGCCTCCGTCCAGACGCAACCTTCCACCCAGGTCCAGCTCTCGGGGCTGCTGCCGCTTTCGCTGATCCGGCCTTCTGCTTCTTGTTTAGTCGTTGCCGACACTAACGAAGCTCGTTTCCGTGGTTCCATATGGCCTTCGTCCATCTCTCTTCCTACCTCCCATCCCTAGATGCGGTTTTGCTAGCCGCATTTCTCGTCCACCTTGGGCGTTTCTGCGCCGGGCTTCTCGCGGTACGATGAAGGTTCTGACTGCTGCCTCGCTTCACCTGCGGTGGCAGCTCTCTCTGCTTATCTCGCCTAGCCTTCCTGTCATTCCGCTCCCAACCACTTGGTGTGCCGATGAGTCGCTTTCACCGTTATCGATAGCGCTCACCGTGGTTTCTCAGACTTCGCCATGAAATCGCAGGCTCGTCGCGGCACCCTGCCGAATCGGATTCGTTTTACTACGGACTGACCATTCGCCTTCGGTTGCTCTCCACACCGCCTCGCGGCGACGCAGTTACCTTCGGCTTCAAAGGCGATAACCTCCTTTGACATGGACTTGCACCATGCTGACTACGCGCCTTCACAGACGCACGGTTTCGAATCGCATGCGATTCGCCGGCGAAACGGCATCCGCTAGCAGCGGATGCTCCTTTCTCCGCCGAATTGGCCCGAATACAGTTGGCGGTGTTCCGGCGAAAACGGCGGAGGCGCCCTTCGGGCTTGTCCGCCCTACGTTTCAACGAGTTCTTCATCCTTCTTCGCCTGCTGCCGTTCCCACATCTGCGCATACATGCCCTCGGCGGCCAGCAGTTGCTGATGCGTCCCCCTCTCCACAATCTTCCCGTGATCCAGCACCAGGATCTGCTGCGCATCCGCCACCGTCGACAGCCTGTGCGCGATCACCAGCGTAGTCCGGTTCTTCGCAATCTCCTTCAGCTGCGCCTGGATCGCCTGCTCCGCCCGTGAATCGAGCGCCGACGTGGCCTCGTCGAAGATCAGGATGGCCGGGTTCTTGAGCAGCGTGCGCGCGATCGCCACGCGCTGCTTCTCGCCGCCCGACAGCTTCAACCCGCGCTCGCCCACCATGGTCGAATAACCATCCGGCAGGCTTTCGATGAATTCGTGGATCGACGCCGCGCGCGCCGCCGTCACGATCTCGGCCTTGCTGGCGCCCGGCTTACCGTAGGCGATGTTGTATTCGATGGTGTCGTTGAACAGCACAGTATCCTGCGGCACGATGCCGATCGCCTGACGCAGCGATTCCTGGGTCACGTCGCGCAGGTCCTGCCCGTCGATGGTGATGCTGCCGCTGTTGACGTCATAGAAGCGGAACAGCAGCCGCGACATGGTCGACTTGCCCGAGCCGCTGTGGCCCACCACCGCCGTCGTCGTCCCGGCCGGGATGGTGAAGTCGACGTCGAACAGGATCTGGCGCTTCGGGTCGTAGCTGAAATCGACGTTCGAGAACGCCACGCGCGCACCCTGCGTCGTGTGCAGCGGCTGCGCGCCCGGCGAATCGTCCACTTCCTTGTTCTGCTCAAGCAATCCGAACAGGCGCTCCATGTCCGCCAAGCTTTGCTTGATCTCGCGATAAATCACGCCGAGGAAGTTGAGCGGGATGTACAGCTGGATCATGAACGCGTTGACCAGCACCAGGTCGCCCAGCGTCATGGTGCCGGCGATCACGCCTTCGGTGGCGCGCCACAGGATCAGCGTGACGGCGGTGGCGATGATCAGCGACTGGCCGGTGTTCAGCACCGACAACGAAGTCTGCGACCTGACGGCGGCCGACTCGAAACTCTTCAGCCCTTCGTCGTAGCGCTTCGCTTCGTAGTCCTCGTTGCCGAAGTACTTGACGGTCTCGTAGTTGATCAGCGAATCGATGGCCTTGGTGTTGGCTTTCGAATCGAGGTCGTTCATGGTGCGGCGGAAGTGGGTGCGCCAGTCGGTCACCACCACCGTGAACACGATGTAGCTGACCAGCGCCACCGCGGTGATCGCGCTGAACCAGATGTCGTACTGCACGACGAGGTAGCCCAGCACCAGCGTGATTTCGACCAGCGTCGGCAGGATGTTAAACAGCGTGTACGAAATAAGCGAACTGACGCCGCGCGTGCCGCGCTCGATATCGCGCGTCATGCCGCCGGTCTGGCGGTTGAGGTGGAAGCGCAGCGACAGCGCGTGCAGGTGGCGGAACACGCGCAGCGCGATCGTCCGCACCGCGCGCTGGGTCACGCGCGCGAACAGGAATTCGCGCAGCTCGGTGAACACCGTGGTCGACAGCCGCAGCGCGCCGTAGGCCACCAGCAGGCCAAGCGGCAGCAGCATCAGCGCGCGCGGATCGGTGGGGCTGATCGAGAGGTGGTCGATCAGGCGCTTGAGGATCAGCGGCACGCCGACGTTGGCCATCTTGGCGCCGATCAGGCAGCCCAGCGCGGCGATCACCCGCCATTTGTAGACCCACAGGTAGGGAATCAGGGTCTTGAGCGTGTCCCAGTCGCCGTGCTTTGGCTTGCCGGGATCGGCTTGAGGGGCGGGTTCGGATGTACTGGTGGAATGGCGGCGCATGGCAGAGCTCGGAAATTTATGGTTCAATCGGGATCGATTGTAGCCTTTCATGAGATTTCAAGATGACCAAGCCCGAGAACGTCACCCCCAGCCCTGTCAACATTGGCCTTCCAGCAGGAAAGATGCCTCAGCTGCGCGTGATGCCCGCCCCTTCCGACGCCAACGTGTATGGCGACGTGTTCGGCGGCTGGATCATGGCCCAGGTCGACATTGCCGGCTCGCTGCCGGCAACCCGCCGCGCCAATGGCCGCGTTGCGACCATCGCGGTGAATTCCTTCCTGTTCAAGAATCCGGTGTTCGTGGGCGACCTGCTGTCGTTCTACGCCGATATCGTCAAGGTCGGGAACACCTCGATTACCGTGTATGTCGAAGTGTATGCGGAGCGTAACCGGCTGGCCGCCGACACCGTGAAGGTGACCGAAGCCACCCTCACCTACGTGGCCACCGGCGAAGACCGCAAGCCGCGCCAGCTGCCGCCGCTCGAGTCGCTTCTCCACGTCTGACGGGGCCCACATGGATCAGCAGCGCCGCATCTTTCTGGCAGGCGCGGGCCAGCTTGCCGTGCTGGCCGCATGCAGGCCGCTGGCCGGCGCCGCGGCGCAGCCGGTCCTGTCAAGCTACCCGTTCAGCCTTGGCGTGGCCTCCGGCTCGCCGCTGCCCGATTCCGTCATCCTGTGGACGCGCATCATGAGCGATCCGCTCAACGCGGCAGCCGTCCCGCAGGTGGCATTCACGGTGCGCTGGGAGGTCGCGCATGACCAAGCCTTCACCCGCATCGCGGCGAAGGGCAGCGCCAGTGCGATTCCCGAACTGGCGCACAGCGTCCACGTGGACGCGACCGGCCTCGCGCCGGGGCGCTGGTACTTCTACCGTTTCATGCTGGGCGACGCCGTCAGCCCGGTCGGCCGCACCCGCACAGCGCCAACGCCCGACGCCATGCCCGGCACGCTCAAGCTGGCGGTGGCCTCGTGCCAGCACTGGGAGTTCGGCAGCTACGCCGCGCACCGCCACATCGCGAACGCGGCGCCGGACCTGGTGGCCTTCCTCGGCGATTACATCTACGAGTGGGGACCGTACCAGCTGAAGCATCCGCCCAGGGCACACAGGGTGGACGAGAGCTTCTCGCTGGCCGAGTACCGGGCGCGCTACGCGCAGTACAAGAGCGATCCCGACCTGCAGGCTTCGCACCTGGCGGCGCCGTGGATCGTCACCTGGGACGACCACGAAGTGGCCAACGACTACGCGCGCGACCGCGACGAGCTGCTCGACCCGAAGTTCGCGCAGCGCCGCGCCGCTGCCTACCAGGCCTTCTACGAGCACATGCCGCTGCGCGCGGCGGTGGGCGGCTTTGGCGACTTTGCCAGGCTGCGCATCTACGACCGCTTCGACTGGGGCCGGTTGGCGAGCTTCCATGTGCTCGACGACCGCCAGTACCGCGCGCATCACGCCTGCCAGCCAAAGAACAGGGGCGGCTCCATATCGGTGATACGCTCGAGCTGCGCCGAACTGCGCGATCCGGCCCGCAGCATGCTGGGCCTCGAGCAGGAAAACTGGCTGGCAGGCGGCCTGCAGGCGTCGAAGGCGCGCTGGAACTTCCTGGCGCAGCAGACGCCGATGGCGCAGTCGAGCCAGACGCCGGTGCTGGGGCCGGATGATGGGCGCGTTTGGAACGATGGCTGGGACGGTTATCCGATGGCGCGCCAGCGCCTGTTCGACACGTTAGCCCGTACCGGCGCGGCCAATCCCATCGTACTGGCGGGCGACGTGCACACCTTTTATGCCAGCGACCTCAAGGCGGACTTCAGCCGCCCGCCCTCCCCTGCGAACCCGGTGCTGGCGACGGAGTTTTGCGGTACTTCAATTTCATCCAGCTCGCGTCCACAGGCGCGCACGCTCCAGTATGTCGACATGAACCCGCATGTGAAGTACGGCCGTAGCGACAAGCGCGGCTTCATGCTGATGGAGGTCGCCCCCACCGCGACCAAGGTGTTTTTTGTGGGCCTCGACGATGTGAAGCTTGCCAGCTCAGGTGCCGCGACGATCGCCCAGTTCCGTGTCGAACACGGCCGGCCGGGCGCCATCCGCACCTGACGCTCGCCCCGCGCCTAGGGAATGATCGTGGTGAACAGGTAGACCGCGAAGATCACCAGGTGCACAGTTCCCTGCATGACGGTCGTGCGGCCGGTGCCAAGCGACAGCGTGGCGACGACGAGGGACAACAGCAGCAGCACCGTCGATTTGACGTCGATGCCGAGCGACAGCGTCCAGCCGGTAACCAGCGAAACAACCGCCACGGCGGGAATGGTCAGGCCGATACTCGCCAGCGCCGATCCCAATGCCAGGTTGAGGCTGGTCTGCAGCCGGTTCGCGCGCGCCGCATGGAATGCCGCGATCCCTTCGGGGAGGAGGACGACCGCCGCAATGATGATGCCGACCAGCGCCTTGGGTGCGCCGATCGCGACCACCACCTTCTCGAGTGTCGGCGACAGTGCTTTCGCCAGCAGGACCACGCCGATCAGGCAAGCCAGCAGCATACCGGCACTGATCCACGCCATTTTGGCCGGCGGTGGCGGTGCGTGCACATCCTCGTCGCCGACAGCGGCTTCCGGCAAAAAATAGTCGCGGTGCCGGACTGTTTGCACGAGTACAAAGGTGCCATAGAGCACCAGCGACACCACCGCGATAAAGCCCAGCTGGCTGGCGCTGTACATCGGACCCGGCGTTGTGGTCGTGTAGTTCGGGAGGACCATCGTCAGCACGGAGATCGCTGCGAGCGTCGCCAGGGCTGCGGAAACGCCGTACAGGCCAAACGTCTGTTCACCGTGGCGGCCCGCGCCCGCAAGAATGCACAATCCGACCATGCCGTTCAGGATGATCATGACTGCGGCAAACACGGTGTCACGCGCCAGGCCGGTGGTCGATTCGCCGCCGGCAATCATGAGCGATACGATCAGGGCAACTTCAATAGCGGTGACTGCGATTGCCAGCACGAGCGTGCCGTACGGCTCACCGACCTTGTGCGCAACGATCTCGGCGTGAAACACCGCGGCAAGCACGCCGCCGAAAAGGCCCGCCACGAGCAGTACGGTGTAGTACACGCCAAAAGCATCGCCCGCCCCGGCGGCTAGTCCAGCAAGCAAAAGCCCGGCAAAAATCGGGGCTGCGATCGACCAGCGCGGCAGGGAGGTTGATATTTTCATAGAAGCGTAGTTAATTATTAGCAAGCTTAGTTTATCAGCAATGTGCCCTCTTTCTGAGGCATGAGCAGCCTTCCTGCGGGATCCGGCACCAATCCTTGTCATGACAAAGACTGCGGCCTGATGTACATTTACTACATTCATCAACATTCCCCCAGGCCACCACTCCATGATCAGAACATGCCTGAGCACCGCAGCAATGCTGCTGGCGATGCTCCCCTCACTCGCAAACGCGCAGAATAGCAGCCGCAGGATCGAACGCGTCGAGCAGAAGGATGGCCGGCTGGAGGTCGTCACCAACGACGGCTATTACCTTATTACGCCGTACTCAAACTACATCATGGAGACGATGTTCGTGCCGCGCGGGGAGGCGCCGGACCCACGCTCGCATGCGGTTGTGCTGGCGCCGGGGCGGGCAAAAGCGGACCTGAAGGCGGGCGACGGCGGTTTTCAGTTTTCCACGCAGGGCATCAGCGCCACGGTCACGCGCGAGCCTTTCGGCATCAGCTATTCATACAAGGGCACGCCGCTGCTGGCCGAACAGGAGGGCTACACCAGGCGTGGAGCAAAGGAATCGATCGGCTTTGCGCTCGACGCGGACGAGGCCTTGTATGGCGGCGGCGCGCGCGCACTGGGCATGAACCGGCGCGGCCACCGGCTGCCGCTGTACAACAAGGCGCACTACGGCTACGGCCAGCGCTCGGAGCAAATGGGCTTCGGGATGCCGCTGGTGCTGTCGTCGAAGATGTACATGGTCCACTTCGACAATCCCACCACCGGCTTCCTCGACCTCGACTCGAAGAAGGACAATGTGCTGTCCTACGAGCCTTCCAGCGGCCGCAAGGCCTACCAGGTAATCGCGGGCGACAGCTGGGACCAGCTGGCCTACGAATACACCAGCCTGACCGGGCGCCAACCGCTGCCGCCGCGCTGGTCGCTCGGTAACTTCGCCAGCCGCTTCGGCTACCGCTCGGAAGCGGAGGCGCGCGCCACCGTGGACAAGTTCATCGCCGAGAAGGTGCCGCTCGACGCCATCGTGTTCGACCTGTACTGGTTCGGGCCGGACATGAAGGGCGGAATGGGCAACCTGGCATTCGACACGGCGAACTTCCCCACCCCGGCGAAGATGATGGCCGACTTCTCGGCGAAAGGCGTCAAGACCGTCCTGATCACCGAACCGTTCGTGCTGAATGTATCGAAACGCTGGCAGGAGGCCGTCGACCGCAAGGTGCTGGCCACCGACGCGAATGGCGCCCCGTTCCGCTACGACTTCTTCTTCGGGAACACGGGCCTGATCGACATCACCAGCCCGGTGGCGCGCAACTGGTTCTGGGATATCTACAAGGGGCTGGTGCCGCTCGGCGTGGCCGGTTGGTGGGGCGACCTCGGCGAGCCGGAGGTGCATCCGGACGCGACGCGGCACGTGGGCGGCACGGCGGCGGAGGTGCACAATATCTATGGCCATGAGTGGGCAAGGCTGATCCACGAAGGCTACCGCAAGGACTTCCCGTCGCAGCGGCCGTTCATCCTGATGCGCTCGGGTTATTCGGGCTCGCAGCGCTTCGGCATGATCCCGTGGTCGGGTGACGTGAGCCGCAGTTGGGACGGTTTGAAGTCACAGCCGGAGATCGCGCTGCAGATGGGGATGCAGGGTGTGGCCTACATGCACTCCGACCTTGGCGGCTTCGCCGGCGCGCTGCTGGACGACGAGCTGTACGTGCGCTGGCTGCAGTACGGGGTGTTCCAGCCGATCTTCCGGCCGCACGCGCAGGAGGAAGTGGCGTCCGAGCCGGTGTACCGCTCGCCGCAGGCGCTGGCCCTGGCGCGCGAGGCGATCCGCCTGCGCTACCGCCTGCTGCCCTACAACTACAGCGCCGCCTTCGACAACAGCCAGACCGGCGTGCCGCTGATGCGGCCACTGATGTACGAAGAGCCGGGCAACGCCAAGCTGCAGGGCGTAGCGTCGAGCTACCTGTGGGGAACGA